>JAIRUQ010000026.1 GCA_031254315.1 Treponema sp.
CTCTGCAATTAATATAAATGGCATACAGCCCGAATAATCCAATAAAAACAATCGCGTAATACCCGGTTAAAAGCGTAACTCCGGTAATTAACGAAAATAAAAGGAGAACCTTTACATTAAATGCCTTAGTGTTAGTAGTGTTAATGGTTTTAATAAAATAATAAGCGAATATAATAAACATTGTACCCTGAATTTGATACGGACGGATAAAAACAGTATTGGAAATAACCGCAGTCGATAAAAAGGCGCACACGGTCACGGCGCACTGCAAAAAAAGCGAACCGGGAAACAGCAATCTCATCAATAGAAGGAAAAAAATAAACGATACGATTAAAAGCATTACATTTAAAATTCCGCCTCTAAAAATAATTGGTTTTATATCCGTCGTCTCCAGCCCCATCATCCCAATACGCAAAAGTGAATAATATAAATTGGTATGCGGTGGGTCGCGGTTGTCTTCCCATAATCTTTTTATATCCAGCAGGGTTTCCTTAAAACCAGAATTGTTAATAAAACTTTCTTCTTTTATTTCCTTTCCGGTGTATTCCCGGTCAAAGTCATAATTTCTTGCCATAAAATAATCGTTGTAAAAAGTAAGTGCAATGGTCATTCCTTCGTCCACATGAAAACCATCTTTCTGGGAAAGCCAGTATATATGAACCCCTAATACCAGCCCGCACGCGGCGGCAATTACCAGTATTTGATGGATTTTTTTCATTTCGCTTCCTTAATGATAAAATGGGGACGCTGTTTCACTTCCGTATAGGTTTTCGCCATGTACTGCCCCAGAATACCCATGGTAAAAAGTTGTATCCCCGAACATAAAAGAATAATACAAACCGTTGACGCCCAGCCGTCAACCGGATCGCCAAAAGTCAATTTACGGATAACAATGAAAACAATCAGCGCGAGCGCGGCAATAAACAGGAAGAAACCCATAACAGACGCTATAGCCAAAGGTTTTGAAGAAAAAGCAATCATGCCGTCAAGGGCGTACAGAAAAAGTTTCCAAAAAGACCATTTTGATTTACCGGAAACCCTTTCAATGTTTTTATATTCAAACCATTTTGTCTTAAAGCCTATCCACGGCAAAATGCCTTTGGAAAACCTATTCCGTTCCGGCAGTGACAAAAGGGCGTCCAAACATTTTCTGCTCATTAAACGAAAATCCCTGGCCCCGTCCACCACATCAATGTCGGCGAATTTTTTTATGAGCTTGTAAAAACGTCTCGCAAAAAAAGAGCGAACAGGCGGCTCGCCCAGGCGATCCACGCGCCGCGCCCCCGCGCAATCACATTCTCCGGAGACAACGGAGTTGAGCATTTCGGGAATAAGAGACAAAGGGTCCTGGCCGTCCACATCCAAAGTTACGATATATTCTCCGCGCGCACTTTGCAGTCCGGCAAGCGTCGCGGCCTCTTTTCCAAAGTTACGCGAAAGAGAAATGTAATGCAGACTGGCATCCCGGGCGGCAATCTCACGCAATATGCGTAGCGTATCGTCCTTTGAACCGTCGTCAATAAAAATCAATTCAAATGGCACTTTCAATGACGCGCCTGTCTTAATCACATCATCAAAAAAAACGGAAACTGCTTTTTCTTCGTTATAACAGGGTACGATAATGGATAAAACCACGTCCGGGGATGAAGGCTCAGAATTCATTGTAAGTCCACTATACCATATAATAGTGATTAGTGATTAGTGGATAGTTATTAGACTATCTTGCAAGGAAATCTAAACTATTGTATAGTATGAGCATGGACAGGCAGGGCGATTTATTCGAGGAAGACGATTATGCGGGGAACCCGGCTTTTAAGAGTGAGGACGCGGACAAGGTAGAGCATGAAATCCACCGCATGATGGGCTTCCTGCGTTTCGCCCCCAACGAGGATGGCGTATACATTGCCCGTTGCGCTCCGGACTATTTTATCCTGCCCGTGTTGGGACCGCACTTTAAGGAACGCTTCGGAGATACGCCCTGGATCATCATTGATGAAAAACGCCGCCTCTGCGTTCGTTGCCTGAGCGGTACCCTGGAACTTTTAAAAATCGATACACATTCTGCGTCCTTGAAAGAACCGGTGGGCGGCAAGTGGGAAGAGCTGTGGCGGCATTATCATAAAACCATCAATAATGAAAATAGAAATAATCCCAACTTACAGCGACAATTTATTCCCAAACGGTATTGGAAATATTTAACAGAATTGGATAGCACACCATAAATTCAAACTTTCTGATGTATTAATACCAAGCTATTAGCGATAAATCCTTTCATACATAAGCGAATTTTCTTGCCGCTGGAAGCGGATTTTTCTAATTTCTGAGTAGATACAAAAAACGGAGGTCAATCCATGGAAAACTTATACAATCGGCGGTTTGATTTTGCGTCCCTTTTGAAGATCAATGACATTGATTTGCGAATGGCGGCAAGGCTCAATCCCACTATGTTTATCAATGAATACTTTCATCTGTTGTCGAGATTTATTAATCAGACGGCGAATCTGGTAATTACCCTGGACAGGATAGCCGCACTTCAAGGCGAAAAGTACGATTTCCAAATCGTGTCAAGCATCGAGGAAATGATGAATAACATGGGTTGTAATAAATTTATGACCACCATTGACGAGATTGTTAAATCGGGTAAAATGGGGCACAAGGAATTTTCCGCCCTCTATGCCGAAAAACTTTCAAGAGACATATACGATCTGTGTACCCGTTTAAAGAAAGCGGAGAAGAAATCGGAAAATAAAACTACATCTAACGGGTCGCCTGCCAACAATCAAACCGGTGAATCTCCCGATTATACATTCGAAGAACTTCCCTTAAGCAAATTTCTTGCTCAATTGGAGCACGAGGAAGCAACCCGCAAAATGCGTATCCTTGCCATTGACGATTCCCCGGTTATGTTGCAAACCATATCTTCCGTATTGAGTGAAGATTACACGGTCTACCGTTTGGCAAACCCCACCATGCTTGAAAAAATCCTGAAGCAGATAACGCCGGAATTGTTTTTGCTTGATTATAAAATGCCCGAACTTTCGGGGTTTGATCTTATTCCCATTATAAGAAGTTTTGAGGAACACCAAAATACGCCGATTGTTTTTTTAACTTCCGAGGGAGCAAGTGACTATGTAACCTCCGCCCTGACGCTGGGTGCCCGCGATTATATCGTAAAACCGTTTCAACCGGACACTTTGCGCGAAAAGGTAGCGCGGCATATTGTCAGGAAAAACCTTCTTGAAAAAAGGGCGGCGTAAAATGAAATGGTATAACGACCTCAAGATCAGGTACAAATTATTGTTTACCCTAGGGATACCGGTATTTCTGTTGGTTATTCTGGCGATACTGGCCGGTGTGGAACTTGGCAGTGTTGACCGGAAATACAGCAACCTTATCGACACATCAATTGAGCGCCAGAACCGTATATCAAAACTTATTGCCGATATGCACCAGCTTCGTTATATAAATCTTAGCAAGGAATATTTGGCAAAAATAAACGCAAGCGAGAATGAATTCCTGGCTGTTCAAAACAACTTTAATACTTATGCCGAACAGCTGATCAACCATATGAATGAGTACCGGGATAATTTAAGCGGCGATGCCATTCTGCCTCAAGCAGAAAAACAAAAACGTATGGAATTTCTTGATACTACCATGGATATATTCCTTAATGAGTATCTGGTGAAATCAAAAGAACTGGACATCGCTCTGTTTACCGATAAACAGGATACCCGCAGGGTTCTGGGGGAAATTATCCAGGTCGGCGATACTATCTCGGAAAGGCTGGAAACATTTTACCGTTATATTTCCCTCATGGTTCATGACGTATCGGCGGAAACAACGGTTAATTCGCACCGGTCAATAATATTGTTAATCAATATGGCGGCGGCACTCGTTATTTTGTCGGTTTTAGTATCGCTTTTTATAAGCAAAACCATAAAAACGCCCATTACCAAAATGGAAAAAGCCATGGACGAAATTTCCAAAGGAAATTTGTCGTATCCCATTCGCAGTAAAAATAATGACGAGCTTGGACTGCTGGCAAACCAGATTGGGAATATGGTTGACAACATTGCAGAAATGAATAAAGTGACGACAATTATGGCAAATATTGACAGCCTGGTAATTGTTACCGATCTTGATTATAACCTGAAATATATCAATAAAAACTGCGCCGATTTCTTAGGGCTGGATATTAATGCCTGTATAGGAAAAAAATGTTACAAGGCTATGAGAAATTTAGACAAGCCTTGTTCCATTTGTCAAATGCCAAAGCTGTTACCGCAGAAAGATTCATATCCAAGCCGTGATTATGAATATTTGTATGACGAAACCATTGACGCGTGGGTTGGCGGAAAGTCGGCGATTATACGCTGGGTAGACGGTTCCATGGCATATTTGCAATCGATCAAAGACGAAACCGAAAAAAAGAAAACCCAAGAACAGTTGTGCGAGGCAAAAAAGGCGGCGGAAGATGCGTTAGCCGCAAAGTCACTCTTCTTTGCAAATATGTCGCACGAAATACGCACGCCGATGAATGCGGTACTGGGTATGTCGGAATTACTTCTTCATGAAAATTTAAATGAACGGCAAATGCGCTACGCCCAGGATATAAAAATGTCCGCCGGTGCGCTTTTGAACATTATCAATGATATTCTGGACGTATCGAAATTGCAGGCCGGAAAATTACAGCTTGTTCCGGTGCATTTCGACTTTGATGCAATGATTGACAATATAAATTCAATTGCCCATTTTCTGATTGAGGACAGCCATAAGACTATTTCGTTTAACATGCTAGTACAAAAACAGGAACCGTTGTGCCTTTACGGCGACGACATGCGGCTCAGGCAGATACTGTTGAACCTGCTCGGTAACGCGGTCAAATTTACCGATAAGGGCAATATTCAGTTAACGGTAAGCTTTACCGATACCAATATGTACATTAGCGTTAGTGACACGGGCATAGGAATACCGGTAGAAAGCCTGCCGACGCTGTTTGACGCTTTTGAACAGGTCGATTTGGTAAAAAACAGAAATAAAAAGGGAACCGGTCTTGGCCTGAGCATTACCAAAGCCATTGTGGAGATGATGGGCGGGCATATAACGGTGGAAAGCGAATACGGAAAAGGAACAGGTTTTTTTGTTGAGCTTCCCAAAGTTTTGGGCGATTCCACGCTTGTTGAACATATTGACGACAATGAAAGCGCATTATATGCCCCCGACGCAAAAATATTGGTTGTTGACGACAATGAAACCAATTTGAATGTCGCCTGCGGTCTGTTACGGCTATTTCACATAACGGCTGACACCGCCACATCCGGCAGGCAGGCCATTGATATGGTTCAAAAGAAACATTATGACATTGTTTTTATGGATCACCGGATGCCGGAAATGAGCGGAGTTGAAACTACCAAACTTATACGCGAGATGGGCATTGATATCCCGATTATCGCCCTTACGGCAAGCGCCGTTATCGGGGCGAAAGACATGATGTTGGACGCCGGAATGAACGATTATTTGTGGAAACCCATTGTAAAGGCGAAATTGGCGCACATGTTGCAAAAATGGATACCCTCCGAGAAACTCTTGGATACGCCGCAGAAAGCGCCCGTTGCGGACATGGCAGATGAAGATGAAGGGGAATTCTGGCGGCAAATAAAACAAATCGAAGGACTCGATCTTGCAATAGGACTTGACCGGGTTGAAGGCCAGAAGGACGTGTATGAAAAGTCGCTGAAGCTGATGATACGGGAAATTGAAAAAAGCGATAAAAGTCTTATCTGTTTTCTGATGATGAGAGACATGGAACAACTTTGCATAGCAGTACACGGAATGAAAAGCTCCCTGGCGAGTATTGGGGCAATGGAACTTTCTTCAAAGGCGCTTGCCCTTGAAAAAGCCTCCAAAACAATGGACAACGTTTTTTGCGCCGCAAACCTACCGCCGTTCCTGGATGAACTTAACAAACTGTGCGGCAAATTGCATGAAGCGTTTTCGCTTATTGACCATGACTCAGGCACGGTTGAAGTCCCGCCGGAGTTGCCCCACATTTTCAGCCGCCTCATCGACGCCTTTGAAGAATTTAATTTACCCCGCATCGAAACAGAAATGGCGGCCCTTGACACACTACCTTTAAGCGGCTCCTTAAAAGAAGAAGTCGAAAAAATAAAAGATTATGTGATGATAATGGATTACGACAGCGCCACGAAACTCATACAAAATGCGGCTTGAGTATTTTGGGAGAATGTTGTCTTTCTCAATCTTTAATGCTATACTAAATCTTAGATATGGCAAAAACCAAAGAAACCAACAGCGAACCCATAGAAAAACAACTCTGGAAATCCGCTGACAAACTGAGGAAAAATATTGATGCCGCCGAATATAAGCACGTTGTCCTCGGCCTGATATTCCTGAAATACATATCAGACGCATT
>JAIRUQ010000029.1 GCA_031254315.1 Treponema sp.
AGCTGATAACGCTACCAGCAGAACGATTGCTACTGCAATTAATTTTTTCATAGCTTATTCTCCTTCGAAAAAAATATATGTTTATATAATATAGATTAAATGAAAAAATGTCAAATGAAATTTATAAATTTAATTGATTGTTTGCGCGGTTAACAAATTGTATAATTATGTTGATAATTAATATTTTAAAATTTAAATGGAGCCAAAAAATGGAATATCGTCATATCGGAAAAACGGGAATGTCCGCAAGCGTGATTGGGTTAGGTGCCGAACATCTGGACAATAAACCTTACGAAACGGCAGAAATAGTGATTAATTCCGCTTTGGAGCAAGGTATTAATATTATGGACCTTTTTATGCCGGGGCAGGCTGTGCGGGAAAATATCGGAAAAGTTTTAATTGGAAAGCGTGAAAAGATGCTTATTCAGGGACATATCGGTTCCACCGATATTAACGAACAGTACGATCGTAGCCGCGATCTTCCAACAGTAAAAAAATATTTTGAAGATTTACTGCGCTTTCTTAAAACAGATTACATCGATTTTGGAATGCTTTTTTTTATTGATACTGAAAAAGATTTTTCCGATGTTTTTGAAACTGAAATCTTCCGTTATGCGCAAGATTTGAAACAACAGGGACGTATTCGCGCTATCGGGGCAAGTTCGCACAATCCGGTCATTGCTAAAAAGATAGTGGAGACCGGAATTGTTGAACTTCTCATGTTTAGCGTTAATCCCGCCTTTGACATGGCAGGGGCAGAAACCTATGTTCTTGATTATCTGGACAAAGACAAGGCAATGGACTTTGAGAAAAAACTTGACCGAGACAGAGCGGCTCTGTACCAGCTCTGCGAACAAAAGAGCGTTGCAATTACCACAATGAAAACGCTGGGTGCGGGGAAACTTCTCTCGCCGGAGCATACTCCCTTCGCACAGCCAATGACTGTGGCTCAATGTATTCACTATGCGTTAACGCGCCCTGCGGTTGTAAGCGCGCTCATTGGCTGTGCGACAAAAGCGCAGGTGCTGGAAGCTGTCTCTTACCTTGATAAGAGCGAAGCAGAGTGCGATTACAGCGAAGTGATCAGCGGCTTTCAGGGCGATTTTAAGGGGCGATGTGTTTATTGTAACCACTGCCTTCCCTGCCCTGCGGAAATAAATATCGCAAGCGTACACAAGTATTTGGACATCGCCTTGTTAGACGAAACTAACATTCCGCCCGGAATTGCGGCTCATTACAGGGCTTTGGATCGCCATGCTGATGACTGTACAGCCTGCGGCAGATGTGAAGAGCGGTGTCCTTTTTCAGTGCCAATCGCGCAGAATATGAAAAAAGCCGCTACTTTGTTCTAGTTAGAGCTAAGTGCCATTGTGTCAAAAAATTCGCAAAATTGTGAAAAATGGCTCACCGCTATTTGACAAAGAATACAAGGTAATATAGAATAAAAATATGAAAAGAAGCATTTTATTTATAATACTTTTACATTTATTTTCAATGGGTTTATTCGCAACAACTGTCTCGCCGGATTATAAAGCCGAGGGGCTAGGCATAATTAGTTCATTATCGTATGACAATATATTTAATAGCGATTATAAATGTTTTACACTTGACATTCTGGGAATATCTATTTTTCCGTCCTCACCAATCTTTACCGGACGCATTAATTATTTAGCAATACAATTTTCACCGGATATAAATATATTTGATTTATTCTATGGGGTAGGATTTACAATATATCCATTTAAGAAAATATTTAGTTTAAGCGGAAATTTTAATTGGGGATTGTCATTATTTCTTTTTAATCATTTTTCCTATATAGCGGATATAAAAGCAAATCTAGATATACCCATTTATGAAGGACATAATATATCATTGGGGGCTGGGTTGCGTCATAGAAATTCATTAAAGATGATTAATTGGCTGAATTTAGATGATAGTTATTATGAAATATATAATAGTTATTTTTTTGAAATTGGCTATAGATTAATATTTTAATAATAAAGTTGTTCGGTACAACGCCCTATTTCCTGCCTAAGCGTAATATACAACCGGAACGTTAAAATAAAAATAACTAAATTAAAACATTTTATACTAATAGTAACCTCTAAAAACTTCAGTTTTTAGAAGTTTTCTTACCCTTTTGAGAAAACCGCATTAGAATAATTCTTTATGTAATGAAGAGTTTGCGGTTTTCTCCAAGGAACCTCTAAAAATCCAACCGGGGTTTTTAGAGGTTCCATAATTCAAGTTTTTCTTTGGCAGAAAGGGGCAGTTGTATTGTCTTTAATTTTGATTTTTCTCCCGATTGTATGATAACGTCCCTTTTGGGCAAATCCAGCAATTTTGCGAGAAATGAGCGAAGTTCTTCGTTAGCTTTGCCGTCTTCCGGGGCAGCGGCTATTCGTACTTTTAGCCTGTTATCTGTAATTTTTCCCAATTCTGTTTTTGAAGCGCCGGGAACAGCTTTGATGTCCAAGAATAAAAAGTTTTCAGACAAACGAATACAATTCATTTATTTTTTGTAGCTGTCAATAAGCGTTGCCGCTTCGTCGAATTCGCTGTGTAATAAATGTTCGGCAATGGAATTTATAAGCTCGCTGGTTTCACGCGACCATGCTTTGCTTCTTAAATCGCTCAATGTTGTTTTTGCGGTTTTTTTATCCATTTCTGCGCACGCTTTTTTGACGATCTGTAGTTTTTCATCTAAGAAAACAAGAGCATCTTGGCTGTCTTCAGTTCGTTCGGCATGTTCATCTTCTTCTATTTTATCAATTCTTTTTATAACGTTTTCCAGATTATCCAGAAATCCACTTGTTTCTATCGATATTACATTAATGTTTTTTTCTCTGCCGGCTTGTTCAAGCCTTAAAGCGATGGAGGAAAGCTCTTTCTCTCCTATATTTAAAAGTGCGCTTTTCATTGCATGAACATTGATGATATACAGCTGAACGTTACTTTCATCGCTAAGGTTGTTTTGCATACAAGATTTAATAACTCCAACCGCTTTTTTAGCGTCTCGTGCAAATATTTTCGCCAACTGTAAATCAACCTGTTGAATTCCCTGCCCCGATTCAATTTTTTTGTCGAACTCGGCTTTTTCTTTTTGCGCGGCTTCTAATACTTCGGGAGGTTGTTTATCACGGATTAATTTGTTAAGGGTAACATTTAACTGACGAATATCTATCGGCTTAGAAACAAAATCATCAAAACCGTTGCTCAGGAACATTTCTGCATGACCCGCGAGAGCGTTAGCTGTCAATGCAACTACCGGGTTTGTGTAGCCTATTTTGCGTAATTGTTTTGTCGCTTCTATGCCGTCCATTTTCGGCATCATGTGATCCATGAATATAACGTCGTAAATTGCGCCTTCTTTTACTTTATCGAGAGCTTCAAATCCGCTTTCGGCAAGATCAATTTTAAGTCCATAAGGAGCCATAAGTCCTTTTGCGACATATAAATTTGTTTCAACATCATCTACAATAAGAACGCGTCCGTAAGGCATGTATTCCTGAATTACTTGATTTTTCTTTAGCTGTATGGCATTTCCAAGTTTGTATTGACGCAGACTTTCAACAGTATCTTTGCCAATTACGCCGCTGATACCGATGCCGTCCGTTTTTTGCGGCAGACGGATAGTAACATGTGTGCCTTCGCCAACCGCGCTCTTTACGTTTATTTTTCCGTACATTAAGTTTACTAGATTTCGCGTAATGGTCATGCCAAGACCTGCGCCTTCGGTTGTGCGATTTGCCTCCATATTGAAGCGTGTGTACTCATCGAACAGCTTGCTTATCTGTTCGGCAGTCATGCCCTGTCCCGTGTCCTTTACCTCGAAAACCAAAGTAACAATGACCGCGCTTCCGCGTCCCACACATTCGGCGTAAACTTTCAACGCTACTTCTCCGCGATCTGTATACTTAAAAGCGTTAGAAAGAATATTATTTAATATTTGTTTGATACGAAGTTCGTCGCCAATCAGCGATGACGGAATATTTTCATCTATGTCAAGCGTGAATTTAATTGGCTTGCTTTCGTAACGGATATAATTTATTTGTATAATATCGTTGATTAAATTTGCGGTTTTGTATTTTACGGGAACAAGCTCCAGTTTGCCGACTTCAATTTTTGACAGATCAAGAATATCATTAATTATGTTTAACAGCAAATTACCGGAATTGTTTATTTTTATAAACGCTTCACTTAAGGACGGATTAAGAACGGCAGTTTGCATTTGAATTTCTGTTATACCAAGAATCGCGTTTAACGGCGTGCGAATTTCATGGCTCATTGTAGCAAGGAAGTTGCTCTTTTGCTGGGTTCTCATATCAGACTTCATTTTTGCCTGCGTGATATAATAAAACATGGTACAAAGTATCCATGATAATAATGAACCAAGAACAATAAGGAACATCGCCATGTTATTTAAGTTTTTGTAATATTCATTTACAGGTATTACAATGCCTAAAAACCAGCCGTACTTTATTTTAACAAAATATACGATAGTATCTTCGTACATATAATTTTTTACTCTGCGCTCTGATATGTTCATGCCCATTTCCAACTCACTTGAAAGAAATGCCAACCCGCTGTTTATTTTATTTAATCTTTTTCCAATTATATATTGTTCCGGGTGTGTTAATATCTCCAAATCACTGTTTAACAATATGCCGTAGCTGTTTTCTGTCAGATTAATGGAAACAACTCGCCTGTAAATTCTATTAAGATCAAGGGCAAGGCATATCACGGCTAATGGATTGCCGTCGTTATCTGTAATATAACGCGAAAATGTAAGAGTACTGTTTCCTGTTGTTGAATTTTTGTCGACGTCAGAGACAACTATTTTTCCCTGAGCTTCAACTGCTTTTATAAACCAATCGGACTCCTCAACATTATCATGAGACGGCGGAGACCAGTTTTTCCCGGACAGGTGTTTTCCGCCCCATTTAAAGAAATAGCCGTGGGTATCATTTAGCCATGTCGAGCGATCTCCGTCTGTAAGCATAAAATTAGTTATGGTTGACATATATTCGGCTATAGTCGCTTCATTTTCATTACTTATGAGCATATTACGGATTGTTTCGGAATAACCGTTAAGAAATATTTCCGGCTCAAGGAGGGTGGACACTATTTCCATTTCTGTGAAAGTAAGGGCGTTTTCCGCGTCTTTTATAAGGTGCTTGTGTTCGATTCTGCTGACGAAGAGGAAGCTTGAGATGCCCATTATTACGAAGGCAATAACGATGATGAACATTTGAGCGTAGATAGAATATAATGCCCTGCTTTTCTCAATGTTTGACCGCATAATGACCCTCCAAGCTCACCCCCATAGTTAAAGTATAAACTATAATCGTAAGAAAATGTATTAAATATGCGAATTTACGCACTCAAGTAAGGCTGTTGGGGAAAATGGCTTGGTTATAATGTCTACCGCTCCCAGTTTTGAACTTCGTTCTTTTATGGAAGCGTCTATGGTTCCGGTAAGAAAAACAACGGGGATAGCCTTCCAATTGCCTGTTTTTAGCCTTTCCAGCGCCTCAAACCCGTTCATTTCCGGCATTTCTATGTCCAATAGTATTAAATTCGGAGTTATTTTTTCTAAAAGGTCAAACATTTTCGCCGCGGACGGAAGAGTCATAACATTGAAAGCCTCTTCCAAAGCCTCTTCCGCTTTGGCAAGGTTTGTGTCGCTATCGTCAACAATAAAGATCGTTTTCAAAACACCCTCTTATCCCGGCTACTATTTTAGGTTATTTATATGCCCGGATTTTGTCAAGAGAGAATATTAGTAATTTGACTTGTAAAAATGATTTTGAGTACGCAATGGATTTGTCAATTCTGTAGATGGTCAAAATGTATAAGCCCGGACACAAGCGCGAAAACAACAATCTGTATGCAGTTTTTCAATTTTGTTTTACGTTTTATTGCCGTTAAGAAATTCCTTATAGACCCCGCGCTGTAATTTAAGTGTTCCGCTATCTGACTATATGATAAACCATTTGCAAGGTCTATAACGATATTACGCTCTACCTGAGTAAAAGCTGTAAGGTCATGTTCTGAAAATTGTCCTTGAAAATGGTTCTTAAAAAAAGACGCATTAAAGATGCCTGTAATTATTGATACGCTTATATAACACCCTCCCGAAAGAATAACTCTTACGATAAGCGCCAGCTTATCAACATCCTCTTTTTTGAGTAAAAATCCTGAAACACCGGCTTTAAGAGCGTAATACGCGAGATTGGGTTCATCTTTTTCGGAGAGAATGATAATAGCCGTAGACGGTGATTTTCTGCGTATAATCCGCGCTAAATCCGGTAAATCTATCATAGGTAATTGAAAGTCAAGGATAAGAATGTTAGGTTTTAATCGTTCCGATTTAATAATCACGCTACTTTCGTCTTTTTCTACACCGGCTATAAAAAAATCTTTATGTTCTGACAAAATCGCCGAAATATATTTTTGATCTTTGTCATGCCGTGAAGCAATGAGTATGCTGACTGGATGATTCATTGGTTAGCAAACAATCCTTATGTATAATATAAACATTTTTTGTATTTTAATATTATTTTTTATTAGCTGTCAAGAAAAAATCATAAAATAGTGTCAAAAAATGAAATATAATGCAATTATTAAGAATATCTGTCGTTTACAGGTTCTTCAGTACATATTATTTTTAGAAGGACGCAATGGTTTGCGCCCATTTTTGCATTGTAATTCCAAACGCCGTCGATACGTTAAGCGAAGCCTTTACCCCGTAACAAGGAATTGAAACTCTGCCCAAAGAAGCGTCCGCCGCCGCGAGCGCACGCGGACTTACGCCAAGCTCTTCGGAACCGGCAATCAGTAAGCCGCGGCGCGGAAATGAAAACTCCTCTAAAGGCGTGCCTCCGGTTTCCAGAGCAAAAACCGGGCATGGTAACTGCGGAGCGTCCGGCGCGGCGAAAAAATCCTGCCTCTCCCAAGGGATAATATCAATACAACCCATTGCTGTTCTTTCCGCGCGCCTGTGACGCGGATCGGCGCAGAGCGGAGACAGAAATATTTTTTCAACGCCGAAACTTTCTGCTGTGCGGAACATTGCGCCAACATTGAACGGAGAGCGTATGTCTTCCATGTAAACCCACATTCCTTCGAAAATTTGACGCTTTTTTGGGTCGAGCCGCCCGTCACTGCCTGTAAAATCCCAGTCAGCCTGATCACGTCCGGTTTCTGTCAATAAAATGTGCTTAATGTTGTTTAATAGGCGGCGAAGCAAAAGTACATTTTCGGCAGGCGTGGTCTCTTTTGAGCTGTGAGTTGTAGATACCGCTTGAAAAATGCCAACCGCAGAAACAAAAACTTTTTGCTTGTCCGCAGAGAAGGAAGTGTCCACCGCGAGCAATTTTGCCGCATCCGTAAAAAAAGCCAATTCGGCTTCGTTAAAGAGTTCTGCGTAATTGTAGTTTTTTGCCCCTCTTTCCGTAACTGCGGCAAGACGGTTTTCTGCCATAGAAATAACTTTCGCTATTTTTCTTAGCTTTTGAATTCGCGGTAGTTTTTCAAGTTTATAAAATGGTATCAAGGCATACTCTCACATTTCAGCCGCTTTCAACAACTGTTCAATCTGCAACATTACATAATCTTGAAATTTTGGCGATAATTCGTGAAACAGTTGTACCATACGCTGTAATTTTTCACCGGGAGTTGTAAAAAACATATCGCCTTCGCCTGTTTTCAGCCATTTTTCATTAACGCCGAAGGTTAGAGAAATCAGGTGAATAATGCGATCATTCACTTTTCGATGTTCACATTCAAGTTCAGCTACATATCCGTTGCTTATGAATATCGCCTTTGCAAATTCAACTTGCGACATATTGAGTTTATGCCGTATGTCCCTAATGCGTTTGCTTATTGACATACACATATCATACGACATAAAGTCTTACTATGCAATGTTAGATTTTTTTATTTGCATACGCTAAATATCGTAAAATTAGATGTTTCGTTTTGTCTCTTTTTTGCTTTACAATCCTCACAGAATAGTATAATATTCTCACTTATAGAGTGTTTTTTTGGAGGCAGGGTGATTCAGGAAGAAAAGCTCAAGAAGGTTTGCGATGACTTCACATTACTAAATGATGAACAGCAAGACTATATTCTTGGCATTCTCCAAGCGCTGGTTTTTGCCAAATCTTCCAGCCGCCATGAATCAGAAACGCCGCCTCAGCTTGAGGAATCAAAACATTAGCGCGAAAAGGGGTTCATTTTTTTTCATAAATAAATTACAATTTGCCTATGGAAAACAACAATAACAACGAAAACGAAAATACCACCGCTGAAAAGCCGGAAAAGCCCAAAAAACCAAAAAAGTTTTTTAAGCGTTTATTCAGGCTGATCATCATCCTCGCTATTATTACTCTTGCTTGGGCGGCTTTTTGTATAATTGGGCGGGTTAACGCCGCGTCTGTAATTCCCGATTCGGCGTCGCTCCGCATCAGCGTTTCCAGCCCTATGCGCCTGCTTGAGGGGATTTTAGATCATGAGTCTTTAGACGATATTTTTGCAGTGCCGTCTCTGGCTAAAGTTGTGCCAAATATTACCGTGTTGAAGGATCAAAAAATCCTTAAAAACGGACTTTTGCGTCTTGCCACCAGCGGAAACATGGAGTTTGCCCTTCTGCCTCCCGGTCCCGAAACCGAAGGATTTATAGCTGTTTGGGATTTTGGCTTTTTCTCACCGCTTTTACGAATCCTTCCTGTTGCTTCCAACTTTATCAATGTTGATAATATGTTCTATGTGCAAAACGGGAAAAACTCCCGGTTTGAATACCGCATGGATAATATGACGCTGTACATTGGTCCGTATCGCAATCTGCTCTTTGTTACCAATAATCCGCAGGTTTTTGAAAACCGCTCGGCGGCGTACGCAGGTCATAGCAAAGCGTACAGTAACATTAAACCTTCGGATTATGACGCCGCCCTTATGCTTTCCAATGAATTTATCGCTGGTCTTTTGGGCGATCAGGACCCCAGTATCGCGGCGCTTTTGAGTAACATTCAATTTGACTCCAAAGTTGAAGCCGGTTTTTCGGTATTCCAAAGAAAAATCGAATTCCGTCTCGCCGCGCCATTGTCATCCGGTAAGGAAAGTCTAAACCGTCTCCTTACACAGCGCTCACAGGTTCCGGGCATGGCGGAGCGTATTCCTGCGGACACGCAATACGCGACAATCCTTTCAGCCGGTACTTTAGAGGAACTTTATCAAACCGCTCTTGTATTTACCCCCGATATGGATGGCGCTTTAAAGACAGCGGATGCCGCATCACGCTTCATTTTGGGGCTTTCCCTTAATGACTTTCTTTTCTCATGGACGGGAAATGAATTAGCGGCTTTTGGGATGGACGGTCGTCCTCATCCGGTTTATGCGGTTAAAGTTTCGGATGAAAGAAAGCGACAGGAAGTTTTTGACAAGGCGTTCAAATCCGTTGTTCTTAGCGAGAATGTCAGATTAAATCTGGACGGTGTTCGTATTCCGCAGATAGTTATCCCTGAATTCCTTCAAGCGCTTTTGCGCCGCTGGAATATTTTTATGCCGGCTCCCTATTACTATATTTACAGGGACTATTTCTTCGTGAGCGAATCCGCAGACACACTTCTTGCGGCGATACGCGCTATGCAAAGAAACGACGTTTTGCCGAGGACTGCGGCATGGAAGAATATTGCCGGAGGAAAAACCACCGCGAGCGCTTTTAGCTTGTACTATTCACTTGATGTTTCTGTGCCTTTCTTCCTTCGAAAAAATACTGTTCTTAGCGACTTCTTGTCTCTTTACCGGCAAGGGCTTGCCCGCATGAGTTTTGACAGAGGTGTTATTGATATTTCCCTATCTCTTATTCCGGGTTCGGGCAATGGCGTAACTCTTGTAAATGGTTATCCTCGTGAAGTTGGCGGAAGACCGATAAACCGTATTTACAGTGCGGGCAGGGGAGAAGAAAGAAGGATTTTCTTTAGCTCCAGCGGCAATGCTTATTCGTTAAAAGTTTCAGATAACACTATAAATGAACTTACCGGTCAGGGGACGCATTGGATTGTTCCTGCCGACGGTGTGGGTGGAAGAGATGCTATAAACGCATGGGTGGTTACAGATCGAGGGCGTGTAACGCTTGTAGACGGCGACATGGAAATAGTTAAGGGCTTCCCATTGCTTACGGGGCTTAGGATTTCTTCTCATCCGCAAGCTTATGAAGGCAAGCTCTATCTTTGCGATGAAGACGGAAAAGTGCATATTATTGACGAAAAAGGCGAGCAGAGTGTTTGGCAAACTTCATTTACTGCGGCTCTTCGCTCTCCGCCGTCTTTCCTGACTCTTTCAAACAGGAGAAACAACAGTGTTTATGCCGCTGTTTATCCAAAAAGTTTCTTTGGAGAAATTTGGCTTCTTGATGCGGACGGGAAACCTTTCCCGAACTGGCCCGCACCAATAGCGGTCAGTACTGATGAAGAAGAGGATGCAGGTTTTGGCGTTGGTTTTGGATCGCCGCTTTTATTTATACATAACGGAAGTGTCCTTGTCGCCTTTATAAATCAATCGGGACAGCTTTTAATTTATGATGAAAACGCCGCTTTAGTTCCGCCGTTCCCTGTTACCCTTGACGGCATTTTCTTCCTACAACCTGTCTTTGACGGTGATTATCTCTGGCTTGCTTCGTCTGATGGAACGTTCTTCCGTGTAAGTCTTGACGGTGAAGTATTGTATCAGAAGATTCATGGTTTTTCCGTAAAGGAAGAAGGATATATAACTACATTTGACAGCGATGGTGACAAAGCCCCCGAAGTCTACATCACAGGAGAGGGTAATGCACTTTATGCTTATACTCGCAATTTCCGTTCTTTGGAAGGGTTCCCTCTGCCGGCGTGGGGCAGACCGGTCTTTAATCCGGCGCAGGGTAGCAGGAAAGCGGATATTTTTGGAATGGGAATGAACAACCGGCTTTATCGCTGGCAATTCAAATAATTTAGTATGAAAAGTTTTAGGGGATTAGTATGAAAAGTTTTAAGTTAACAGTTTTTATTATAACAATTGTAGCATTATTTTCTTCTTGTATTACTACAGGGGGGGATATTTCGATTGCCGGTCACGGCAGTAGTCAGTCGGAAGCAAATCTTGCGAGAGTGGAAACGGCAATAGTTCCACTTGAAGCCGCAGGAAACGACGCACGAGGACGGCAGAGTGAGATTACAGCGGCGCGGCGAATGATTACCGAATTGGAAGCGACTGCGGTTGCCGATGCCGATTATTCGGGTAAACTTGTCGCATGGTCGGGAAGGCTCGCCATTCTTGAAGGTAAATACAGCGATGCCCAGCGTCTGTACCGTCAGTCCAATTCTACTTCGCCCGGAAATATACCAGCCGTTATTTTGTCTATACGTCTTGAAGGAGACCCGGCAAAAAGAATGGAAATGATTGAAAGGGAATTGGCTATTGTAGGGCAGAGGTCTTCAGGCGTTGGAGAATTAAACATTGAAAGGGGACGCGCCCTCATGGATTTGGCGCGTTTTTCCGAAGCCGCCGGTTCTTTTGATGTCGCGTTTACTGCAGGACTGAACAATATTTACGCGGAACATTACAGAGCAACCAGAGACCGCGCATGGGATTTGCGAAATACAACCGGCGTTAGCGCGGGAACGCTTACCATGCTTGGACGCGAGAGCATTACATGGAATGACTGTATAGCTCTTGCAAAAAATGAAACTCAATTATTGCGTTTTATCAGCGGAGGCAGAAACCTCTCCGATGCGGATTTATTTACTCGTCTTATTGACCGCGGCTTTATTCCGTTTACTCAGGACATCACTTTAACTGAATGGCCATTAGCCAGACCAAGAGCGGACGAGACTGTCACGCGCGCAGGAGCGGCATTGTTCATCTGGCGTTTGTACGCCGAAGCCCGCGGGGATAGGAGTTTACTTTCCCGTTATTCGGCGCGTTATGCGACAGGAGCGAATCCGCGCAGTCCCATAGCTGACATTCCGCCTCTCTCTCCGTTCTTTGATTCAATTCTTGGCTGTGTAGAGACAGAAATGCTGTCCCTCCCTGACGGACGCAATTTCCGCCCCGATCAGCCAATACGCGGAACTGAATTACTGACAATTTTAAGAAGGATTGATAATAATTAGGGTTGCTTTAGGACTGAAGTTTTAGAGCGACCTTATTCACCAATATAATATTTATGTTGATTATTATCCCATAAAAAAGTAGCATCAGCTACATTTCTTCCTGATGAATTATCCATAGCATAGTGAAATGAAATACTTCCATTATTATTAAATATAACATATGTTTCAAAATAAGAATATAAATATTCTGAAATATTATCATTTTCTTTGTTACTGCCCCATATTTGTATCCGCGTACTCCCATGAGGTCCATAAGAAGGTATTATAATGTCATCATTACCATCATGATTTACATCACCAATAAATACTAAATCATTTCCAATTCTATAGAAAGATGAAATACCTTCTAATAAAGCTATCATTGGATTTGTATAAAGCTCATAAGCCGATGTAAGATGTTCAAATATGATGATTTCATTATTTTTTAATCCAAAAAAATAATAAGTTGAATTACCATAACCGGAATCAATGACGATATAACAATCCATATCCCGGATTCCTATATTTATTTTTCTTATTTCTTTCAGTTCAATAGAGGTTGTCCTATAGTCTTTATAATAGTTTATTAAATAATTTATTATTATTTGTTCTATTGTTTCATCATCAACTATGCTTGGAATATTTCTTACATCCAAATTCTCCAATGAATTTTCATTTACCGTTTTATCAACAGAGATGTATTCTGTTACATTTGTTTCTGATCCAATATTTTCTTCTTTAATGACTGTCGTGTTCTTTTCCTTATTACAAGAAAGCAAGACAAATAGCAGTAATACGGCAATTTTTCCTTTCATTTATAACCCCCTAAAATATTATATACTACATGGCTGTTATTGCAAGCCATAAATATGGAGCAAATAATAACATTATAATGTTTAATGGAATATTAATAAAAAACAAGATATTATCTAAAAGCTCTTTTTCATTTTGTTTTTCTTTATATGGGTCTAGTTTTTTTAATATCCAACTGATAAAAATTCCGATAAAAATGAATAATTTTATTACTGTATATCCTGGCTGAGCTCAAAGAATTAAGTATACGTTATAAATCTCCAAAATACGGAGATGCATTAGTATTATTACAGTAAGAAAAAACAACATAACTGAATTATCAAAAATTAAAATCAATCTTTTAAAAGAATATATCTTATGAGAATATTTAAAATAAAAAAAACAAAAAAGAATTAAAATTGTTAAAATAATAAATACCAAAGAATGGCTCCTTTCAAAAAGTATAGAAAACAATCTATTTATTTTCTATATATTAGCTACAGGTTAACTTACTCCCCCGATGTTTCCACTCGCACACGGATTCCTGAAGAACGTCCCAGGCTGTCTACCACCGAGACATCCCAAATGCCCGGCTCGGGTGTCCAGACAAAACGTTCTCTTGGTTTTGCTCTGCCTAAAAAACGGGCGTTGGCAAACCAGAAGAGTTCACCTGCGTCCTGATCTGCGGCGGCAAGAAGCACTATCTGATTGAAGCGGCTGTCTGCTGAAAGTCCCGGTCGGATAATGTAGACAGTGTTGGTAAGGGGAGAAATTATTGAAGGAGGAAAACTGCCGCTTGCGGATGCGTTCGCCAATGTTGTGTTGGGCGGATAGGGTGGCGGTGAAAAACGGGGAAGCCCTGCATCTTCAAAAATTTCCATAATGTCTGATGGCCAGAATTCGCGGACTTCACTGCGGATAAAGGTTCCTTCGGTTTCATCTGTCCGGTAACCGGTTCGGGTATCAATGTAAACTTTGCGGTGAATACGACAGCGGTTAATCGGGGAAACGCCGGGAATAAAAAGCGTCTCTGTTAATTGAGGGCAATCATCAGCGGGAATGTCGCCCGATACGGCGCACACTTCCACAACCTTAACTTCCGGCGGCAGAGGTCGCTGTACAAAAAGTTTGTCCTGAGGGATTTCTGCCAGTATCGCGTCTATAATGCTAAAGCCAAGCGGCGTTGCGCTGAGCCTACCGATAAACCCGCTGTTTCCTTCCCCGGAAAAATTTCCCAGCCATACGCATAGCACATAACGGTCAAAAATCGCTATAGACCATGCGTCCTTAAAACCAATAGAAGTTCCGGTCTTGAATGCTATTGGGATTGGGCGTTTGACGGTTTCCCTCAAGTCGTCCGGCGCGGGATTTCGTTCAAGCATCTTTACGGTAATCGCCGCAGACGCCGGAGTAAGAATACGTTGCCCCTGTTGAAAATTGTTTACCCCTGATAAAAAACACAAATCTTTTTTTAAACCGTTGTTGGAAAGGGCGGCGTAAAGAGAAGCCAATTCCAGCATGGTCAAATCGGCGCTACCCAGAACTATAGAAAGACCGTAATGATCTTTCTCCTTCAAGCCGGAAATTCCCGCAAGTTTAAGAAAATCGTAAAGGTCGGGATTTCGTATTTCGCGGGAAAGCTGTATCGCGGGAATGTTCCGGCTGTCCACAAGAGCGTACCATGCATTCACCGGTCCCTTAAACTCGCCGCGAAAATTATCCGGTGTGTATTCGCTAAAACTAGCGGGTGTGTCCTTGAGCATTTTTTCAGGATGAATCAAGCCCTGCTCCAGCGCCAACGCATAAATAAAAGGCTTGAGCGTTGAACCGGGCGAGCGTTTTGAAGCAAAGCCGTTCACCTGCCCTTGAATGTCATCATCAAAATAATCCGCCGAACCTACCGCCGCCATCACTTCCATATTGGTATGATCAACAAGAAGAATACTGCCGTTTGTAATTCCCCAGCTACGGTTTCGCACGAGGAAAGATTCCAGTTCCCGTTCGCACATATTTTGCAGTGTTAGGTCGATACTGGTTTTGTAACGGTTTTCCTGCGGCAGAGATCGAGTATTGAGGTACTCGGTGAAGTGTAGCGCACGGCGGGGAAAACGGTTTACAAGAAAGAGAGACATATCCATTTCCGGTTCTAGCATGGAGTCTTTTGGATGCTGGTCAAGCCATGCTTCGTAAAGTATTTTTCGCGCTTCAATAAGTTCGTAGGGAGTACGCCTGTTTTCCGGTGCGCGTTTTGACGGGTTCTGGGGAATTACCGCAAGGCTGAGGATTTCGGACAGCGAAAGTTCTTTCATATCTTTTTCAAAGTAATACCAAGATGCCGCGGGAAAACCTTCGATGTTACCGCCGCAGGGGACAAGATTCAAATAGGCTTCCAAGATTTCCTGTTTTGAAAGACACAGTTCAAAAAAAAGCGCGGAAAAACTTTGAGCGATTTTTCCCGGCAGGTTCTTTGTATACAAGTTGTATCGAAGTCGCGCAAGTTGCATGGTTATTGTCGAAGCGCCCACGCGGCGGTTTTTCTTTATGTATGTTTCCCAGCCTGCCCTGAACATAGACATTGGATTAAGACCGATATGTCC
This sequence comes from Treponema sp., assembly GCA_031254315.1. GTDB lineage: Bacteria > Spirochaetota > Spirochaetia > Treponematales > Breznakiellaceae > WQXQ01. The sequence goes on from JAIRUQ010000029.1 coordinate 15,521, forward strand.
GTAGAAGTAACGATCCTCTTGAAGTAAAACCGCTTCAATAAACTCCGGGGGAAACTCTGCAAGGTTCGCTCTAAGCCGATACTTGTCATCGCCGGTGAGAAAAATATTGAGCAAGTTGCCATTGCGATCAAAGTAGGTTCGTGAAAATGAAACGCCTTTGAGAACGTCAAAAAAAGCAATGTTGCAAATGAGAATGATCGCAAAGATGAGAAGGAAGCCGCACGGGATTATCCATCGAAGTTTTTGAGTGCGCTCTTTTTTTTCTTCTCTCATTTTACCCTATCTGGTAATCCTAATCGGAGCATGCGGGCGCATTGCCCAGACCGACTTATCGTAAAGAGCCTCGGCAAAAGTGGGAGGAGTTGTAAAACTGCCGGCATTAATCGCCCGCGCACGGTAAGAAAAACTTGAAGCGCGGTTGTTTATCGTTCCGTAAATTACAATCCTGTCCTCTCGTATATCAACATAGTCGGCTACTGATGTTGTACGCTCCGCCTGCCGCACCGAATCAATTTCCGTTTCCAGTCCGGCAGGGCATAAATCGACAATGGCAACATCACGGTATTCACGGCTGGAAAGACTGCGGAAGCTTAATCTTACCGTTACCACATCGCCCACTTTAATCGAAGTTACCGGTCTGCCCGCTTCATCAAGGAATTCTCTGTTCACTTCGATTCCGTTTTTTATTTCTGTTGTGGGAACTACACGGTCAAAACCTGCGGCGGTAATCTGATAGAACAAGTTGAGGTTGTCCCTATTTTCAAGGCGTATCTTTGCCGCATCTGCGGAGAATGGGGCGTTAAACAGAGTGGTTCCGGCAGGACTTAACTCACGGCGTTGGTTGTCTCTTAAAATCTCATTTACGGAGTATCTTCCGGTCTCTGCTGTTGGAACTACTTTTAGGTAACTGTTAATTGCCATCAGCGCGTGGTTTGCGGAAATAGTAGTGTATGACTGTTTTTCCATTTGCTCCGCCATGTCAACCAGTAAAGACTCCGATATGTCCCGCAGACGCTGTGGGAAATGCTTGGAAATAATGTTGAGGTACAGCGAATGATACATAAGATCATCTATATAACGTATACTGTCGTCCCTTGCCATTGCCCGTCTGACTCTTCCCAAAAGGGTGTTAGCATCGGAAGTTTTTTGCAACATTGCGTAACTTCCCGCAAGATAAAGCCCGGTAAGACCCGTTTCCGCTTCAACATTCCGTCCCATGTCTCTTTTGAGCGATTCAATCAGCGGAGTGGTAACAATTTCGTTCAGGGTAAGAATGTAGATTGCATAAGAGCGGGTATACATACTGTAGTAATTGGTTCCCGACCCGGAGGCAATGTTTCGGCAAGCCTGTAAAATTTTCTCCGTCATTGCGGACGGTACATAATAACCTGCGTTGCGCGCCTCGGTAAGGAAATGGGCGGAATAGACGGTAATCATTGGGTCATCATAGGAGCGGGAAGTCCACATACCAACATTACCGTTATCTTTCATACGGGCTTGGAGTATGCCGATTACACGATTAATTCCTTCATCAGCCTGCGCTCTGGTATAACCCAATTCCCTGAAAAGCTGAGGATAAAGGAATGGGAAGACCGCGCTGGTAATTTGTTCCGAACAGCCGTAGGGGAAGTTGTTAAGGAAGAACGAAAGCCCCTTTGCCATTCCCATTGGAAGATAAGAAAGCGAAACTTCTCTGGTGTTAAATTCTTCGTAAAGATTGCGGTCAATTCCTACTTCGGCGTTTCTGTTTTTTATCACCCCCGAATAAAGCGACACACGGTACGGTACTGCAGGACGGATGCTCATGTAGGCGGAGAGTTCCGAGCTTTCGCCGCCGTTGGACGCGACAAAGCGTATCTGCGCGGCTCCTAGCGGACCTTCGGCTTTGACCGGTAAAATCAAAGTTTGATCTCTTCCTTCGGGAATTTGCAGATCAAATTCGCTGTTCCCCACAATGGAAAGATGCTCAGACGGAATTGCCCTCAGGCGGACTCTGCCGTTTCCCCCCGCTCCTTTTTGATTATTGGTTACGGTTAGCGAAAGTTCAAACTCGTCCCCCGGAGCCGCCATCATCGGCGCATTTGGCGAAATGACAAATGTACTGCGTACCAAAGAACGGTCTTCACCCGCGCCTATTGCGCTGTCACTCACCGAGACAGCCATTACCCGTAGGGTTCCATTGAAGTAATCCGGCACTCGATAGCGAAGTTCCCGCACGTCAGGTCCTGAATCAATGACCCCCGACCAATAGGCGACAGGAGCATTTTGTTTCCGTTTAAAGGGATTAAGATTCCGCGCGAGTTCATCAGAGCCTGCGCCACCGCCCATTGCCGCAAGACTTTGAACAATTGAATAGCGGGGCAGAACCATGTTGAGTATCTGGGCAGTCCTCACCTCAAGTGCGCGTTTTCTAAAGAAGAAAGCGAGAGGATCGGGCGTTTGATAAGATGCCAACTGTAGTATGCCTTCGTCTACAGCGTACACAATAATTTTTCCACGCCGTGCGGTGGAATATTTTATCACAAAGTCTTCGCCCGGCTTTGCTTCATTTGGAATGTCAAGAGAGACACGGTTGGTACGGTTCTCCCGGCTGATGGAAAATGGGACAACCCCATAACTTAGAGGTGACATAAATATTTCAGGCGAATCCTGCGATCGTAGATAGTGGACATTCACATAGGCGTTCCCTTCCAAATCTGCCGGAACGTTGATGGTCTGCATGGAAGTTTCTCCATTAGAGTTGAACCAGCGGTACGCATAAATTTTGTCCCGCTCAATGGTGATAAGCCCTGAACCGGCATACGGGGCTTTTATCATCAGTTGAATTGCTTCGCCGTTTCTAAAATCGCTTTTGTTCATGGTAATTTCAAGCTCTGCGGTACGGTTTAGACTCCGTTGAATGTTTGTCGCTCCCGCAATGCTGAAGTTCAGCGAGTTAAATTCCATTTCACCCGCGCCTGTGATCGAAAGCTTGTATTCGCCCGGATTGCCGGTGGGAAGACGGTATTCAAATCCGCCGGCAGGAATTGTAATTTGTTGGGAGTCAATCGGGTACTCTTTTTTAATCGACTGATACTTGTATACACCGTTGGGCTGGCGGACAAGAGCGGAAACATAGCGCAGTTCAATTACTGTAAGGGTAAGATTACTGACGCTTGTCCGTTCCGCCTGCGGATTAATCGCAATGAGGGACAAAGCCCTCACCGTATTACGCTCAATATAATTCAAACTACCATCCGCCTTGTACCCGATGAGGTAGGGCAGTGGACTTACATAGACCGAAGCTTCAGCAGAAACATTCCGTCCGCTTCCTTTCTCAAACGCTTCGGAAAAAAAGGAGAGACGGTATGTCGCTCTTTCAAATTTTGACAAGTTCAAATCAAACTCGGCAATCCCTTCCGCCCCGGTAGTTTTGGTTCCCAAAAATTCCTGATAACTGTTTTTTGCAAGATATGGGTCTCTAAACTGATAGTCGCGGTGTTGGCGGAAGTACTGATGTCCCGGCGACAAACTGATCTGCGCCTTTACTTCGTTGCCCACTGCGACTGTTCCAAAAAGGTTGCGAACCGTTACCCGTGCTTTCAGCTCTCCGGGAGAAATCCAGCCGTTATGCGGGACAGGATCAAAAACCGCAGAAACATTCAAAGTGTCGGGAAGGAACTCCTCGACTTTTACCGTCTGGGAACCGAGGAATTCATGGCTCTCTCTCGTTCCGTCGCCTTGGCGGTATTCCCGAATTACATAAACCGAAGCCGTATAGGTTCCCGTTGGCGACCAGTCATGGGTACTGAAAAGGATATCTTCAACTCCTTCCCGGGACAACCTAATCCGCTGATTAAAAATTTCCGCGCCACGGGGGTCTGTTACTCGACATTCAAGAGGAGTGTCGCCCAAATTTGTTGTCCAGTTGCCGCTCTTGATCACTAAGCCAATTCTTACCTCATCTCCCGGGCGGTAAATCCCACGGTCAGAAAAAAGAAAAGCCTGCAACGCTCTAGGATCAGTTGCTCCCCGAATGCCGCCCACATCAAAAGAAGAGTAATCCAGATTGCGCCCATTGGAATTGTAAGCCATGAAGGACATATCTTCTCCGGAGCGGACAGTATAAACTGTCGGCGTACGTTCATTGCGGTATTCAGAACCAAAGACGGGAATCTGCGCGCGACCTCCCGAATCGGTACTGGTGGAAAAGATCGGGTTACCGTTAAGCCCCAGCACGGTAACAGTTGCTCTTGGAACAGGATTCCCCGAAGCGATTGACTGAACAAAAACGTCACGGCTGGAATCGACATTGGTTTTTACAAAGAAACCAAGATCCGTTACCATGATAAGCCGTCTGTCTTCATAAGACCTATTCGAAGAAGATGAACCACGATAATAGTAATCATCATAATCATCTTCATAAGACACATTTTCAGAGGGGTTATCCCTTGAACGGACAGAGAAAATGAAAAGACCATGCCGTAAATTTCTGTCGGGAATATTTTCTAAATATCGAGAAAAATCGAAAGAGAAATACCCAATATCCCGATCGTTGTTGACAGGAACATTGGTTGCACTGCTGTACTGCTCTGTGATGTTGTACTGGTTGAAATTGTAATTTCTAAAACTGATATTACTGACATCTCCCGATGTTTGAGATACCAGATGGTTAATGTCATCGGGTCTAATTCGCCCAACATTAAATTCTACTTCGCGTATTCCCCGGCTCAACATAGAAAGCCGCTTGTCCCCGCTGAAAGAAAGAATGTTCCCTTCAGAAAGTATCTCAAGCTCTTTGGGGAGATCTCTTAACCGGAAAATTCTTTCATACGGCTCATCAATGACATAGCCGCCATAGAACCGTGTTCCGCTGTTTAGCTTAACATACATATACCGTCCCGGTTCGGCTGTAAATTTCCAGCTATTGGTTGCGCTGTGCCGCAGTTCATTGGGAAGCGCTTCAAGACTGATCTTTTCTGATAATGCCAGAACTTCAGGAACTATCTCGCTTATATTGTCCCACCGGTGATCTTTTTGTTCTCTGGTTCCCGGCAATTCAGGACGATCCACCGGCAGAAGCCATGCGGTAATATTTTTTGCCAATTCATCGGGCTCAATGGTTCCCAGAGAATTCATTATTAAAACCTGATCGTAAATCTGCCGGTCATTTTTCACCAGATCGTGCTGCATGTCATTTATTCGGGCATAACTGGTCATGCCGGGAATTGATACCGATGTAGTTTCCGTTTGTGACTCCCTTCCTTCTCCGACTGCGGCTTTTACTCCCCCGTTTATACGCAATTGCATTTGTATATTTCTTGCCGGCATTCCCAATGGTTCAGACACAATATAAATGATGGTATGATCTTCGTTATAAGTTAATGAAAACTTGTAGGGCTGTTTTTTAAGAGAGCCTGAGTCGGCATTTATTTGCGGCTCAATAAAGACTCTTCTTTCCAGAGCCTCGGTGTCAACAGGATAATTTGTCCGTACTGTAAACAGTACCCGTTTAATCGCAGGGTCTTCGGGGTCTATGTAAAATTCCCTTTCGGTAATTCTTAGAGAAAAATCTTCTATATCAAAATTAAAACTGTTATCCACTTTTATATGTGAAGGAAAAAAATCTTTGACGAAAGTAACCGTATAACGTCTTCCTATCTGCCATGTCTGCTCCGTGGAAAAATTTAATATATCATCCCCGGTCCATTTCCAGACTCCTTCAATGTGCGGATTAATGGATATCATTCCTGCCGGCACTTCTGCGTCTTTCATTTCCAAAGTTGCCGCAGAACCATAAAAACGCACAGAAAGAGGCGCGCGGGATTCAGGGTTTCCGGTAGTGCCGGGAGACTGTACGGTGAAACGGACATAAATGGGCTGAGGTTTTTGGGACTGATAAAAATTGAAAAGACTACAACCTACGGTAACTAAACACACAATAGCGATGATCACAAAAAAACCGATGCGGTGGGCTCGCCAATTATGGGTAACAAACGTGCCTGTCTTTTTTGCTATTCGGGGAATAGGTCCCCGTATAAAAGCATTTGCGATAATGCCAAAATACTCAGGCGGTTGATAGGAGCCAAGGAAAAATCGCGCAATCTCTTTCGGGCTTTTTTTATATTTCCATGTATACCCCAAAAGTAAAACACTGATAATATCCAGAGCAAAAATAAATTGAAATACTGTATTGATGACCGCTTTTCTGCGGCTTAGCTTTTCTTCTTTGTACAATAATTTTATATAAGTAAAACTAAAGACCGATGTTCCCAGTAACAATAAATATAATAATGACAGGACAATAATTGTCTCAATGCCCCAAAGATTCATTTTTGGAATTATAATAGCCGCTGAAATCCAAAACGGAATAGCGCCTATTTTTACAAGGCGGGCAGATTTTTTCAGATTCTCTTCATCTTGCTGTTTAAATAATTTTGATGAGCGAAAAATACTGATGACGGATATAACTTCAAATGCCAGTATAGAAAGTAGCATTATTCCTGAAATAATTTCGATGGCTCCGTTGTATATATGACGAAGTTCCGTTATACGTGCCGCAATGAAAAGCACGGTAATCGCATTAAATAAAATCACTTGGACTTTTGCCATTTTCTGCCTCCAAATTTAAACCTTATTGGTTTACATTGATATATTTTAGCCTTGTTTTAACTATAAATGTACCTTATAATGTTCTCTGTTGTCAATGGGAGGCATTATGCAACAGACAATTTTCGGCAGGACAGGTTTGACAGTAAGCCGTACCGGTTTTGGCTGTATCCCCATTCAGCGCATTCCTTACGAGGAAAGCACGGCTCTGTTACAGCACGCTTTTGACAACGGCGTTACGTTATACGATACAGCCAACGCATATACAACCAGCGAAGAACGGATAGGCACTGCTCTTCACCATGTCCGCGATAAAATTGTAATATGCACAAAGTCAGGCGCTTTATCGCCGGATAAAGTCATGGAAAACATTGAAAACAGCCTGCGTCTGCTCCAAACAGATTATATTGACGTACTTCAGTTTCACAATCCGCCCTTCGTGCCGCACCCCGGCGGAGAAGACGGTTTGTATGACTGCGCTTTAAAAGCAAAAACTCAGGGGAAAATCCGCCACATTGGAATTACTTCCCACAGCAAAGATCGCGCCCGTTCTGCGGTGTTATCCGGTCTGTATGACACCTTACAATATCCGCTCTCTTATTTATCCACCGATGAAGAACTTGCGCTTGCCGGTCTTTGCCGTGAGCATAACATCGGACTGCTTGCCATGAAAGGTTTGTGCGGCGGACTGTTAACCAACGCCAAAACCGCCTTCGCTTTTTTGCGGCAGTATGACAATATAATCCCCATTTGGGGAATGCAAAAAATGTCCGAGCTGGACGAATTTCTGTCTTATGAGAAAGAACCGCCTTTACTTGATAGCGTTATGCGAAATGTTATCGAAGCCGATAAGGCTGAACTTTCCGGCAACTTCTGCCGTTGTTGCGGCTATTGTCTGCCATGTCCTGCCGGAATTCCAATCAACAATGCGGCGCGCATTACTTTTTTGGCTCGCAGAGCGGTAAAAGAATACTGGCTGTCTCAGGAATGGCAGAACAATATGCGCCTTATTGATAATTGCACCAACTGCGGTCATTGTAAAGAACACTGCCCATACGGGCTTGACACCCCCACACTTTTGAAACGCCAACAAAAAGAATATTTTGAAATATTAGCCGCCGAGGCGTAATGAAAGTTATCAAAATTATCTGTATAATTGCGCTTATTGTACTTATAGCTACTTGTATAGCATTAATATCAGAATTCAATTTTATAAAAGATTTATCTTATAATGAAAACGACAGTTTCTTTGATGAAAATAGAGGTGTCGTTTATCATTTACAAACGGTATACGTTGTTCGTTTTTTGTTGTTAATAAATATTTTTTTTATAATCGTTTTAACCGTTATTTTAATTCCTAAAAAAAGAAGAAAGATATAAAATGAAAATTAAAACACTAAATTTGCTTATTATTTTCATGTTAATCTGTAATTGTATATATTCAGATGGATGCATAAATATTTTTCAACAGAGTGCAATGGATTGTGAACCAGATTATTTTTTTATATATGATGACTTCACAATTCTAGGAAATATTGAAATTAATAGAAAAAATGTTATTTTGGCAAATAATGTCCATTATTGGGGAGCATCTACAAGCAGGGCAACATCAAGATTTTTATTATTTTTAGATAACGGAACTTTTCTTGGAATGTACAGCGGGATTGTCTTTAATCCTACAAGAATAGAAATTATAGGGCAAAGAATAATAATTCCGGTAGATGATCCTGAAATCGGCAATGTAATTGATTTTTCAGCAGGAATACCCAATGAAGTATGGATAGATGGCCATATTTTTTCGTATACAGAAATAAATAGCATTGGACATTGACAATATTTAAAAATTATTTTAAGATACAGTATGAATAAGTTTATCTATATAATAATATTATCTGTTTTATTTATTCCTGCTTGTAAACCCAATAAAAATGTAAATACTAACGAATTACAAGCAATTGCAGAAAATAATATCTTAGTAAGAAGGAATGGAATGAGATTTGATCTGATTTACAATTAAAGAACCTTGGAGATTTTATGCTTAAAAAAAGAAGTTGGTAGTCTGAAAGGAAAAACAAATGAGTAGTGAATATAAGGTTTATTATGTGATTTTGCTTTTTGTAATCTTAATTGGAGCAATTGTAACGGGTTTAGCAAGATTGTGGCTAAAATTGGACTTTCCCGAAGACAAATTAAGACTCATGCAAAAAAAATATAAAAAAGGGATGATAATATTTTTTATAACAATGCTATTGTCTCTCACAACAATAATTCCACTACATATTTTTTCTCCAAAAGACATTTTGATGATCCAGTTTATTATTTTATTTTTTACAATAATTTTCATCTTCCTTTTTTTAGGGTATGCCCAAACTTATTGGTTAATACATGAAAAATTACAATGTGAAGAAACTGAGCCGGAGTATTATATATAGTATATAGTTGATTGAAGGCAACCGCTTCTTATTCCTTCTTCACGCTCTTATTTGATGAAGTTGAAAACGCAATATCTTCGTTCTTTTTGTCTGCGGTAACGGTGTCTCCCTCTTTGATTGCGCCGGAAATGACGTGCTTTGCAAGCGGATTTTCAAGGTCGTTTTGAATTGTCCGCTTTAGAGGACGCGCTCCGAACAACGGATCATATCCGCGCTCCGCAATCAAAGACTTAGCCGCGTCCGTAACATTGAGCGTAATCTTTCGCTCCGCCAAACGCGCAGAAAGTCGTGTTAGCTGAATATCAACAATTTTGCCGATTTCGTCTTTGCCAAGCCTGTTGAAAATTACCGTCTCGTCTATGCGGTTGATAAACTCCGGTCTGAAACTTTGTTTGACCAGTTCCATCAGCGAATCACGCAAAGTTTCGGGATTTTTTGTCTCAAGAATTAGCTCCGAACCGAGGTTGCTTGTCATTATGATGATGACATTTTTAAAATCGACAACCCGCCCCTGTCCGTCCGTAAGGCGACCATCATCGAGTATTTGTAAAAAAACATTAAAAACCTCGTGATGCGCTTTTTCAATTTCATCAAAAAGGATTACGCTGTAAGGTCGCCGCCTGACCGCTTCGGTGAGCTGTCCGCCCTGCTCATAGCCGACATATCCGGGAGGTGCGCCAATTAAGCGACTTACCGAGTGCTTTTCTCCGTACTCGCTCATGTCGATTCGGGTAAGGGCTTTTTCGTCATTGAACAAAAAGTCCGCCAGAGTTTTAGCAAGTTCAGTTTTGCCGACTCCTGTCGGTCCAAGGAAAAGGAAGGAACCTAACGGGCGCGCAGAATCGGAAAGCCCGGCTTTATTTCGCCTGATCGCGTTGGCGACTGCGGAAAGCGCTTTGCCCTGACCGACAACACGTTTTTCAAGAACTTTTTCCAAGTCAAGATATTTTTGCAGTTCGCCGGAGAGCATTTTAGAGACGGGAATGCCCGTCCATGTTGATACTACACCTGCAATGTCTTCTTCACTAACCTCTTCGCGTAACAACGTGGAAGTGCCGCCGCCGGAAGCATTTTCTCTTTTTTTCTCCATTTGATCCGTAAGGGAGGCAAGCTGTTTTTGCGCTTCCGGGATTTTTCCGTGCTTCACCTCGGCGGCTCTTGAAAGGTCTCCGTCCCGCTCATAATGTGTTTCTTCAATTTTTAGCTCTTCAATAATTTGCTTAAGCTTTCGGATTTTCTGAATATCAGCTTTTTCGCTCTCCCAGCGGACTTTCATCGCGTCACGCTCAGTTGTAAGATCGGCGATTTCTTTTTGCAGTTTTCCAAGACGGTCTTTGGAAGCTGTATCTTCTTCACGCGAAAGAGCCTGCCTTTCTATCGAAAGCTGTAAAAGTTTCCGCTCCAATTTGTCCAGTTCCGTGGGGCGGCTGTCCAGCTCCATTTTCAGGCGGCTTGCCGCTTCATCTACAAGGTCAATCGCCTTGTCAGGTAAAAATCTGCTGGTGATGTAACGGCTGGACAGAGTAGCCGCCGCGACAAGAGCCTCATCTTTAATGCGCACGCCATGATGGACTTCATAGCGTTCTTTAAGTCCGCGCAGAATAGCAATCGTATCTTCCACCGAAGGCTCCGCCGTGTAAACTTGTTGAAAGCGCCGTTCAAGAGCCGCGTCCTTTTCAATATGTTTTCTGTATTCGTCTAACGTTGTCGCACCGATACAGCGCAACTCTCCGCGCGCAAGCGCAGGCTTGAGTAGGTTGGAAGCGTCGGTCGCTCCTTCGGCGGCTCCGGCTCCTACCAGCGTGTGCAATTCGTCAATAAAGAGGATAATCTTTCCGTCCTGCCCCTGCACCTCATGAATAACCGCCTTGAGGCGTTCCTCAAACTCTCCGCGATATTTCGCCCCGGCTACCAGCGAACCTAAATCCAGCGCGAGAAGTTTTTTTCCTTTTAAGCCCTCAGGCACATCACCTGCGACAATGCGGCGGGCAAGCCCCTCGACAATCGCTGTCTTTCCAACTCCCGGCTCCCCTATAAGCACGGGGTTGTTTTTTGTCCTGCGGGAAAGCACCTGCATACAACGGCGAATTTCTTCATCACGCCCTATTACAGGATCGAGTTTTTCCTGACGGGCAAGTGCGGTAAGGTCTCTGCAATATCGATCAAGAACCTGATATTTTTCTTCGGGATTTTGATCGGTAACACGGGCATTTCCCCTAACTTGTTTGAGTGCGCCAAGAATCGCGTTCTTGTTTGCGCCGGATTTTTTCAGAATGTCCGCCGTTATGCCCTCTCCTGCCGCCATTGCGATAAGGATATGCTCTGTGGACACATAATCGTCTTTTAAAGCATCAGCCTCAACTTCGGCTTTTGCCAAAACTTTTGACAGCGCCGCAGAGTAAAAAACCTGCGCCGCCTCGCCAAAGACTTTCGGCTTTCCTTTGACCAGCGCCTCTACATCACGGGAAAGCCCTGCGGCATCTCCCCCTATCCGCTCAATGATTGGCGCGACAACTCCGTTTTCCTGCAGAAGGAGAGCAAGCAAAAGGTGTTCCGTCTCAATCTGAGAATGATCGTTTTTTTGCGCGATTGCAGAGGCTTCGCTCAAAGCCTCCTGCGCTTTTATTGTAAATTTATCAATATTCATAATTTATTCCAAATTAATTCTAGCAGGAGCCTTGATAGAAAGCAAGTTTTTTGTTTTTTTCGAGACAACTGGTCTTTCTGCAGGGTTCAATGTTATTGACAACAGAGAAAATAACCGATAATATGATATTATGAGCCGGAGAATTCGTGGGAAAGATTATGTAGGCTGTATCATCCAGATACTCCAAGTAATTACAGGCATTACCGCTATAATTCTATTTCTCCGACAATGTACGGGAGGGTGAAAATATGATGTTATTAATTGCAGGAATTGTTTTGGTTGTCTCTGGTGTTGTCGGGTTTATTTTACAAATTCAAAATATCAGGGAAAGAGCAGAAACACCCACAAAGTAAAAGCCGCCCTTATCCATCAAGATGAAAAACAAATGAAAGCCGGTGAACGTAGTAAACCTTGTCTCTGCCTTCAAAAGGCAGATGAAAACTGTATTCTAAACCGTAGGTTTTATAGGCAAAAAGAACGCCATAGGTTGAAACCGGTAACCACATATCGCTAAGAAAATATGTAGATACTCCGATAAATGGCTGTATATGAAATGAGCCAAAACTAAATCTATTAAAAAGACGAATACCTAACCATAATCCGCCAACAGGATTCTCTTCATAATCGTCTTCAGTATTACCATTAAGCAGTACTGCGACGAAGCTTAAATATCCCATGCCAAATTCGCCGTAAATACCGGGCGAAAGTAAATGCGGAATTATATCCAGATGGTATCCAATGCCCATCGAAAAGGACACAGATAAAGAAGCTATGGATAATGATGCGGCAGGAGAGAGATCCTCATCGTTAAAATCTGCGATATTTAAACTTGCCGGAGAGAGGTCAAAAGTCCAATTATTTTCTTTTTCTGCTTCTGCGCCAAATAGCCAACAGCAAAACAGAGAAAATAACAGTAAAAAGAGGATTAGCCGTTTCACCCTATATATAATATAACCATTTTTTGAGAGATTGTCTAATTTTTAGAAAAAAGTAAATTTAGCGAAAATTACCGCGATGTTTTGGCTACATCACAAATTCTACGCGCCATATTATCAAGGGAAACTTGTTCCATAACATGACCTAATTCGTAGGCGACACGCGGCATTCCGTAAACGATCGCGCTCTGTTCATCCTGACCAAGAGTCATGCCGCCTTCTTTGTAAATTGTTCCAAGTTGCTGAGCCCCGTCTCTGCCCATGCCCGTCATGATTACTCCTAGCGCACGGTTGGAGTATGACATAGCTATCGAAGCAAAAAGCACATCCGCCGAAGGACGGTGTCCCGAAACCAGAGGAGCGGTGGAAAGACGTGCAACTGCGCCGTTCGCTCCTTTTTCCACTTCAAGGTGTTTATTGCCCTGAGCGATAAGAATTCTGCCGCTCTGTATCTTGTCGCCGTCTTCCGCTTCTTTGACATCTAACGGACAAATACGATCAAGGCTCTTTGCAAATTCATTTGTAAAGCCTGCCGGCATGTGCTGTACAACTACAATCGGAATCTTTAAGTCGGCATCCAGTTTGGAGAATACTACACGTAACGCATCGGGACCGCCTGTACTGATACCGATGGCGATAATTTCCGTGTTGGCAGGAGGACGCATTCTGGCAGGAGCCTGAGCGGCTACTGCAGGAGTGGCGACGGCTAATTTGAAATGAACCGCAATATCTGAAGATTTGTCGCCGGGCGTCTTTGTCTTATATTCCGAAGGAGTAAGAAGTTTTTTCCCTTTTGCTTTACGATACGCGCCGCCGTAACCAAAGAGCTTTGCTACAAGCGTGTCCTTGACGATATGAATATCTTCAGATTCTGAACCGGAAGGTTTTTGAACAAAGTCACTCGCGCCAAGTGAAAGGGCTTCCATCGTAATTTCCGCGCCTTTGGCGGCGATAGACGAAAGAATAACTACAGGAATATCAATTCCTTTTTTTTGCCGTTCTTTTAAGAATTCAATGCCGTTCATTTCCGGCATTTCAAGATCAAGACAGATAACATCGGGGTTTACGCGCGGAATCTTTTGCAGGGCAAAAAGACCGTTCATCGCTTTTTCGGCTATAGATAGCCCCGGAGTCTCATCGATCATGTGACCAATAAGATTACGCATCAACGCAGAGTCATCAACGATTAACACTGATATTTCATCAGCCATAAATTCTCCTAAATTTTCTTACAGTATAGAGTTGCCCATTCGGTTTTTAAGAATTCAAATTTTGTGTCCATCCCGAACAATGATTCTGAGTGACCAATGAACAGGAACGACTTTGAAGCCATTGAATCCCAAAAACGGTTGATAACCGCAGTCTGAGCGACATCATCAAAGTATATAATTACATTGCGACAAAAGACAATATCAAAGTTTCTTTGACCGGAATCATTTTTTAGGTTGTGATAGTCAAACTTTATTTTTGCATGAATGTCGGGGTGGATTTTATATCCGCCTTCTACTTTTTCAAAGTATTTTTTAAGATAATCCTCAGGAATTCCTTCGACTCGGCTTTGTGCGTAAAAACCTTCTTTGGCAGTCATTAAACATTTAAGAGAAATGTCGCTGGCAAGAATATCAAAATTCCATGTTTTTGGAAGAATTTCGGTTAATAGCATTGCGAGAGTATAGGGTTCTTCACCTGTAGAACATCCTGCGCTCCATATTCTGATAGTGCCCGGAACTTTCTTTATGTTCATTATTTCGGGAATTACATATTTTTCCAGAGCGTCAAAATGCGCCTGATTTCTGAAGAACCGTGTTAAGTTCGTTGTAATAGAATCCAAAAAACCTTTTAATTCTTCTTTGTCGGTTTTGATTGTATTAAGATAATCAGTTACAGAATTGATGCTTTTTTCCCGGAATCTTTCCTTTAAGCGGCTTTCCAAAATTGAGCGGTTTGTGGGTGTGAACGTTATTCCGCTTTCAGCATAAATGAGATCGCGATAAAGCGCAAAATTAGCATCGTTAAGAAACTGAGTTTCTGCCATATAACTATATATTATGAGACAATTGAAAGACTGTCAATGTATCTTTTTACTTTATTAATACTTTATTTATTTTATTTAAAAATGTTAGTATAATTTTATGGAAAATACGCCTTTAACGCGCCTTGATCTCCGCAAGCCGATTATTTACACCCAAGCCGCAATCTTACCCTCTCCAATCCCCAAAAACGGCGAATTTTTGCTCTGTTACGAGTTAAACCCAGCCCAAAGCCGTAATATCGAGCCGGAAACAGGGCAATTTCTTGGAAGTTTGGCGTTTATTGGCTCTAAAACTGATGAAAGTGCCCCCGAACAAGCCATTGATCCGGCGAAAAAGTGCGAAAATGAGGTTAGCCTGCCCGTTGGGGTCTATTTATTTACGCAAAGCCGCAGTTCTTCCGCACTTGAGCAGGAAAAATGGCTTGATTTAGCGATAGAACAGCAAAAAGATGGTCTTTGGGAGCGAAATAAGCTAGGAAACTTGCTCTATGTGAGGTATTTATACGAAGATAGTGGATTTGTTACCCAGCTTTTTAGACCGCTTGTTGAAAACTAAAGCCTTAAAGCCTCAACCATGTAGCGGATATCGTAGCCGTTTGAGGCGACACGCTTCATTTCAATTACAAAAATGAGAGAATTGCCGCCTGAGTCTATAAGCACCCTTTTAATGTTGTAAGAGGCGATCCCCTGCCTGGCAAAACCCGGAGTGCCGACAGTGTAGCTTCTTGACTGACCGCCGTTTAACGGTCTGGCTTCAAGATTGATATAAAATCGCGAACTGACATTCTGACCGTTTCCGGTAATTGTAGGGACTAACTGCGCTACATAGCTTTTTCCGTTTTCAAAGTCACGAAAGTCGATGGTTTCCCCATTTTCCGGGGGAGTTGTGTTTCTGGAAATATAGAGAGGCTGTCCCTGATTTTGGAAATTTATGTTATGGCGGCTTGTAAGGCTCGAATTATTAGAAACTAGGCGGTGTAAAACCCCTGAACCGTCCTGTCCAAGCCTTATAGGAGTGTTTTCCGTAATGGTAACCCTTCCGTTTTGAACAAAAGCGTTTCTGGTTACATCTACAACGTATAAATCAGCCCACGGTCTCAGAGACGGCGACTGCACACCATACTGCCCGAACGTATAAGTTCTGCCGTCCGGGGAGAAGCCCAAATCGACAAATACGGCGGTATCTCCCGCCCAAAGGGCGGAAACACATGTTAATAGAGTAATCAACACTATCAAAACTGTTTTCTTAAAAAACATAGAGTTCCCCTTAATTCTCATTATCGGTAATCCATTTTTTGTCTTGAGTCAATTTCTATGATGATATACACTAAAATATGACACTTTTGGAAAGAAACGCCTTTTTTAAGATAATGATTGGCTTTTGCGCCGTCTGCACCCTGTTAATTCTTGCCGTTTCCTTCTTATTAGTACCGTTATACCCTGAAATGGAAGAAAGCGTGCGCCGACCGGCGAGCATTTTTCAAGGAATAAGCGGACTTTTTCTAAAAAGTAATTATTTAGCCGTTCACGCTGCCCTTGCCGTTTCGGTTTTGTTTTCTTTTTTAGGGATAATGTTGATACATTCCTCTTTTGAACGGACAGCCGCCCCGGAAATACTGTACATCGCTATTTTTGCAATTTCTTTCGCGTTTGAGGCAATCCGTCTTATTCTGCCCCTCCACTTAATTTATAACTTTCCCTCGTTTTATGTACGGCTTGCGGTTCGGCTCCTGCTCTTTGCCAGATTTTTCGGTATTTTTTCTCTGTTTGCCGCCGGCATTTGCGCCGCCGGACTGGAAGTGCAAAAAACGCGAAACGTCATTTTTATAACGATAATAGCCACCCTAATTATCACAATGGGCGTCCCGATTGACGTGCTAAATTGGGACACCGGGCTAAATATGGTAAACGGCTATTCTTCGATGTTCAGAATGATAGAGATGGTCATCTTTCTTACAACCGTTATCAGCTTTTACATAGCGGCAAAAATCCGGGGCACAAAGGAATATACTTATGCGGCTGTTGGAGTTCTTCTTGCGTGGGCAGGCAGAAGCATCCTTCTTGGCGCGGACAACTGGGCATGCCCCGCCACCGGGATTTTATTGCTGTCGATAGGGACTGGTTTTCTTTGCTCCAAACTTCACAAAATACATTTGTGGCTGTAAGACCTTTTTTCATTATCAATTTGCGAGTTCATTAAACAGCTTTGTTAAAGAGTTTTCACCAATTTCTTCATTAATATTGAACAACCCGGTCATTATATGCTAATCTGTCTCATCTAAATTTATTGGAGGATCTCATGGCTGAACAGTTGTTTTTTTTCGCTCCTATTGGGGCGACGATTGCAATCCTATTCGCGCTGTTTCAGGCGCAAAAGATTTATAAGTTTTCGGAAGGCAATGATTTAATGAAGCGTATCGCGCAGTCGGTGCGTACAGGCGCGAATGCCTACTTAAAACGGCAGTATACCGGCGTGGCGCTGTTCTTTGCCGTCATGGTTGTCATATTGGCAGTAATGGCATTTTTTGGAAAACTGACTCCGTTTGTGCCTTTCGCTTTTTTGACGGGCGGCTTTTTTTCGGGGCTTGCCGGTTTTATCGGTATGAAGGTAGCCACAGCCTCAAATGCGCGTACTGCTCAGGCGTCATCGGAAAGTCTTAATAAGGGACTGCGTGTCGCCTTTTCATCCGGTTCGGTCATGGGCTTCGTAGTCGTAGGTCTTGGTTTAATCGATATATCGATATGGTTCTTTCTATTAAAGTATATTTTCTATAGCTTGGATTCAACCTATGTTGTTAATTATGCAAGAGAGGCGGGGATGATTGCATCTGATGCGCAGATTCAGTTGATTTCTTCCGCGATGCTTACCTTCGGTATGGGCGCGTCCTGTATGGCGCTCTTTGCCCGTGTCGGCGGCGGTATTTTTACCAAAGCGGCTGATGTGGGAGCCGACCTTGTAGGCAAAGTTGAAGCGGGCATCCCCGAAGACGATCCGCGTAACCCGGCGGTAATTGCAGATAACGTCGGTGACAATGTCGGCGATGTTGCGGGTATGGGCGCGGATCTGTACGAGTCTTATGTTGTAGCGATTGTTGCAACCATGGCGCTTGCCGTTTCGGCAGGTTACGGCTTTGGCGGGGCGGCGGTTCCCATGACAATGGCGTCCGTTGGTATTTTAGCGTCAATTATCGCGACATTCTTTGTGCGGACAAAGGAAGATGCCAGCCAGAAAAGTCTGCTTGCCGCGCTCCGCAAAGGAACCTTTATTGCGTCGGGGCTTATTATTGTCGCTTCAATTCCCGTTGTTTATTACAGCCTTGATTGCGCTACCTATCCTGAACGCTTCGGTGTTTATTGGGCGATTATTTCAGGCTTGGCGGCAGGTATGCTGATTGGATTTTTTACAGAGTATTTTACATCGGATAATTATAGACCAACAAGAAATCTTGCCGGGACCAGTCTTACGGGACCTGCTACCATTATTATTGGCGGACTTTCGCTGGGAATGCTTTCAACGGCTGTTCCCGTTATCATCGTGGCAATTTCTGTTATGGTGAGTTTTCTTGCATCCGGCGGACTTGAATTTTTTCAGTCCGGCGCACAGGGAAGCTATCAGACCGGTTTATACGGCGTGGCTATTTCCGCTGTTGGAATGCTCTCCACTCTCGGCATAACCCTCGCCACTGACGCTTACGGTCCTGTTGCAGATAACGCAGGCGGTATCGCAGAGATGAGCCACCTTCCCTCCGAAGTACGCAAACGCACCGACGCTCTTGATTCACTTGGCAACACGACAGCGGCGACGGGAAAAGGCTATGCCATCGGTTCTGCCGCTCTTTCCGCACTCGCGCTTATTGTCGCCTACCTTGATGAAATTAAAATCAAAAAACCAGACTTTGAATTTAAGTTGGAGATAAGCGATCCGCGAGTGCTTATCGGTCTTATGATTGGCGTTATGTTGCCGTTTCTGTTCTCCTCGCTCACCATGAGCGCTGTTGGACGCGCCGCGCAAAATATCGTTATGGAGGTGCGCCGCCAATTCAGAGAGATTGCCGGTCTTATGGAAGGCAACGCCGATCCCGACTACGCTAAGTGCGTAGACCTTTGTACAAGGGGTGCGCAGAAAGAAATGATAATGCCCGCGCTGTTGGGTATTTTAAGCCCGATTATTGTCGGTCTTATGCTTGGTCCAAACGGAGTTACGGGAATGTTGGCAGGTGCGCTCGGTTCAGGTTTTGTACTCGCGATTATGATGGCGAATGCCGGCGGCGCTTGGGACAACGCGAAGAAGCACATCGAAGGCGGCGCTCATGGTGGAAAAGGCTCAGACCCGCACAAAGCCGCAGTTGTCGGCGATACGGTTGGCGATCCCTTCAAAGACACTTCCGGTCCCGCCATCAATAACTTCATCAAATTGCTTTCGATGGTCTCGATTGTTTTCGCGGGGCTTATTCTTTCTGTCTGGGGCTAGAGAGACTAAAGACTTCATTTGCAGTTAAATTAAACCTCGCGGTTGCCGCGAGGTTTTTTTGTGGTTTGGTATTGGGAAAAGTTATTGACAATATGGTAAAATATACATAGATATAAAAGGAAGGAGGTAATATGCAAATTTCAGTACTTTCAATTATTTTTATGGCAGTGTCTGCCGTTATTTCAATTGGATTGCCAATAGCTTTATTTATCTTTTTGTACAAAAAACATGGCGCGAAATTTTTGCCTATGATTATAGGAGCGGCGGCATTTATAATTTTTGCGTTGATATTAGAGTCCGCTATACATTTTTTTGTTTTAAAAACATTTTCGTTAAAAGAAAAACCGCTCATATATATTTTGTACGGAATATTTATGGCAGGTATTTTTGAAGAAACAGCCAGATTTATTTCATTTAAAATTCTTCAAAAGAAAAATTATACAGGTATAAGTACAGGTTTGTCCTATGGAGTTGGTCATGGCGGAATTGAAGCGGTTTTACTTGCCGGAGTTTCTATGGTGTCCGCTATTGTTCTTTCTATAATAATAAATACGGGCAGTATAGAAATAATAACAAACAAATTAGAAGGAACCGCTCTTGAACAAATGAATGTTCAGATAGATTTACTTGTAACAACAAAATCGTATATGTTTTTATTGAGCGGTATAGAGCGTACATTTGCAATAATAATCCAAATATCGTTATCGGTAATTGTGTTTTATTCGGTTTTTTGTAAAAACAAAATGTGGCTGTTTCCACTGGCAATACTATTGCACGCAATTATTGATCTTCCTGCGGCGGCGTATCAGGTTGGAGTAATAAAAAATGTATTATTGGTGGAAGGTACTGTGTGTCTTAGCGCCGCCGGGATAGTGGTATTGGTAATAAATGTGCATAAAAAATTGAAGCGGGAATTGGAAAAAGCCGGGACGACCGCCTAACGCAATGCTCCAAGTTCCGGTTATCAAAATTATTGCTTCACAAATAACTTATAAAACAACAACAAAAACTTGTAGCCAATAAACGGGAATATCCTGAAAAATTTAAAGGGGTTTTGAAAGCAGTAGCCTATCCATTCAAGTCCGTTTCTAAAAGCAAACCGCGAGGGGTGTTTTTTCCTTTCGGCGAAAACATCAAAGATATCACTGCACCAGAGCCTTAAACCATTTCCCAGAGTGAGATTGTTTTTTGATAACCAGCGTTCCTTGCCACGGATGCCCTTGCCTGCCAATAACAGTGAGGGCGATGATTTTTTTATTGCTTGAATAATCGTGCCTTCTTCGCGCTGTTTGAAGTAACCGGGGAAACGCCCGACTATGCGTAACTTTGGGAAAGTTTGCCGTATGTTTTGTTCTGTTTTCATAAGAACTCTTATTTTTCCGCCAAGCAGATAACAGGTAAATTCCCGATTCTCCAGAATTGTAAGCATACTCACAATAAAATCGAACGGCATATATCGATGTGCTTTTTCTCCTGTAAGAAATTTTATCCCGCTGATTAAACTTTTAGAAATTGGAATAACTAAAGACGCTCTTGTTACATAGTAGCGGTATTCGCCGTTCCTTCTTGCCTTCAGAAGGTCCCATAGAGAAAGAAGAACGATGTTGTGTTCTTTCTTGTCTTTTAAGAGATCGTAGACGACATCGCTAAGTTGATCAGGTGCGACAATATCAATCGGGATTTTAAGAAAGTTTATTCGCCGTTTGGGTTCGCTTGTTTCAGTTTCCAAGAATTCTTCTCCATTAATAAAATTCTAACCGCCGCAGAACAATAAAGAGCGGCTGTTTCTGTCCGCAAAATCGTGTCCCCAATGGTCAATGGCTTAAAACCATTTTCCATGAAAAGGGAAACCTCCTTAGCGGAAAATCCGCCTTCCGGTCCGATAGCCAATGCTACAGAATCAGGGCTATTATTAAGATAACTGTGAAGGCAATCCTGTTCAAGTACCTGATGATGAAATAAAAGCCCAAGCGCCCCCTCTTCCCTAAGTTTCTGCCAGTAGTCAAAAAGTTCGCTCAGCGTTAACGGTTTGTGAAGGGCGGTCGCTACCCTTGAGCCGCTCTGCTGTCTCGCTTCTTTTATAATTCGTTCCCAGCGTGAAAATTTCTGCCCCCCAATGCCGGTTTTCCCAACTGAAAATTCCGTCAAAAAGGGGACAATCTCTGTTATTCCACCCTCCGCCGCCTGCCGCACAATCAAGTCCATCTTGTCGCCCTTTGGAAGGGCTTGTAAAAGAATTACCGGCGGTAGGGACGCAGGAACATTGCCTTCTGCGCCTTCATTATTTTGATTGCATTTTCCGGTTAATACTCCGTGATTTATCGAAACAATCTGAATGAGGGTTTCTTTGCCATTCGGGAGAAGGGCAGGGAAAAATTCCCCAACTGCCAGACGGCGGACATTGACAAGATAATGGTAATCGTTGCCCTCAAGCCGGACAGTGTCTTTGTCCGGCTCACTGTTAAGGATAAATTGTTTCACGCGCCTGCTCTACGAAGCTAACGGCATATCTTCTTCCGCTTCTTCCTGTAACGCCCTGAGCGTTCTTGTAGTCTGCATCAGTGTGTTGAAAGTTCCGGTTCGAATAATATTAATCGCTTCCTGCAATTGTATATCGTATTCTAAATCGAAAACCGGAGCGAAAGATGTACGGTTCAATTCATTTCTTATTAAACGTCTGAGCAGGGGCAGATCGAGGTTGTATTCCTGCCTGAGTCTTTGCGCGAATACATCAATCTGCGCCGGTGTTGCCTGCGGGTTTTGCTCGGCAAACTCGGGGATTTTGTTCGCGTTGATAAGCTCGTTCATTTTTTCCGCATCCGCTTCTGTGTATTCGGGGAACCTCACTTCGCGATCCGGCGGAATACCGATTTTGTCGATGTTCGCATCACTTGGCGTATAGTAGCGTGCTGTAGTTATTTTAAAGCCGACATTGCTGAACCTTCGGACTTGCTGTACAGAGCCTTTGCCATAAGTGTTTTCTCCTACCAAATACGCCCTGCTGTGATCTTTTAGTGCGCCCGCGACAATTTCAGAAGCTGAGGCGGAGCTTCTGTTTATCAGCACGATGATAGGGATGTCCGTGGGGACAAGCGTTGAGCGCCTTGCATTGAAGTCCCGGCTTTCGGAGGGAAGTCTCGATCTTGTACGCACAATAAGCCCCCCATCAAGAAAGAAGTTCGCGATATCTACCGCAGAGTCCAAAAGTCCGCCGTAATTATTTCGCAAATCAATAATTAAACTTTTGTAATTATTTGCCTGAAAATCGCTTATCGCTTCCCTTGCTCTGGCGGCGGTCATTGGGGTAAATGTAATCAATTTTAAGTAGCCGGTATCTCCAATCATGGCGTGTTTTACTGTCGGCACTTCAATAATTGCTCTCGTTATCGTAACCGGAAATTCCATTCTCTCTCCGCGCCTTATTACCAGCCTTACACTCTCCCCCGGCGTTCCCCTTAATATTCCAAGCACGTCATCCATTGAAATTGTCTCGGTAGGTATGCCGTCAATTTCTGTAATAAAATCGCCGGGATTGATTCCGGCACGCCAGCCGGGCGTATCTTCAATAGGAGAAACAACTTCAACCCACATCGGTTTTCCGTCCGGTCTTGGAGTTGTCGCTTTTGTGATGTTAAGCCCGACTCCGCCGAAACTTCCCTGAGTGGTGTTGTTCAAATCGCTCATATCAGATTCTGTCAAAAAAGAAGAATATGGGTCATCTAAAGCATTAAACATTCCGCTCATCGCACCTTCAAAAATGATCCGCGGGTCTACTTCATCAACATAAGTACGAAGGATAAGATTGTACACATTTTGCATGATATTGGTATAATTCCGCACCTGAGCCTGCGTATTTTCCGGTTGCTCCGGCAAGGACGAATTCATGCTTCCCTGCGCCGCCGCCCGTGGGATAAACACTAAGGCGAACAATGAGCAGAAAATGACTGTCGCTGTTACCCAAATCCATGTGACAGATTGATTTTTCTTTATATCCATTTTATTTATCTCCTGCTATAATTATGATATATTTCTAAAAAAAAAGGTAGTAATATGGGAAAGAAGATAAAAATCGGAAAAAAACTCACCGCGCTGATAATTACGGTTTTGGTGTTTTTTGTGATTTCCTGTCTGCATTTACTTGGTGTTTTCCATTTTCTGGAATACAAGTCTTATGACATGCGGGTCAGATTTTGGTCGGAAACTTCTTTTAGCCGCCCTTCAGACGAGATTGTTGTAATCCTGCTTGACCAAGACAGCCTTGACTGGGCGCAGAAGGAAAAAGGTTGGGGCTGGCCCTGGCCTAGGCAGGCTTATGCTGAAATTGTCGATTACATGAATTTGAGCGGAGCCAAGTCGATTGCTTTCGACGTAATTTTTTCTGAGCCTTCTGTGTACAGGAACGCAAAGCAGGATGAAATAATAGACAATGCGGTTAATGCTCTGGAAGAAGCCGCGCTGGAAAACGCAGAAAGGCAGGCTACATCTCCCTCAGGCGGAAGACAGTCTGCGGGCGGAAGACAACCGCAGGCGGAAACCGGCGGTGAAGCTCCAAGACCGAGAACGGGTTTTAGAATTGCCATTGATGCCCTGCGAAGTTTGAGCGCGAGGGAAGACGACGCATCATTTGCTGACGCTTCCAAAAACTTTGGTCATGTTGTGCAGACGATCATGTTCAGCAGTCAAACAGGAAGTGCATTCTCCTGGCCTGTCGGTTTAAATCCGCCTCTGTTTCAGCCTGAAAATTTCGGTACAATGCTGGAGCGTTTTAGTGTCGGCGCGAGCGAAAGAGGACAATTCCCAATTCCTGAACTTCGTGAATCCGCCGGCGCTTTGGGGAGTGTTACGGGAATACCCGACTCTGACGGAATTGTCCGCAGACTAAGACCCTTTACAATGTTCGACGGTAAAGCAGTGCCGGGCTTGTCTTCTGCATCGCTTTTGGTTTCCGGAAAAGGACAACAAATATTTTACAACAGCAAAACAGAAGCGCTTGATTGGGACGGCATTTCCATTCCTGTTGACAAAAACGGCAACGCTCTTTTGCGTTACCACGGGATAATTGAGAGGTACATTCCGTACAGAGTCATGGATATTCTTTTAAGCGCAGAAGCGGTTAAGAATGATGATAAAACTTATATTGAATCGGGAAACTTTTTAAGCCCTGAAAATTTTCAGGGTACTTATGTGTTTTTTGGTTTTTATGCGCAGGGGCTTTTTGATATTTTCAATACGCCGATTTCTTCCGTTTATCCCGGAATGGGATGTCACATAACAATGCTGGACAATATGTTACAGGGTAATTTTATCCGTGAAAATTCTGAATGGCTGAACCTGCTCATTTTGCTGGCGGTTGTAGTTTTACTGGTATTTCTTACAATGTTTTCAAGCAGAATTACTATGTCTGTTTCGGGAATGGCTGTTATTGTCGTGATAATTATTACCGGAGCTTTTGCCGCCTATCAGTTTGGCGGTCTTTGGGTTCCAATGGTAACATACCTTGCGGGAACTCTCTCTGCTTTTGTTACGGTAACTCTTTACAATTACGCGACAGAGGGCAGTCAAAAACGTTTTATCAAATCCGCTTTTTCGCAGTACCTCTCACCCAAAGTTATCGAACAGATCATTCACGATCCTTCCCAATTAAAACTTGGCGGTGAAAAGAGAGAGATGACCGCAATCTTTACCGATGTCCGCAGTTTTTCAACAATTTCGGAAGCGTTGGGAGACCCGGCTAAACTTGTAGAACTGCTCAACTTCTATCTAACCAGAATGAGTAACCTCGTCCTTGACAATCAGGGAACAATCGACAAGTACGAAGGAGATGCGATCATCGCGTTCTTTGGAGCGCCAATTCACATGGAGAACCACGCTTCGCTTGCCTGCCGCGCCGCTGTTCACATGAAAAAAGCCGAAGTAGAAATTAACCGCGATGCATTAGAGCAGGGACTTGTTACCCCGAAAGTGATGGAGGCTCTTGCCGGAAAGAAAATAATTAAAAGTATTGATGATCCTTGTCCTTTGTTTACGCGGCTCGGCATTAATACCGGTGATATGGTTGTCGGCAACATGGGTACTCCAAACAAGATGGACTATACAATCATGGGGAACGCGGTAAATTTAGCGGCGCGGCTTGAGGGGGTAAACAAACAATATGACACAGGCGGTATTCTAATTAGCGAATACACAAGGACGCACATCGGCGACGAATTTGTTTTGCGTCCTCTGAGCAGGGTAAGGGTTGTTGGTATCAACACGCCACTGCGTCTCTACGAACTGCTTGACATTGCAGATGAGGCTACGCCTGATCTGCTCAACATGGTAAAACAATGGGAGCAGGCTTTCAGCCTCTATGAAAAGAGGGATTTCCTTGCCGCCCAGAAGATTCTGCAAGATATTTACGGCAAAAACAGCGGAGATTTAGCGGCGAAAAAGTACCTTGACAGGTGCGTTAAATTTCAGTCTTCACCACCGGACGAAAAAACATGGGATAATGGGGTGGATAATTTGACAGAAAAGTAACTTTTTGGCTAGTTGATTATTTTATAATTGATTGTAGAATATAATTGTGAGGTACAAAATGAAGAAATGTTTTATCGTTTTATGTTTGTTCTTGTTAATAACAGGTTTTGCGGCAGCGCAGGTTTCCGCCGGAGGCACTTTGTATGTGTCGGTTCGGCAGGTGGCATTAAAATCTTCTACAGGATTTTTTGCAAGCACTAGAGGAACTCTGAACTACGGAGACCGCGTTACGGTAGTCCGGGTCAACGGCAGGTTTGTAGAAGTCAGAAGCGCGACAAATTCATCCGTAACCGGATGGACTGCTTCGGCTAATCTGTCCGCAAGACAGGTAGTAGCGGGAAACACAAGTACGGCGACAGCAAGGGAAGTTGCTCTTGCGGGAAAAGGTTTTAATCAGGAAGTTGAACAATCGTACAGAAACCAAAACCGCAGTCTGAACTATGCTGATGTTGACAGGATCGAAGCTATTGCGGTCAGCGAAGCGGATCTAAGACGGTTTTTAGAAGATGGTCGTCTTAGGATGGGAGAATAATGATGAAGACAAAAATAGAAATTATTTTTATAATTATCGTTCTTATTGTTGGAGTAGTTATCTCCTGTGATACTCTTATGAAAGTCGCTGATGTTGGTGCACAGGTAGCCGGAGCGACTGGAGCTATTGACTCGAATACCGCAACTGCGATTAGCCAATCCGCAAGAGCCATAGGCTCCGCCGCGGAAGAAATAACTCCCGAACAGGAATACTACATTGGCAGGGCGGTTGCCGCGAACATTCTTGGCGCATACCGGCTCTGGACAGGTAATCAGGCTTTGACTGCCTACTTAAATAATATTTGCGCCGCCATAACAATTAATTCTCCGCGACCTGATGTTTACAATGGTTATCATGTCTCAATTCTTGACAGCAATGAAATTAACGCTTTTGCGACTTCCGGCGGACACATCCTTGTTACCCGCGGACTCATTAACGCGGCAAGATCAGAAGATGCCCTCGCCGGCGTAATCGCGCATGAAGTCGCGCACATTCAGTTACAGCACAGCATCAAAGCGATCAGATCCAGCCGCATTACACAGGCTATTTTGGTAACAGGCACTTCGGCGGCAGGAGCGGCGGCAGAAATGAATGTCAGCCAACTGACAGATGTTTTAAATGAATCTGTCGGGGAAATTGTTCAAACCCTTGTCAACAGCGGTTATTCGCAAACTCAGGAATTTGAAGCTGACAATACAGCAATGGCTCTAATGGCTGGCGCAGGATACAATCCTTCGGGATTAATTGATATGCTCAGGGCATTAACCAGCGTACAGACTGCTTCCTCAGGTCTTGGCAAGACACATCCAACCCCTGCCCAGCGCATAACCAACGCTGAACGCTCAGTGAGAAACTACAGCGTAACGGATAACAGCGCTCGCAGACAGGCGCGTTTTACTACGGCAACACGTTAGGTGATATACAGGCTGGACGGACTGCAAAATGTCTGCCAGCCTGTAAAAACCCGTGGGTTGCTCATTCAAACCATAAAACAAATTTATATAAATTAAAAGTTTTTATACTAAATAGTTAAAACTTTTTTATATAATTTTATTGGTTTCCATGCGAAAATATCACCACCAAGTAACAGTCAAATACCGGCAATGCACAATATATCGTTGACAAAAAATTACTGTAATATATAATATTTGTTAGGGAAGAAATATGCGGTTTAAGAGAAATTTTTTAATTTGCACTGTGCTAATATTATTTCTGTCTTGTTTTGGCAACAAAAAGGATGTTCCGGTAGAAGAAACGGTAGGCGTGAAAATAGCGCAAAGTGCCTCAAACATACCTCTTTCAATAGAAGAAGTAAAGGAATTGATATATAAGAAGGATGACTATTTAAAAGAAAATAGTTATCTTGAAATTACTTTTCTTGAAAAGGCAAATTTCGGAATACCGGGGGGAGATAATTGGATTGTTCGATTGAGTGACAGGATGATACTAATTTATGCAATTGATAGTAACAAAATAGTGAAAAGATATGATTTTACAAGTTTTAACCCTGAGCGATACAGCACTTTTGATATAATGCGCGATATACCCGGCAAACATATAGAAAGTTCAAGCAGTTCTTTTGGAGATTTCAATGGCGATGGCATAGATGAAATATTCGTATATGGGTTTTATGGTCGTGCTTTTGAAATAAAAATTTGGGGTTATGATTTGGCAAATGATGACTTTTTATCACATCCATATTGTAGCATACCTTTCTGGCTCATTGATTCAGATAACGGACCCGCCCCGGTAGAGTTTATGACTTACCGTGGTATGTATGGGTTTAAGGTGTTTTTTTATCAATTAGATGTGGCAGGAGGCCCCGGCTATGTTTACGAGCCAAACCCTAGAAATGGGAAATGGTTTTTCTACACATGGGACGGGGAGCAAAGGGAGTATGTGGAAGTCGGGGAAGTAATTGAATAAGACGGTGATGAAGCATGGCATGGGAGCGAATGGTCTAGCCATGTGTACCACTGATCGCTCTTGCTCTTTTAATTGCCGCGTAAGCGGCTTCCCCGCGTTTACAATCCTGTTATGTGCAATACGCCCCTTTTATATAATACCTATTTTGGTATTTTTATAAAATATATTGCACAATTAGCCAACGCTGGGATTGCATTACTTTTTTGATCCCATATTTCAATAAAAAATGTTATATTATTATCTATATTCATTATTTTTTCATTTTTAGGATATTGTAAACCAGTAAATGGAATTACAATCATTCCCAAAATATTATCAATAAATATATCCTCTTTAATATGTTTAATTATATTATCAAATCTTATTTTTTCTTCTAAGCCTATTAATTCGTCCATTGAATAAAATATTATCATAGTATTTTCTATAATAATTTTGTTATAATAATCTACATCTTTTATATCAAATTTTGAAATTATTGGGTTAAAATCATTTGACAATGAATGATTTGCAAAATATTTATAAACACTTGCATTATTTCTATATAAAATATTAGAATTATATTGAAATGTCTCTTTATAATATGATCTACTATTTGAACATGATGAATATCCAGAAAATAATAAAATCACCAAAAATCCATAAAAAATGTTCCTAAAAATCATATTTTGATCTCCTTAAATTATAATATCATTTTTATTATTATTTGTCAATAGCATTTGGGGCGTATTGCACCTAACGTTCCGGTTGTATATGACGGTTTGGCAACCCGAATAAGGGCTTGCGTAGCAAGACCATGGTTGCCAAACTGTGGGTGGAGCATGGCGTGGGAGCGAGCGTAGCGCGACCGACCTAGCCATGCGGAACCCTAGCCGCGAAGCGGCGTACATAT
>JAIRUQ010000083.1 GCA_031254315.1 Treponema sp.
CCCAGCGGTATATCTGCGACATGAAGAGGGCGCCGTCTGTTGTGGAGTTGCGCAGAAGCGAAAACCTGTCTATTTTCGCCAGGCCGGCGACCAGTTCGCCGCTGCTGCTCATCGCTTCCCCGAAGGATTTTCCGCTCTGTGTCAGGAACATTTCGGATAGTTTGTTTAATGTGTTCGTAAGCATTGTCGCCCTGTTTTTTTTAGCGTCTGTGCTGGCCAGGATGAGGATCAGGAACACGGCTGACGCCGCGCCCAATATGAGAAGGGCGTACCATGTATTCGTTATGCTCCTGTAATAAGGGGCGCTGGGCACTGCCATTCCATAATACCAGCCGTCCTGCGTCTTGCGGAAAAATGCCAAAGATTCTTTGCCATCAAAACTGATTATGGGTTGTTCAAAAACATCTTCCCCTTTTATAAAAGAGTCATAAAAGATTGAGAACGGGAGAACGGGATCCGGCACTTGCATGCCCTCAAAACTGCGGTTTGCATGGGAATGTACCATCAGATCCTGACCCAAAATCATGCCGTATCCGCCCCGCTCCTCCGCCGTTTTTACTACTATATCCCCCATGAAGCTAATCGGCACCTGAAGGGTTATGACACCTAACTGCCGGCCGGATTCATCCTGGATGGTTTGGGCTATCGCAAAGACATATTGTTCCACCGAAAAATCCAAATACATCTCTGAGCGCACCGGACTCCCGTTCCCTGCCATTGCCGCATGGTACCAGGGACGGCTATGGTGATCATAACCGTCGAACGGCTTCCAGCCGTTGCTGTGAAGAAATACCGGCTCGGCAGAAAGGGTATAAAAAAAGCCGAAAAGGGTGACGGGGGAGGCTTCACTTTTATTGTAGTATGTTAAATGGTTACTAAAGACCAGCAAAAAATTCCGAACCTCATCGACATCCGCGCCTTGCAGGATACTTTGCTGAACCACTTCAGCAAATGCCCGCAAAGTGGTTTCCGGCCCCCGCAGTTCAGCGTCAATTTTCGCCATCGCCAAATCAAGCGCGGCAGTTGAGTTACGCGACAGATGACTGCGAATCGTAGTGCTCATGATGAAATTACTGACGATGACCATCACCGCGAAGGCAAGCAGTGTAAAAGCCACCTGCCAGTAAAGCGTACGCTTTGACAGCTTTCTTTTCAAGCTTGCAAAGAATGAATTTTTCATTGTTAACTTTTCCTTGTTCATCGCTCTTTACTCCTTTATCTTATCCCTTACCCATCGCTGTACAACGGAATCCAAACTCATCACATTAAACGGTTTCGGCAAAAACGCGTCAAAGCCGTTTTCTAAAAACATCTTCTCACTTTCGGCAACTGCGTTGGCGGTCAATGCAATAATCGGTATGTTTTTTGCGTAATCGGTGTCTAAGGCGCGGATTAACCTTACCGCTTCTACTCCGTCCATCTCCGGCATCATGTGATCCATAAAGATAGCGTCATATACCGGTTCTCCGGCGGCTATCAGGTCTATTGACTCCTGCCCGCTCAGGACGCAGTCCACCTGCATTTTGTATTTGCGCAACATCCCCGCCGCCACATCAAGGTTTGTGGGAAAATCGTCTACTACAAGAACCCTTGCGTAACTTAAATCGGCGCGTTCAATTATTTTCTGCGCCTTTTTCTTATCATCCATATAGCGCAAACTGCTCAGGCTCTTTACAATTTCTTTGCCTATGGGCTTGTCGGTAACAAAGCCCTGACGAATGCGTGCGCTAAAAACCGTCCCTTTGCCGTAATCGCTCTTGACAGATATTTCCCCGTCCATCAGTTCTACAAACTTTTTGGTTATGCTTAACCCCAGTCCTGTTCCATCGATCTTCCGGTTAGCTTTGGTATCTACCTGGCTGTAATCGCTGAAAAGTCTATTTATGTCTTCCTTGCGTATGCCAATGCCTGTATCGCTTACATAGAAGGAAAGCCATACCGAGTCTCCTTCACGCTGACAGCTAACTCCCAAAGTAACGTCTCCCTTTTTGGTATATTTAAAAGCATTGCTTAAAAGGTTGTTGAATATTTGTTTTACCCTAAGGTCGTCACCAAGGAGGATTTCAAACAGATTTTCGTTAATGTCCATCTTGAATGTAATAGGCTTATCTTCGGCGCGTATTGAGTTGAGCGCTATAATGTCGTTTAACATACTTGCCACATCGTATTGAACGGGCATCAAATCCATTTTGCCCGCTTCAACTTTGGAAATATCCAGCACATCGCTGATAAGTCCCATTAATGTGTCTCCGGCTATGTTTATTTTTTGCAGTGTTTCCTTTACTTTGGCAGGGACTTCTTTTTCTTCCAGCATTAGATCGGTAAGCCCTACAATGACGTTCATGGGGGTGCGCATTTCGTGGTTCATGTTGGCGATAAAACGGCTTTTTGCTTCCAATGCGTTCTCCGCTTCCGCATACGCCCTCATCGCTTCTGCGGAAGACCTCTTCGCTTCCGTTACGGCGTGTTCCAAATCAAGTATAATTTTACCGCGTTGAATGGCTCCTATTACCAATAACCCCCATGAGCTCAAGGTGTGTTCATCGGCTTTTGAAAAGAAGCGGCGGCTGTGACAGTCATCGAAACTGACAAAGCCCCATAACTCTTCCTTGAAGAACAGAGGAACTGCCAAGATGGATTGAAGATCATGTTGCGAGAGAAATTTCCGTTCAGCTTCCGGGAAGGTGTCTATTGGACCGTTAATGGTTTTCCTTTCAGAAAACTGACTGTTCCAATACGGCAGGGTATTCTCGTAGGAAAACTCGGTTAAATTATTGTCTAAAGGATAGTCGGGGGAAATCCATTGGTAAATTTGCCTGAAAAACAATTCGTTATTGTCTTTACGGACACATTCCCAGAGGTAAACTCTGTCCGCATCCATTTTTTGACAGACCATTTCCATACTGCGGTTTATGGAGTGAGAGCCGCCGTCTGTATCAGGCTCAAGCAAAACTGCGGCGGCGGCGTTCACGGTGTCCATAAGCGAGTGATGTCTGAGCAGTTCTTTCTCCATTTCTTTGCGCTTGGTTATATCACGCGCTACGCCTACAAGCCCGGTCATTTTTCCGTCAATCATAAGGGGCGACTTTACTGTCTCGAAAAGCACTATTGATCCGTCAGCGGCTATTATGTGATCCTCAAAACTGACCATCTGTTTTTTTTTGTTTGTCTTTTTATCTTCGGCGACAAACGCCGCCGCAACTTCCGGCGGAGCATTCAATCCTTCAGCATCGTCTTTACCGATAATGGCCTCGCAAGAACAGCCCATCAGAACTTCAAAACTTTTATTGCATTGTATATACCGCGAGTTTAAATCCTTAACGAATATTAAATCGTGAGCGGTGTCAAAAATTGCCGTAAGCAGGGAGGTCTTTTCCATTGCTAATTTTGTTGAGGCTTTCAATTCGCGCACGTCCAGCCCATAGCTCATCACGATATATTCATCTTTATATTTTATGCGGGCGATGGTGGAGTCGAAGGGTATCGCCTCGCCTGTTTCAGGATGGTTCAGCACCCATTCAATGCGTTCATGACCTGTTTCTAAAACTTTGTTGACGAGCATTTTTGCCGCATCCTTCGATGGTATCCCGTTGAGCTGGCCCGGCGCAAGCTCAAAGAACCTTTCCATGTACTCTTGTTTGCTTGACAGTCCAAGAATGCCCAGCGCTTCTTGGTTGCAGTCGAGAATGTTGGCGTCTTTGTCCCACAGCATTACAACAAGGGGCGCTTGTTCAATCATAACCCTTGCGCGATCATCAGCCTCGCGCATTTTCTCTATTGCGGCGTTACGTTCGCGCACGTCCTGCGCATAACTGATCACGACATCTTCACCTTTATATTTGATTCTGACGACTGTAACATCGAAAGGTATCAACTCGCCGGTTACTGCATGGTGCAGTGCCCATGGAATCCTGCAATAACCTGTTTCAAGGCAATACGCAATCGCTTTTTGTGCCGCCTGCAGCGCTTTCGTGCCGTCGGGCAGATCCGGTGTAAACTCAAAAAGTCTTTCAATGTACTCTTTTTTGCTTGAAAGGCCTGTAACTCTTACCGCTTCCTGATTGCAGTCGAGAATGTTGGCGTCTTTGTCCCACAGCATTACAACGAGAGGCGTTTGTTCAAGCATCATCTGCGTGCGCTCATCGGCTTCGCGTGTTTTTGCGATTGAGGCTTTCAATTCGCGCAAATCCTGCGCATAGGTAATCACGGCATAATCATCTTTATATTTGATGCGATCAACGGTAACATCAAAAGGTATCGGTTCACCGGTTACTGAGTGGTTCATAGTCCATTCAGCTCGGGCGTACCCTGTTTCGAAAGCATTCGTAAACTCTTTTTGGAACATCTCCAGCGATTTAATCCCGCTAGGCTGGTACTCCGGCACTAACTCAAAAAATCTCTCCATGTACTCTTGTTTGCTTGACAAGCCAAAAACATTTGCCCCTTCCTGATTGCTTTCAAATGGTTGAAAGTTTTTATCCCACAGCATTAAAACAAGAGGTGCGTGTTCAGTCAAGAGCCGTGCTCGCTCGTCGGCTTCGCGTATT
>JAIRUQ010000100.1 GCA_031254315.1 Treponema sp.
TTCTGTCATAATCTTTTCCCGCCGCGGCAAGTACCTTCCTCTTTACTTCTTCCAAATCATTTGAAGGCTGCGCTTGCCTGATTTCGATATTATCCGATAAATTCCACGAAACAGGCGGAACATTTTGAAAACCCTGGGTAACGGGAGTCTTGTATGCCGGGGTAAAGTAAAATTCTACCTGGATGCCCGTTCTGGGAAACAGTCCTAAAAAGCCGCCGAATCTGATTTCCTTTGAACTGAATATACGAAACGGCCTTTTGTACTTTTCCATAATTTTAATTTCACAATCCTTGCGGCTGATTCCCTGTTCAATATACGTTTCCATATTATTGCTCCGTTGGCGTATCTTCAATTCTTATCATTCCCACCGCTTCAGGAATTACTTCCGAAACAATTTCAGGAACTGAAATAACCGCAAGATCAGGCAGTTCACGGTCGGTAGAATTTTTTACAAGGAAACGAGCCTGTTCAGAACAAAGTACAACAGGCATCCAGCCTTTTTCCTTTACAGCCTTAACCGCATTGGCGACCGCTTTTATCCACGCCTTCTGTGTCGGCGGATCAAGCGCACAGACAATTCCTTACGGAGTTTCATATTTACTGTCGATGATTCTCTGCTCAAGAGACGAATCTATCGTAAGCACCCGAAGCCTTTTGTCCTCATCGGCGTATTGCTGGCAAATTTGGCTTGCAAGAGCCTGCCTTGCCTTCTCGGTGAGGAACCAGATATTTTTTGAAACAGGCGCGTAATCCGCGATTGATTCAAGAATTGATACCATGTTGCGTATCGAAACTTTTTCGCGTAACAGACCGTGAAGTATCTTTTGAACTTCTGTTACGCGCAAACCTTTGCCCTCTCTTAACACTTCATCGACAACGGCGGGGTACTCTTTGCGCAGGGTATCCAGAATCGCCTGAGTGTCCTGCAGACCCAGAATTTCCGCGGCGTGGCGGCGGATAATTTCCGTAAAATGAGTCGCAATAATGGACGGAGGATCCACTACCGTGTAGCCGGCGCGTTCCGCCTCGTCTCTTCTTTCCTGATTTATCCAGACAGCCGGAAGCCCGAAGGCGGGGTCAACCGTTTTTTCTCCTTCCATCACGGCTGTAGCTGTACCCGGATTTATGCAGAGGAAATAACCGAGACGTATTTTCCCCTTCCCTGAATCTACACCTTTTATTTTAAAACAGTACTCAGAAGGTTCCAGCATTGAATTGTCAATAATGCGCACCTTTGGAATCACAAGGCCAAGCTCAAGGGCAGACTGCCTCCTTACCCCCTGAACCCTTTCAAGAAGCTCCGCTCCTTTTTCTTTTTCAACCAGAGGTACAAGTCCGTAACCGAGTTCCAGAGAAAGGGAATCCAGCGGAACGACAGGAGAAATTTCTTCCGGTCTTTCATCTTTGCGTTCTTTGCTCTTCGCCATCATTTCGTTAAAGCCTTCGGCGCGGCTTTGCGCTCTTCCAAGTCTGAACGCGTAAATACCGATAAGGACCGCCATCGGGAAAAGCACATACCATGGGAAACCGGGAAGGAAGGAAAGAAACACAAGCACTCCCGAACATATCCAGTAAATGCTTGAATCCTTTGAAAAAAGCTGATCCACTACCTGGTCGGATAAATTCCCGACCGCGGCGGCGCGGGTAACAACAATACCCATTGCGGTGGAAATCAGCAAAGCCGGAAGCTGGGTGACAAGTCCGTCTCCGATTGCAAGGCTGATGTAATTGCTCACAACATTGCTTTCGCTGTACAGAACAGAACCGATTATAAATCCGCCAATCATTTCAACAATGATAATGAAAATTCCGACCTTGACGTTACCTGAAATAAATTTACTAGCACCGTCCATTGACCCGTAAAAATCTGATTCTTTCTGTATCTGCGCTTTTCTTTTTTGAGACTCTTCTTCGGAAATTGAGCCGGAGCTGTACTCGGTTTCTACAGCCATCATCTTTACCTGCATACTGTCCAAAGTAAAGCGCGCCGCAACTTCGGAAACGCGGGTTGCTCCCTTTGTGATAACAATTAACTGCACCGCGATAATGATCACAAATATAATAGAACCAACTACAATGCCCTCGTTTCCTTTTGAACCGACAACAAAGCTGGAGAAAGCCCTTATCATCTGCCCGTCAAAGTTCGCTCCCTTAGTCAATATAAGCCGTGTTGAAGAAACGTTAAGCGCAAGACTGAATACAGTAGATACCAGCAGTAATGTCGGAAAAAGACTGAATTCCGTAGGTCTTTGAGTATAAAGCACAATAAGCAGTATCAAAAGAGAGAAAACGAGGTTAATCGCCATAAGCGCGTCAAGGACGATTGTGGGCATGGGAAGAATAATCGCAAGCACAATGGTAATTACAGCGACAGCAGGGAAGCTGTCCTTGAGGAATCCCAAAGGGTTGCGTGAATTATCTGCGCCAGCTACAGCATCAGCCATTTATACCTCTCATTACGCGCTCATCCTTTGGCGTCGTTCCTGATTAAGACGCCACACCTTGCTTAAAATTAAAGCGACTGTATTCCAGTACGCCTCCGGGATAACATCCCCTACATCGGTTTCACGGTACAGCGCCCAAGCTAGGGGTTTATTTTCTACAAGCGGAACCCCGCTATCCTGCGCTATCTGCCTGATCCTTGCCGCCATTTCATCAGCGCCAAGAGCGGTAACTGTAGGACCAATCATCGATTTTTGGTCGTACTGCAGAGCCACGGCAAGGTGAGTCGGGTTTGTTATTACAACATCCGCTTTTGGAACTGATGTGGAAATATTCTGTCTTAACAGTTCGCGGAAACGACTACGAATCCTGCTCTGTATCTGCGGATCGGCTTCGTACATTTTCAATTCTTCTTTTATCTCATGCCTTGTCATCTTGTGCCGTTCGCGG
This sequence comes from Treponema sp., assembly GCA_031254315.1. GTDB lineage: Bacteria > Spirochaetota > Spirochaetia > Treponematales > Breznakiellaceae > WQXQ01. The sequence continues at coordinate 2,893 of JAIRUQ010000100.1, forward strand.
AAACGATACCGCTGGAAAAAATAATCCGCTATTGAAAGAATAAGCAACAAAACCGCAACAACTATAATCATTTTTATAGCGATTGAAGCTACCAAAGTAAGACCGGAATAGACATCCCCTTTTTGCAGATTGAGCAATTTTTCAAGCTCTGAGCTTATAAAAAGATACGCGACAACTCCAATAATCACAATTTTAGCGAGAGACTTGCCAAGATTAAAAAGTCCTTCCGACGAAAAGATACGCTTGAAATATTTTCCGAACTTGGGTATTGCCTTAGAAAAGTTAGGAGTAATAGGTTTTGTTGTAAACAGAAAACCACCAAGCTGAACTAAATTTGAAAAAATAGCCGCAAAAACCGCTACAGCAAGAATAGGAACTGCAAGCTTTATAAAATATATGAAAAAATTCCCAACGACAATCGTGTCTTTTGTCGGGTCTAATTCTACAGCACGCAGGAAGAAAAAGCGAACCATCTCTACACAGGTTTTCAACATTGACGGAGCCATGAAAAGCAGTAGTAGGGCGGGCAAAAATAATCCTATCGCCCCGACCAGTTCCTGACTTTTTATTACTTGCCCTTCTTCACGCAGTCGTTTGAGTTTATGCTCGGTAGGCTGTTCAGTCTTCCCCGGCGCATCCTCATCATCTTCATCCGAAAACCACTGCAAATGAATGAATGGGACAGCAAACAGCGATACCTGATTGATAAAGGGGTTTTCAATTTCATTGCTCATTGCTAACCGCTCATTGCTAATTGGGCGCACTACTCGGACTAAAGTCCTCGCGCATTTTTCATCACATTGACCTTCTTTAGCGCCACGCTGTGCTGATTTATTCATCCACACGGCTTTGCCGTGCATACTTGGGCGTTGCTCATTGCTAATTGCTAATTGTTCATTACTCATTAGTATCCCCTCCCCCCGTCCGTAATTTGCCGTCCAATTTGGGTGTAGAGACTTTGAATACTGCCAAAACCGGAATCGATCACATGGGTAAAGGCTTCTATCATAAAAGGCAGTGAAAGAAGAATTAACATAAAAGCTGTTAAAATTGAAATTGGAAAGCCCTCTGAAAGAATATTTACCTGAGGAGCCGCTTTAGAAATTAATCCTGTAGTAAGGGATGTAAGGAACAGAGTGCCAAGAATCGGCAGTGAAATAACAAACGCGTCCATGAATAAACGCGAAAGCCCGGAAGCCATCATGCCTACAACAGGCTCTCTGCCGTCAACAAGCGAAATGATGTTAATTGTCTGCACCGAACGCCAAAAACCTCCAAGGAAAAGCTGATGAAAGCCGCCTATTGTAACAAAAATCAACATTGACACAAGATTGAAATACTGACCCATAAGCGGATTTTCAACTTGGGCTACCGGGTCAAATGTTTCCGAAGCACCAAATCCCATTTGAAGTGAAAAGAACTGCCCTGCCGTAGAAAAAGCGGCAAAAATGACAGTCATGTAAAAGCCGATAATTATGCCGATTATCCCCTCGCCAATAAGGAGCAGAAGGAAACGAAGACTGAACACCTCATAACGCAGATCGCTTAATTCGCCGCCGGGAAGTGTTACAAGACCAGAAGGAGAGTTAGCCGCCATATAAATTTCCGCTGTGGGAAGGACAGCAAAAGCGGCAAGACCGGCAAGCGCTATTTTCGCGGTCTGCGGAACCGCTTCTGAAGAAAGAAGCGGAGCGACTTGTATCATAGCGAAAGCTCTGGCGGCGATTAAGAGAAAAACCGGACCAAATGAGAGAATATTCTGTAAAATGGGCGCGTCTATCACTACCTTTCCTACCTCACCATATCTGGAATTTTACTGAACAGGTCTTTTGTGTATTCGCCAAGAGAGCTGAACATAAATCCGCCAAGAAGCGCAAGCATTCCTAAAATAACAAACATCTTTGGAACAAATGTGAGCGTCTGCTCCTGAATTGACGTAGCCGCCTGCAGTATCGCTACAATCAAACCGACAATTAACGCGGATAACAATAAAGGAGCCGCGATCATCAGCACCTGAAATATTCCACCGCGTAAAATAGTTATTGCGTCTCCTATACTCATAACACACCTACATAAAAGAACGGACCAATTGTTCCGTCAATAATCCCCATCCGTCAACAAGGATAAAAAGGATTAGCTTGAATGGCATGGAGATCATTACAGGAGGGAGCATGATCATACCCATGGACATGAGGGCGCTCGCCACTACCATGTCGATTACTATAAACGGAATAAAGAGATATATTCCGATTTTAAAAGCTACAGTAAGCTCATTAAGAATGAACGCCGGAATTAAAACATAAGTAGGAACATCAGCTAATGTATTAGGACGGTCAAGACCGCGCATTGCCATAAAAAGCCGTATGTTCTCCGGTCGCTCACTCATCTGGCTGTACATAAAAACTCTTAAAGGGGCTTCCGCTTCCCTGTAGGCATTCTCCACAGAAAGCTCTCCTGTGGAAAGCGGACGAAGCGAGTTAGTATAAATTATACTAAATGTAGGCCACATGATAAGAACGGTAAGAAAGAGTGATATTCCTAAAATCACCTGATTTGGCGGAACCTGCTGTAATGAAAGAGCGCGCTTGATAAAATCCAGAACAATGGAAATACGCAAAAAACTTGTCATCAAAATAATGATACTTGGCGCTAGAGAAAGCACCGTTAAAAGTAATAACAACTGTAATGAAAAAGCCACTTCCTGCCCGGTGGAAGGATTTCGGACAGTCAAGTCAATAAAAGGAATAACAGGAGGAGGCGGGGGCGTGATTATATTCATCGTCCCCTGCACAGCCATATCCGGGAAAGGCTCCGCCTGCGCGTTTGCGACGGCTGGGAAACAAATTGACATAACAACAAGCAGGGCGATTAAACACAGAGTTTTACCGAAAAGCCGCCTATTTTCAAGCAGGTCAGAGATTGCTCTTAACAGTCCTTTACAAAGTATTGTTATCTGCATCATAGCCCCTTGAGCCTTTCGCGGCGTTTGCGAATTTCATCAACGCCGGGAATGCTTTTTTCCGCCTGAGCTCCAAAACGCCTAAGCAGAGCGAGAAAATCAGGGAAACGACCGGGTGTTTGCGCGGTTTTTTTGGAATCTTCCAGCAACATCGCGTCTATTATTTCCTTGTCGTCTATTTCGCTTATAAGGCTGACAGTCCCTTCGCCCGCTCCGACAAGCCATGCCTTAGAGCCGACAGAAACGATATGCACATAACGGTTTAATCCGATAGAAGAACTTGCCAAAACTTTTAAGAAGGGGTCATTGGTAACAGTCTGTTTTGAAGAACGCTTAATAACAAAAACAATCCCGTAGATTGCCGCCGCCGCCAGAGCTAAAACCAGTATCATTCTGATTACAAGCCAGATCGACGAGCCAGTTCCCGGCGCAGAAGGCGTGCCGGTATCTCTAAGGGGCATACCCTCCTCGGCAATTCGGTGCTGGTCTTCAACAGCAGGGGACGGATCGACAGACGTATCAGGCATATCTTGGGCGGAGATAGGTGTTATTTGAGCGAAAAGCCCCACTGCTAAAAGGAGCAGGGCAAATTTAGACACTTTCAGTTCTTACCCTCCCAGATCAAACTGATTTTCACTAATAGTATACTATCTATGGAAATAAATCAAGCGAAAACGGGAGAAAATGCCTAAAAAGACACAAAAAAAAGACCGGTTACCCGGTCTTTTTCGCTATTTTTACTGAATTCTGTCTACTAAGAGACATTTTTTGAACGACTGTTAATTATACCCCATATCGTTGATCCGCTCCATCGGGGAAACAATTTCTGTTACGCGCACACCGAAGTTTTCATCGATGACTACAACTTCGCCCTTTGCTATGAGCTTGTGGTTGACAAGAATGTCAACAGGTTCGCCGGCAAGTTTGTCCAGCTCAATAATTGTTCCTTCACCCATGCCTAAAATTTCTTTAATAAGCTTACGAGTGCGTCCGAGTTCTACGGTCATCTCCATTGAGACGTCCATAATTAGACCAATATTACCAGCTTCATGCGGACCGAGACGCGGTTGCATAAGGTTGGGGAATTGTACAGATTGTACATTGGTCGGTCCAAGATTAGATGATTGCATACCACCTCCCATTCCCATTCCTCCCATATTCATTCCTCCCATGTCCATACCTTGCATTCCCATGCCCCCCATGTTCATTCCACTGTTCTGCATAGCAGGCGCTCCAGATGAGCTACCACTCAAGCTGTTAGAAATATCAGCCGCCGGCGCCGCGCCAAGAATTTCCCACACTTGATTGCCGACATTGTCGCCTAAATCAAGGCTATAACTCATTACGGCAAAATCTCCGGCAGGAAGCGCCGCCGCCGCTTTTGGGACATTCGCCGCTGTCGGAGACGCGGCGGCTATCGATTTATTTCCTGTTTTATCGGTTAAAGAGGTAATTTGGGTTCCCACCATCTGGGAAATCACCTCTCCTATTACCGACATTGCCATATCGTCAAGCTGAATATTGTCTTCTTTGGTCATCAGGCTCGCTATAGTTCTGGCAGATTCCTCAGGAAGAAGGAAAAGATGTTCGCCTGGAAAACCGGAAGTGTAGTTTGCCTGAACGACAGTTACCATATCCGGCAACTGTCCTAAAAGACTGTCCCGTGAAGAAGATTCTACTTCAGGACCGTTTAGCGTCGCTTGAGCGCCTGTAAGAGCGGCAAGATTGCCGGAAAGCGCGTTTGTAGTTGAGGAAAAAAACTGTTCCAGCGCGGCAATGTTAAATCCTGCGCCGCCTGCCGGAGCCGTCATTGTAGCCGCCGGAGCGCCTCCGCTCATTGACGATGAATCTACACCAGCCAACAATGCGTCTATTTCATCCTGTGAAAGTGCGCCATCGCTCATCATAATTCATCTCCTTCAGATACAAGCTCTTCAAAATCTTCATGTCCAAGCTCGTCAATTTTTTGCGTTATCTGCACCGCTATTTTCTTACCGATAATACCGGGGCGGCACAGAAACTTCTTTCTGGAGCCGATGTTCAGTGAATAGGGATCGCCAATACGGGTATTATAAAGCCTGACTACATCCCCAATCTGTAAGGAAAGAACGTCCCGGACAGGCACGTTTATCTTTCCAATTTCAGCCGTTACATTAACATCGACTGAAGCGAGCTTATCCTTTAGAACATTGAGGTTTTCAGTTGTGGCATTACGGCGTACCGAAGAATACCAGAACTGCGCCGATAATTTGCTGATAATCGGCTCTATTGTGAGGTAAGGAATACAGAAGTTCATCATGCCTTCTACATCGCCTACCTTGGTTTCCAGTGTTACAAGAACGACCATTTCCGTTGGGGGTACTATTTGCGCAAACTGCGGATTGGTGTCAATCTGCCCAAGGCGCGGGCGCAGGTCGATAACCGTAGTCCACGCTTCGCGCATATTTCCCAGAATACGGACTATAATCCCTTCCATTACGGACTGTTCGATATCTGTCAATTCATGCTGAGATTTTGTGCCTTCGCCAGTGCCGCCGAAAAGACGGTCGATTATTGAAAAGGTAATCGCCGGGTCAATTTCTAAAATGGCGTTTCCTTTGAGGGGATCCATGTTGATAATAGCCAAAGTGGTCGGGGTCGGTATTGAACGGATAAATTCTTCGTAGGTAAGCTGATCTACCGAAGCGACATGGACATGAACCATACTTCTCAACTGGGCGGAAAGGCTTGTCGTGGTGAGACGGGCAAAGGTTTCATGCATGATTGAAACGGTACGTATCTGTTCTTTGGAGAATTTATCGGGGCGTTTGAAGTCATAAATTTTGATTTTCCGGCTATCCGCCGCCGGACGAAAGTCCTCAGGCTCGGTATCTCCGGCATTAATCGCGGTTAATAACTGGTCTATCTCATCCTGGGACAGAACTTCTGTCATTTTTTCCCCTGCCTGAACATATAATTCTTACAGTCTAAACCCATCTCCTACTCTTGACAAGAGTATTAATAGTTTTCCATTACATCCAATTTAGTAAAGATTATTATCCGCGCTCTTGCCTTATCCAAAAAACGGGTATTCAGCATTTCGCGGATTTCAGCCTTTAGCTCCTCTTCCCTTTCAGGGGCAAGATCAACGGCAGATTTCCCGGAAAAATAACGTCGCACAAAATCACGCAGTTCATAACGGCGTCCTATTAGTTCCGTGGACGCGATCTGATCGTTTTCATCGTAACCAATTATCATCTCCACGGTAACAGAAGAACTGACGGGGTAATCCTTTGTCCTGACAGATATGGAGCCAATCATGTCATAAAAACTATATATCGGTCTTGTACCAACATAGGGTGAAGTAGGGTCATTAACAACGGTCTGTTGTTTGCCGCCGCCGTTCATTATGTTATAGGTAACAACCGAGACTGTAACTATAAAAATCAACGCTCCAAGACCAATACCTACAAACTTAAGGATAGTTGGAAGAAAATTCCCCGCTCCTCCGCTTCTTTTCTTAGAAGTGGACTCGGACTCCTGAGCTTCACCGCCTTCAAAAATATCATCACTATCAGACATTCCAAAACCTCCCTGCATCATAGTAAACGAATTTACATAGATTTACAGTAATTCCTTTAAATCATCGGCGTTTTTCCCTCAGTTTTTAAGGTTTTATATTGATATAAAAGAACAAAGGAAGAAAAGAAAAAGAAAACCACGGAGGACACGGAGAACACAGAGGAAGAGGAAAAAGGGAAGAAAATTAACCAAAATTCCGTGTTTTAGGGCTTCCGAGGGCATTTTTCAAGGAAATTTGAGATGTCCAAGGAAGAAGGAAGTAAGAATGAAATATATCGTTTCGCGGCGGAAAAGTTAGAAATTTAACCTAAATTCTCTTACACCTTCTCTTTTCTTTCTCCGTGTACTCCGTGTCAGGGGCGCGCTACTCGGACTAAAGTCCTCGCGCAACCATCCTCGCATTGACCTCAGTCTGCGCCACGCCGCGCTGATTTATTTATCTGTCCAGCTTAAACGCTGGACATCTTTGGGCGTGTGGTTATATTTTCTTCCATAATTGAGGTATTAAAAACGGCTAAAAGGTAGTATAATAAGAACCATGCAAACCAGAAAAACCAAAATAGTATGTTCCCTCGGTCCGGCGTCATGGACTGATGAGGTTGTAGAAGCGCTTGTCCTTGCAGGGATGAATGTCGCCCGTCTTAATTTTTCCCACGGGGACCATAAAACGCACCGCGAATCAATAGAGCGCGTCAGGCGTGTTTCGGAAAAGCTGGGCGTTCCCATCGCCATTTTGCTTGATACAAAAGGACCGGAAATCCGTAGCGGAATGGTAGAAAATGACGGGAAAGTAACCATTAACAAGGATGATATTGTCGAAATTACCACCGATAACTGCTTAACAAGCGCGGCGCAGGGGCAAAAACCGGGGCGCATTTCAATTTCATGGAAAGAAGCCGCGAAAAGGCTCCAAGCCGGACACCATGTTCTTATAGCGGACGGTCTTCTTGACCTTGAAGTAACCGGCGTTACAGGCGATGTGATTAAAAGCAAAGCAAATAACACCGCTGTAATCGGGAGCAAAAAAAATGTAAATCTTACCGGCATTCACGCTCAGCTTCCAATCATGGGAGAACAGGATAAAGCGGACATCGCTTTTGGCGCGGAAATGGGCATTGATTATATCGCCGCGAGTTTTTTGAGTTTTCCGCACGAAGTTACCGAAATCAAAAAATATCTTAAAACCCTAAACTCAAACGCCAAAGTGATCGCGAAAATAGAAAGCGGCGAAGGGCTTGAAAATATAAAAGAAATAGCCCGTCTTGCGGACGGCGTAATGGTGGCACGCGGAGACCTTGGTGTCCAGCTTCCCACAGAGCAGATTCCCCTCGCGCAAAAACACATAATTAATATATGCCGAAGAGCCGGAAAGCCCGTAATTACCGCGACTCAGATGCTTGAATCGATGATTGTTAATCCGCGTCCTACGCGCGCCGAATTGACCGATGTCGCAAACGCGATTTTTGACGGAACGGACGCAATCATGCTTTCGGGGGAGACGGCAAACGGCGCTTACCCTGTTGAAGCGGTACGCACAATGGATAAAATCGCGCGAACAGTCGAAGAGTCGCAGGATTTCCGTATTCGTATGAAAAATTCACACGACGAATGTCTTGCCGACGCGCATCTCTCTAGAGAAAATTTAGGCAAAATGATTTCACGTTCAGGAGTTGAAACTGCATCGGCGATAAACGCCAAAGCTATTATCGCGCCGACACTCTCCGGCAAAACAGCGCGTATGCTCAGCGTTTACAGACCTGATGAGCCTGTGCTTGCCATAACTCCCAACAAAGATGCCGAGCGGATAATGCAATTGTACTGGGGCGTTAGCACCCATTACACACCGTTAGTTGACGAAACAGAAACGATGATCAAAAACACAATGAAAATAGCGACAGATACAGGAATAGCCGGTATCGCGGATAAAATTGTACTTGTTGCCGGTCTTCCGCTCCGCAGTCCGTATATGGTGAACACAGTCCGCGTTCTTATTCTTGGAACAGTGCTTACACGCTCAAGCATGGGCGGTTACGCAAACCCGAACGTTACGCGCATTCAAGGCAAGTTAATTCATGCTACAACGCCAAACGACGCGCAGGAAAAAACATCTTCGCTTAAAGGTGAAATACTTGTGTGCAAAACGCTCACCAAAGACTACATTCCGGTACTCCGCATAGTAAAGGGAGTTATCTGCGAAGATGTTTCTGAAATCAACGATGAGGAAATTTGCGATGCAAACAAAGACATTATATGGCTTTCCAATACCGGATATGACGCGGAAAAACTTAAACCGGGATTAACCGTAACAATTGACGCAAAACAGTTATTGGTGTACGAGGGGTCGATATAAGGACAGTTATAATAATGGTACTTTATATTTAACAATATTTATTGATCTGAATAATAATATCCCGAATTCAAGTTGCAAGTGCAACGAAAACATGACAAGGTGTTTTGAAGCCCAAAAGCTTCATAAATTTATCGCAAAGGATAGTAATATATGAAAGAATTAAAAGTTGTAATACCTAAAGAAGAATATTCGATCTTTGAATTCAGCCGTGAAAATTTGCCTGCGATTATGGTAATGAATAATTCCTTATCCGATTTTAAACCGAAAGATGCTTTCCCATGGCACTTATCCATAATAATACAATTTGACACACTGATTGATAACGGTATGCCTGCTCAAAGCGAAACAGATTTATCAATTCCATTTGAGGAAAATATAGATGTTCAATTAAAAGGAACTGATGAGAATAAGCCAAATGCATTATTTTTGGCTAGAAAAACATGGAATGGGATTAGGGAACTTATATACCGGGTACATGATCCGGAAATGGCAAATAATGTTTTACAAAATATTATCGAAAATAAAACATATTCAAAAGAATTTGAATATAATATGGAACTGGATAAAAAATGGGAATTAAATAAATGGCATTTAGAACAATTAAAAATTAAATAATACATAGTGTCTATGAATTTAATTTGCAGTAAAGCCTATCGTTTTAGTTTTTGGGGGATGTACTATAAGGTTATTGAGGGAGGCTATAATTTTATTAATGATTGCCGCATTTTCCTTAAAATTATGCTTTGTATCGTCTATGTGCAACATCAAAACTTTTTCTAAATCGTCTATTTTTTTGCGTATGGGTTTGGCAATATAGCGGCGCATATCTATGAAAGCCTTGACAACCGCTATATTTGTTTGCGTAGCGATTTTACTATTCAAAACAGAAGACAGCATTATAACGCCGTGTTCGGTAAAGGCAAAAGGAAGTTTACGCCGTCCACCCCAACTTGATGTCGCAAATTGCGACTTCAAGTTTTCATATTCATCTTTGGTTAACTGGAACATAAATTCGGACGGGAAGCGGTCTACATTACGTTTGACCGCCTGGTTCAGCACTTTAGTCTCTACCTTATAAATTCTTGCCAAATCCGAGTCCAGCATAACCTGATATCCTCGGACGTTATAAATCATTGATTTTATGTTTTTCAACTCGTTCATTTACATAATCAACATACCCCGTCGCAGAGCAACGGGGTATGTTGTTCTCATAAGGTGGTTGGACTCGGGTTTAATACCTTTATAACCGCCCCAGAGGGGCGGGGTATTAAACCCTTGCCACGAATAATGGACAAAGAATATGAAAAAAGTCAAGCAATGACAAAGCAAATAACAAGAACACGCCTACACAGAAAAGGCAAAAGGAAGTTTACGCCGTCCGCTCCAACTTGATGTCACAATTTGTGACTTCAAGTCTTCATTTTCAAGTCTTTGCTAAAGGTCGCAAATTGTGACCTTAAATCTGTCCATTCTTTTCCAACACAACGTGTTTACCTCGTAACAACCCAAGAAAGAAGCGCCACTATTAAGGCAACTACCGCAAAGGCGGCAACGTATGTCCAGAACGGCAGAGCGTCAGGGGGGCGATCTTCGCGGCGAGGCGGTTTTATTTTTTTTAATTTAGGGGCTTTGGTCGGAGCGGCGGAATAGCCGCACATTGGACAGCCGTTTTGAAACATTTTATCGGGACCGGAATAGTCACAAATAGGACAGCGAATAGAAGCAAAAATGCGTCCGCAGTAGGGACAGTTTCTTACTTCACTGCCGACTTCGTAACCGCAATTATCACAAAAAAAACGTGGTTTCTTTTTCGACATTATGCTGATTTGCTTTCGGGTGAGGCTTTCGCGCCTTCGGTTGAAGCCGGGGCGGCAGGACATTTTCCGGTTTCGCTTGCGGCTGGGCATTGGGAGCATGCTTCAGACTTGGGTGCGGATTTTGTCCCTGCCTTGGATGATTTGCCCTTGTCGGTAACGTAGAAGCCTGAACCCTTAAAGATTACTCCGGTTCCGCCAAAAATGAGGCGGCGGATCTCCTTGCCACATTCGGGACAGTCTTTTAGAGGCGCATCACTCATAGACTGAAAAACTTCAAAAGTGTGCGAACAACTTTTACATTCGTATTCATAAGTAGGCATAACTACCTTCAATATAGTGAAAACATTTGTAAAAGTAAAGAGATTTCCCGCGCGGAAAGAGGGGCGGTTTTTATATCGATATTTTGACCGTTTTGGACGGGCGGATTGGCAAGGAAAAGAGCGGAGGCTATAAAGTCATCACTTGAAGCAAAGCCGCCGGCAAGGTTGAGGATAGCCGCCACACCGCGAGCCTGTGTCGCGTTTTCAAACTGTAGCCTTATTACCGATTCAAACTTTTCGCCTGTTGGGGCGATGTTGAAAAAGAGCTTTTGAACAGGGAAACGAATCGGGATTCCCATTTCGTTTAGTATTCGGTAAATGGCAGGGGCGGGATTTTCAAGCCAGCAGGAAAGAGGCGCTCCGGCGCGGAATTCGTTGAAGCCTTCGGGGATTTCCATGCCGGGCGGAGGGGTTACGGGGTCGCGTGATTCATTGACTAACGAGGCGGCGACAAACGCCTGCCTTGTGTTAAGCGCCACGGAAATCCTGCCCGCGCTTGAATACCAGAATGAACCGCTTAACTGCCCCCTTCTTTTTTCCCAGCCGCTATGGAGAGTGAACCCCATATTAGCGTTACTTGGATAATTTCCCCATGTTACAAGCTGAAAACGCCGTCCGCTCTGCGCGGGGAAAAAAGCCGCCGCTACATAGTCTGTCTTGTCCAGCATTTGCCTTATCTGCCTGTCGTTCAGCTCTTCGATGGGCAGAAGTTCGATAATTGGGCGCACTTCCCTCACATTTCCGAAGATGTACGCTGAAGCGCCGCTGTCTAAAGGAGCGAATCCGCTTTCCATTAAAAAGGCTTGTGCGCCTGATGGGAGGGTTTGGCAGTTAGTAATGAGTAATGAGCAAAGAGCAATGAGGAGTAAACTAAAAACTGTTAAAAGTGAGGGATATTTAGTATAAATTGTTTTATTTTGCATATATTAAACTATTTCCTTTTAATTTTTTTCCGCTAGTTTGATTTTTACAAGCCATGTTTGCTCTCCGGCTTCTATGGGGATTTGACCGTCTGTTTTTGTCCATTCGGTTTTTACAGCAAGGGTTTCTGAGGCGGCTTCTTGTGAAAAGCCGTCCCACGCTTCTTTGAGAGAATCATGTCCGTAAACGTAGAGTTCTATGCGATCCGTTACGGATAAGCCCATTTCTTTTCGGGCGTTTTGTATGCCGCGGATTAAGTCACGGATGTCGCCTTCCATTGAAAGTTCACGGGTTATTTCTGTGTCAAGACCGACTGTAAGAGTGCCTTCGTTAAGAACACGCAGGTTAGCCTTTTCTTTTCTGCGGATGTCGAGTTTGTCCGCTGTTATTTCAACCGCTCTTACGCCGCCTTCACCTTGAATGTCTATGGAAAGAGATGAGTTTTCTATTACGCTTTTAATTTCAGCGTGTGTCAGCTCTTCAATTTTGGCGGCGGCGGCTTTCATGTCCTTGCCAAGCTCTTTTCCCAAAACACGGAAGTTGGCTTTTACTTCGTATTCTACGAGGTCTTCTTCGTTATCTGAAAAAACAATCTCTTTTACGTTTAGCTCTTCTCGGATAATGTCCGCCATACCGATTAAGGCTTTCTTTTCGTTATCGTTGCGTGTAACAAGTTCCGCCTTGCGAAGCGGCTGGCGCATTTTGATGTTGTACTGTGAGCGCAACGAGCGCCCGATTGAAACTGCTGACATTACAGATGCCATACGGAACTCAAGCTCTTTGTTACGGCGTTTTTCATCGGGGACAGGGAAGTCTGCAAGGTGTATTGATTCACTCTCGCTTTCCAGCCGCAGATTTTGCCAGATAGCGTCTGTGGTGAATGGCATAAAAGGCGACGCGACAGTTATAAGTGTTTTAAGAGCGTCGTAAAGAGCGCCGTATGCTTCGAGTTTGTCGCTGTCGTTTTCACTGCGCCAAAATCTTCTGCGAGAGCGGCGGATGTACCAGTTGTTGAGGAGGTCAATGAAGCGAAGGATTGGATCGACAGCGGCGCTTAGATCATAAGCGTCAAGCGCGAGCGTAACTTTTTCTACGAGGGTTTGAGTTTCAGATAATATCCATTGATCAAGGGGATTGACAGGTTCTTTCGGCGCGCCTGTAGCGGTAACTTTGTCGATGTTCGCGTAGGTGATAAAAAAACTGTACGCATTCCAAAGCGGGATGATGATGCTTTTCATCACTTCACGTACGCCTTCATCGCTGTAACGAAGGTCGTCCGCTTTTACTACCGCCGAGTGGACCAAAAAAAGCCTGAGCGCGTCCGCTCCAAATGCGTTTAGAACTTCGTTGGGGTCTGTATAATTGCGAAGGCTTTTGCTCATTTTTTTTCCGTCTGACGCGAGGACAAGCCCACTGACGATGCAGTTTTTGAACGCAGGTTTATTGAAGAGTGCCGCAGAAAGGACGATGAGCGTATAAAACCAGCCTCGTGTTTGATCAAGTCCTTCACTTACAAAGTCTGACGGGAAATGGTTATCAAAAAATTCTTTGTTTTCAAACGGGTAGTGGTTCTGCGCATACGGCATGGCTCCCGATTCAAACCAGCAGTCAAGGACTTCGGGGACTCGTGTCATAGTACCGGTGCATGTGCCGCCTGTCTTTGAACAGGGGATCGTTATTTCATCGACAAAATGTTTGTGCAAATCTTCGGGGTAGATGCCTGAAAGTTCTTTTAATTCGGCTCGGCTTCCTACGCAGATTGTTTTGCCGCACTCCTCGCATCTCCAGATTGGAAGGGGATTGCCCCAGAAGCGGCTTCTGCTGATTGCCCAGTCTCGCGCGCCTTCGAGCCATTTGCCGAATCTGCCTTCTTTGATGTGTTCGGGAACCCAGTAGACTTGGCTGTTTGCGTCTAACAGAGCTTTTTTTACTTTTTCTACGCTGACGAACCAAGAGCCGACGGCACGGTAGATGAGCGGGCTTGAACAACGCCAGCAGTGAGGATAGGCGTGAAGGATTTGTTCACGTTTTATTAGTTTGCCTTCCTGTTTAAGTTTTTCCATGATTGCCTTGTCTGCGTCTTTTACGAACATTCCCGCAAAGTCGCTGACTTCGGATGTGAATTTACATTCTGCGTCTACTGGGCATATCACGGGGATGCCTGTTCCTTTGAGTACGCGCGCATCATCTTCGCCAAATCCGGGTGCGGTATGCACGATGCCGGTTCCGTCTTCTGTTGTAACAAAGTCGCCGAGGAACGTGCGAAAAGCGTTAGGCGCATCTTTGAAATATGGAAAGAGGGGTTCGTATTGTATTCCCGCAAGTTCCGCGCCTTTTTTTCGCCAAATTATTTTATATTCTGTTTCGGTTTTGTAGTACGCTCCAAGACGGGCTTCCGCTAAGATGTAATGTTGAGAAGTGGCGATGTCTTCTATTAATACATAATCTATATCAGCGCCGAGTGTAAGCGCGAGGTTTGAGGGTAATGTCCACGGGGTTGTAGTCCATGCAAGCAGATAAGTGTTGGGGGGCGTTGCGGGGGGGACACCACCCGCAGAGGGGGGGAGCGGAGAAACCGAAGGTTTCGTAGCGAGGGGGAGCGGACTGTCAGCATTTATTGTTACTGCAGCCGTTGTTTGTCCTACGCCGTGTTGCATTTTTTCATCCGCACGCTCTCGCGTGCTGTTTTCTGGCGTCCCCCCCATAACTTTAAATCTTACGGTTATTGCCGGATCGTTTACATCTTTGTAGCCGCCTTGGCTGAGTTCGTGGTTGGAGAGGACTGTGGCGCAACGCGGGCAGTATGGAAGGATGTAGTGTCCTTCGTAAAGTAGTCCTTTGTCCCAGAGGGATTTCATGACCCACCAAATTGTTTCCATGTAGTCGGCTTCCATTGTTTTGTAATCGTTGTCGAAGTCTACCCAGCGTCCGAGCCGAGTGATTGTCGCGCGCCATTCTTTCACATAACGGAGGACTGAGGCGCGGCAGGCTTCGTTGAATTTCGCGATGCCGTATTTTTCGATGTCGGTTTTTGAGGACAGTCCGAATTCTTTTTCGATAAGGTTTTCGACGGGGAGTCCGTGGCAGTCCCACCCAAAGCGGCGTTCTACTTTTTTGCCTTTCATTGCATGGTAACGCGGTATGATGTCTTTGATTGTGCTTGGAACGAAATGTCCAAAGTGCGGCAAGCCTGTCGCAAAGGGCGGTCCGTCATAAAAGACAAACTCCTGCGCTCCTTCTCTTTGCGTTACGGATTTTTCAAAGATTTTATTTTGCTCCCAGAACTTGAGGACTTCTTCTTCCAGCTTTGGGAAATTTACTTTTGCGTCAACCGGTTTATACACTTGCGGCTCCTTGCGGGTATTATGGCATATTTTGGGGGTGGAGGGCTAGGTGGGGGGAGCGATTTGTGTGTGAAACACAGTGAAAATGCGGTTTTTGTGAAGTGGATTAGGATTGAAGGTTAAGTGGGGACTGGTCTGTCATTGTAAGATGTGGTAAGGTAAAAAAGGGATAAAATAAATATTGGCATTAACTTGACGTACATTTACCTTTATTTCTCATTTTAAATTTTTTCCCACTGCCTGTAAGAGAAAGAGCCGTATTTTTCCCTTGCCTTTTCTATAGCGATTTTTTCTTTTTTCACAATACGAGCAAGAAGTTCCGCATAATCCATACAGGAGGGAAAGTAATCTCCATAATTTGCAAGCCTGTCTTCCAAAACACTCATCTTAACTCCTTTATTGTTAAAACAATTTATTATTGGCTAATTATACCGTAGTATGGCTTAAAGTCAAGAAAAAAGTAATATTGTTTTTTGGTACACACTTGACGTACATAAAAGTGTCCGCTAATAACAGAAGTTTTATCAATTATTCCTCAAACCCTCAATTTGGCGATCACTGATCGCCATTTCTGAAAATACCAGTATTGTCGTGCCAGTGGAACGACAATCTCCCTGTTAGGAAAAATTTTTCAGTAACATGAGACCAACTTAATTGTGTCGACAAGGTCGACACAATCTCCTTATCAGAAAACTCACTGGCAAATTACATCATCCGCCATAGACTCCGTAACTCAAAACTGCGACCATACTTTACCGTCCGCTTGAAGAACAAGAGAAAAAGGGATAAAATAAATACATGGCAAGCAAACTAGCGAAAATTCAAAAAAGGATATATGTCATTCGTGATAAAAGAGTAATGCTGGACAGTGACTTAGCCGATCTTTACGAGGTTGAGGCTAAACGGCTAAATGAAGCCGTAAAAAGAAACATAAAGCGGTTTCCCGATGATTTTATGTTTAGATTGACAAAAAATGAATTTAACGAGGTGGTCGCAAATTGCGACCACCTCCAAAACCTCAAATACAGACCCTCCTTACCCTATGCTTTCACAGAACAGGGAGTAGCGATGTTGGCGGCGGTATTGAACAGTCAGAAAGCTATAGATGTCAATATTCAAATTATGAGGGCATTTATTCAATTACGCAATTATGTACTCTCCAATGATACATTATATGAACAAATCGGTGATCTGCGAAAACTCCTCATGCTTTATATTGAAAAAAATGATAAGCGAGTAAATGAAATCATTATTGTCTTAAATAATCTTATAGCACAACCTCCAAAAACCAAAACGATAGGCTTTCGTACAGATTAAGCCCGATCAGCGCAAGGTGATCACAAATTGCGACCACCTCCAAAACCTCAATTAGACACCTTTAAAGCAATAAAACACCAAATTCCCATTTCTTTTTTCGTGTAATTCGTAACATTCGTACAATTCGTTGATCTCTCTTCCTAAGTTTAAGATATGAAACTGGCAGTATATTTTCGCTTGACAGTACCCTATTAAATAGGGTATATTTGACTGAAGGGGAGGGAACTCAAGATGAGCATATACGAAAGTATAATGCAAGGCTTGACCGAAGTCGCAGGCTATCAACAGGGCAAAATTCGCGCCCGAAAAACGAAGCTCACCATAAAACCGATAGACGCTTTCTCCATATATTGGAAAAAGGAGAAAGAAAAATGTTAAATAATTTTCGCTTAATTCTTTTATTCTCATTATTTACATTTATTTTTCCGGTACACTTTGTTTTTGCGGATGATGATGATTTTGTTCTCGTAGAAGGCGGCTCTTTTGTCATGGGTAGTCCTATTTATGAACGGGGGCGTAATAGCGGTGAAATACAGCGCAGAGTAAGAGTTAATCCTTTTTTCATGGCTAAATATCAGGTAACGCAGGAAGAGTATGAAGAAGTGATGGGGGGCAATCCCAGTGTTTTTAGAGGAGAAAATCTTCCTGTAGAGAGCGTAAGCTGGTTTGACGCGATAGAATACTGTAACAGGCGCAGTCAACTGGAAGGGCTCACTCCTGTATACACGATAGATATTCTCCGTGTCGATCTGGGGAACTTAAATAACAATTCTCGGTGGCTTGTAACTTGGAACAGGAGAGCGAATGGTTACCGTCTGCCTACTGAAGCGGAATGGGAATATGCCGCGAAAGGAGGGGATGAATCACCGGGGGATTTTATTTTTTCAGGGAGCAACAATCAGAATGAAGTTGCGTGGTTTTCGCGTAACAGCGGCGCTAGTACGCATCCTGTGGGAACAAAAGAGTCCAACGGTCTTGGATTATACGACATGAGCGGCAACGTATGGGAGTGGTGCTGGGATTGGTACGGGGATTATATACACGCCGCGAGAAATAACCCTATAGGTGCGTATTCCGGCTCTCACCGTGTTATACGAGGGGGAAGCTGTTACGATTCAGCGGGATATGTGCGCTCATCCTTCCGCTACTTCTGTATTCCGGCAAATAGGAGTATTGGCGTTGGTTTTCGTATTGTCCGCTCTGCCCTGCCTGAAAATTGGAATGACACTTTACTTGTGCCTTGAATTGGGATAGAATCAATGGAATTGCAATAACCTATTGGCAGGAAGTATACTCAAAAAATTATCAAAATAACCGTCAAGCAATTTTCCTGTAAGTGTAAATCTTCTCCGTCTCGTCAGGTTTTTCTACAGGCTCGCCGTCAAAATCAGGCTCTTCGTCAAAAACAAGGGTGAAAGAGCCTTCCGCTAAAGCACAATCCATGCAACATTCAAGTTCATAGTCCTCTGTGGCGAAATGGCTTAAACCATTGTATGGCTCAGAGCTTGTTTCAATAGTTTCTGTATTTCCGTCATCGTCTGTAATCTTAATCCTGTCGGGGTGCATTTGCGCGTACAGGTCTATTTTGCGGTAGGTGAAATCACAGGCAAGCAAAATATTCGGGTAAACATTAAATTGGTCGTGGAACTTTACGGCGCACAAATGAATCGTGTCGTCCCATATTGAGTAATCGGTGATAATTCCGTTTAGTTTGAGTATGCCGCTGTCTTCCATAAGATAATTTGAATTATAACATATCGTTACCTAATATGTAAAGATAGAATTTTTTCGCATACCCCTTTCTTTTTAACAGCAAAACGTATACGATGTTATTATGAAAGTTGTAACAGGCAGTCAAATGCGCGAGATAGAGCAAATGGCGATTCCTTCCGCACTTATCAACGGGAGGGAAGCAAAAGCGGAGATTCTTACGGATAGCGAGGCGGGGCGGTTGCTTCCCGTACGAGGACAGCGTACTAACAAGTATAGTTTTGGAAAGATACTGGTTTTTGCCGGGTCAAAAGAAATGCCGGGGGCGGCTGTATTGGCTTCTTCGGCGGCATATATTGTTGGCGGTGGATTGGTCTGCGCATGTGTTATACCGCATGTTGCTTCGATTATACATCACTGGCAGAGAGAGGCTGTTACGCGAATAGTGCCTGAGATAGACGGTATGTACTGTAAAAAGAGCCTTGAGGCTTTAACAGAAGAGATAAAAAACGCGGATGTTATCGTTCTTGGTCCCGGAATAGGACGCAGTTCCGATGTTACGGAGTTTGTTCAGGAGCTTATTCGCACAACACAAGCGCCTGTAGTTCTTGACGCCGATGCCCTTTTCGCTGTTAGTAAAGATGTTAATATCTTAAAATCACTGAAAGCGCCATGTATAATAACGCCCCACCCCGGCGAGATGAGTAGGCTCACAGGTCGCAGTGTTTCAGATATTTTGGATAATACGATTGATACTGCCGTTGGTTTTTCAAAAGAGTTTAATGTAATAACACTGTTAAAAGACGCGCATACAATAATCGCCAACCCTGACGGAAGGTTTTTCATCAACACAACGGGTAATAACGCGCTTTCAAAAGCGGGAACAGGCGATGTGCTGACAGGCATGATTGGCGGATTTATCGCGCAAGGACTGGATGTTTTTTCTGCAGGGGCTCTTGGCGCGTATATTCATGGCAAATCGGGGGAAGCCGCCGCTGTACAAAAGTCGAGTTACAGCGTTCTCGCGTCAGACTTAATCGATAATATTCCTGCGGTAATTAAGGGGCTTTGCGGCGGATAGGGTTACCTGACAGTAAACTCAGAATGAAAAGAGAGAATGATAGACTCCATCATTGTTCATTTGCTACCCACCCATACTCCCTAAAATATGCTATACTAAAACCCTGAGGTAAACATGAAAATAGGCGAAAAACTGGGAGAGATTGCAGAACATCAAAAAGCGCTTGCCACAGAGATTGAGGCGGAACGCCGCTCTCTTGAGAATAGCGACTTTGCAAAAGAAAACGCCGCGCTTAAAACAGAAACGGAAAATCTTCGCGCCGCTGTAGAAAAAGCTTCTAGTTCCGCGGCGGCGCTTGCAGGTGAAAACTCCAGCCTAAAAACCGCCCTTTATGAACACATCTTTAACGAAAAAAACTCTATTATCGAAAATACGGCAAAAAAGATGGACATTTATTTTCGGGCGGAGACGGACAAGGAGCTCAACCGCCTGACCGAAATTGAGAAAAACGCCAAAGAGCGGATAAAGTCCCTTCGTAACACGCTGGCGAACAATGCCATCGACACTAAGGAAGAATTCGAGAAAAAACTTGATGAGTTATCTGAATTGTTGAACCAAAAAGTTACGGAGGCAAGAGCGAGAGCCGCTCAAACTTCGGGAGCTTTTTCGCCGCAGGAGCGTGAACAGCTTGACGCTTTGAAGAACGAGGAACTTAGCGACGAACAAATTCGCGCGGTCGCCAAAAAAAATAATTTTGAAAAGTTTGTCGGTCTTAATGTGCTAACCGTAATAGGCGTTTTTTTGTTGATCATAGGCGCGATTACCGCTATGCGCTATACATACCTGCAACTATCCGATTTGTTCAAAGGAGTGATGATATTCGCTCTTGGCGGAATAATGCTGGCAGTAGGGGAAATACTGAACCGGAAAAAGCCAAATATTTTTTCCCTCGGAATTTCAGCCGGAGGCATCGCGATTCTGTATGTCGCGCTGGCTACCAGTTACTTCGCTTTGCACATTTTAAGTATGTACCCTGCCATCGCCGTTTGCGTACTTCTTACTACAGGCGCGTTTGTGCTGTCCACCCGTTACAATTCGCAGATCATTGCCTCCTTCGCTCTTGTTGGCGGCTATCTGCCCATGTTCTCAATTGGCGAAAATGTCGCTCTTATATACGGGGCAATGGTGTATTTCGCGATTTTGAATTTATTCGCGCTGGGTGTCTCATGGAACCGAAAATGGCGCGTTACAGCATTTATCGGAATGTCTCTTAACATTATTGGAACTGCTTATATCTGCCTGTTTGTCGGATACAGATATAGCTATAAATACCCTGAACTATTATCTGTCTTTCATATGACGATAACCATCATCTATACTATATTTGCCTTTTTGATCTACACTGCAATACCGGTAGTAAGTGCGTACCGCACCAAAACGAGTTTTAAAAAATCCGATGTAGTATTGCTGGCGATTAACACTGTATTCAGCAGTATCATAATGTACGGAGTATTTTACTGTTTTGAACTGGACGATTATAATGGCTTTCTTGCCATCGCGTTTGCCGCTTTTTATTTACTCCTCGGCAGACTCATCGAAAAGAAATTCACGCACGAAGAGCCGCATATACGCGCGCTATTTTACCTGACAGGGCTTGCTTTTGTAGTGCTGATCATTCCCCTGCAATTTGGCAGGGCATGGCTCTCGCTTGGCTGGCTTGCCGAAGGCGTAATGCTTACCGTTTACGGAATTGTGCGTAACGAAAAAAGATTTAAACAAGCGGGATACATCATCTGCCTTTTGTGTCTGATCGCATTCCTCTTCATTGATTTGCCATGGAGACATCATCTGTTTGTCTGGAAATATCTGGCAATTACGCTTGGAAGCCTGTTTATTCTGGGCGCGTATATGTACAAGAAAATGATGAGAGGGACATTTATATCAGTCTACAAATTTATTGCCCTTGTAAACGCATGGATTTATACGATATACGTCATCTGGAAACAGGAAAAAGTGTTATTCGCCATGACCAACAGTGAAAATGTATTCCAGATTATATATCTTCTTTCCGCCGCTTCAATAACCGCGACATTTTGTATCGCCTATGCTATTTCGCGCATAAAACTTCTTGCAGGTACGGAAACAAAAGTTTTATCTATTATATTGTACGTTATTGGAATTATATGGTTATTCATCAATAACGGAGCCGATTCACCGGTTGCCTCGCGCTACTTGCGGATAACAACGCCAAACTTGGGGATTACGGTCATTGGAACGGTAATACTTGTAGTGTTGTGCGTATTGTCCCTTCTCGCGCTGAGGGATATGATTAAAACCATCATCACGGAACGGAAAAAAGGAATTGAGTGGCTACCTCTCGTTATTTCAGCTTACTTTGTCATTCTTCTTACACAGAATTTGATCGCCCAATACAACCTTGCCTTTTCCAGCGCGGCTATAAGCGTCATTTATGTACTGACGGCTCTTGCGTGGATTATTTATGGCTTTACGCGGCGTTTTGCTTTTATCAGACGTTTTGGTCTCGCGCTGGCGATTTTCGCTGTAGCAAAACTTTTTCTGATTGATCTCTGGAACTTGACGCAAGGCTACCGTATTGTATCGTATTTCGCGCTGGGCATTACGCTTATAGCCATTTCTTTTGTGTACCAGTATTTCAGCAAACGGCTGGAGCTAAAAGAAGGAATTGCGCTCAAAAAGGATGAAGGTCAATGAAAAGAAATAAATTCGTCCCATTGATTGTTTTTACTCTTCTTGTCCTCCCCCTGTTTGCACATGACGCGGATATTGAAATCACAGGCGAGAACCGTTACAAGTCCCTGCGCCTGACAGTGCCTGTATACAACGCATCTCACAGCAGATTAATCGATCTTCTTATAAAAGATTCAAGCGGAGAGGCAGTTCCTTATTTTATTAACTCAAGTTTACAAGAAACAAATACCAGCCGCGAAACTTATCCGCTGATATTAACAGATTCTTATATAAAGGATGATTATTTTTTCTTTGATTACAAACTTGCCGAGGAACGAAACAGCGACACAATCGCTACATCAATAGAATTTACAACGAGGAATAACGGTTTTGCCAAACCGGTTGATGTATACGGCAGTCATGACGGCATTAACTGGGCTTTTGTGCAAAACGATACATTGTACTCAGTTGAAGGGAAATCAAAACTTGCCGTCAATTTCTATCGCTCGCAAAAATTTACCCATTACCGTTTCAGACTTGCCAATAATTTGGAGCGGATTTCTTTTGAGACGGTTAATCTGGTGTACAGCGTCAAATTGAGTGAAGAAATCTGGTTTATCGAAAATTTTATACCCGCCTTTACCGTTGAAACCAAAGACAAAACAACAAAAATTATCATTGAAGGGCTGAAAAACTTGCGCCTTTGCGATTTGACAATTGAAACAGACAGTATGTTTATACGCAACGTTTCCGCTCCGGCAGGAATAAGAAAAGAACTCTACTATTTAACGATAAACGACACGGTCTACAATGATACTACCCTGCCGCTGAACCGGCATATTTCGCGTGACGAGACATTCACGGTTACCATTGACGACGGCGATGACCGCCCCGTAAACATTAAAGCTATTACCGTACGCTATTACGCTGATGATCTGATTTTTGAGGGACGCACAGGAGAAACCTACACGCTGGAATTTGGGATAAATTCCGTCAAAACCGCCCCCGTCTATGACATCAGCCGCTACAAAAACGAAATTCTAAAGGGAACCATTGATATACTTTCCCTTGGTGAAATACGCTACAGTGAACCGGAACCGGAGCGAAAAACATTTCCACTTAAAATTATTTTTAATATTGTAATAATAGTTGTCGCGCTCCTGCTTGGTACGCTGATTGTTTTAAGATTGAAGAAGTGAAAGAAAAATGAAATACTAGAGATGTTCGGAAACTCCAGTTTCTGGGCATCTTCCTTATAAAACAGATATTTCATCAACAATTAATATTATTGGCGTATGGTGATGTCCGGTAAATGCAAAGAATGCCTTTCCTTTAATATTATAATTCCAATTCGCATTAAAATTCCTGCTTATAGTATTATTTAATATTAATTGAATTTCTTCAACTGCTATAGGTTTTAATCCATCCGGTAATATAATTGGTTCACGCAATTTTAAAACATAATAAGCTTCAATTTTGTCAATTTCAGGCGTTTCTCCATAATTAGGCGGACCATAAAATTCTTTCATTGAAATATTTCCATTAACATTAATTTCAAAATCATCAAGTCCGGTATACAGATTTGTATTTACCGGTGTTGTTTTCTGAGAATTATTATTTAAATATTTTAGAGATAAATAGCTTCCAATTACGATAAAAAATAAAATTAATATTATAATAACTTTATTCTTTTTATTGTCCATGCTTCTTAAACATCCTTTAATTTAGGGGATATTACTTATATTCGGTCTTATTACCATATTCCCTTTTCTCTCTGCTGTCGAATAAATTCTACAGTCTCATTCCGCATTATATTTAGATCAGTATTTAGAATATATCTTTTTAATTCATTATTTAATATTCTATTATTTGTAGCATAATTTCTGACTTGGGGATATGTCATTGCGTTTGATGCTATTGACCACATTGCCGATCTTACAACTAAATATAAATTTAGATTTTCTGTTTCATTATGATATTGCATTATAATTGTTAATAGATAGTCAATATATTGAACATTTCCTGATGAAAAATAAAGTGTCCAATAAATATCATTTAATTCAGGGCTTGGTTCTTGCTGTCTAAGAAATAATGCAATATCATTATTGTCAATTACATCAAATATATTTATTAGTCTTTGCAGATTATGTGTTCTTACAATTTCTCTAAAATTGTTATATTTAGCTATGTTATCAGTTTTTATCCCATAAAAGAAAAATAATATAATGTTATCTACCTGTTCCAACATTCCCGTATAATTTTTATTTTTATATATGCTTATAGTTTCATATATTATTAGATCGTTTTTGTTTTCAAAATAATGCATTATATGATCTGAGTATTCTTCAAGAGTTATTTCAGGAGATTCTCCCGAAGAATTATCAGAGTTCTGAGGTGTTCCCGCACAACTGGCAAAAATAAACATGACAACCAATATACTAATAGTTCTTCTCATGTTTTTCTCCTTCAAATGAAATTCTATACAAGTATAGATAAATTTTCGAATAACGTTATATCCACTTGCGGCGTTTGAAAAAGATAATCATTCCTATAGCGATACAGAACATAACGCCCCAAACAATGAAATATGCGGGAGCATAATCCAGTTCCGGCATAAAAGTAAAGTTCATTCCGTAGACACCGACGATGAAAGTAAGCGGAATAAAAATAGTTGATATAATTGTTAATACCTTCATCACCTGATTGAGCCGGTTTGATACAACAGTCATATTTATTTCCATTATACCCGCAATTAATTCCCTGTAGGTATCAACGGTCTCAGCGGCTTGAATAACATGATCGTACAGGTCTTTAAGGAAAGGGTCTAGGTCATTGTTAAGTAAGTTTGATTCAAGACGCATCAGCATAAAAATGCTTTCCCGCAATGGCCAAACAGCACGCCTCATTTTAAGTAGCTTTCGTTTTACACCCTGAATATCTTTAATAAAAGTTTCGTCCTTTTCTGTCAGAGCCCGATCCTCAAAAACTTCTATTTCCGAGCCGAATGTATCAATACTTATAAAATATTCGTCTACTACCGTATCAATGATTGTATACGCAAGATAATCCGCTCCCATACGGCGATGCCGTCCTGCCTTATTCATAATCCGTCTTTTGATAGTTTCAAAATCATTGCCGCCCTTGTCCTGAAAAGTCAGTACCATATCGCCGGTTATTATCATGCTAATATGCGAAAGACCGGAATCCGTCTCAAAATTAACCGCCTTGAAGGTAACAAACAGATAATTCTCAAATTCTTCTACCTTTGGGCGCTGATGGGTATGATCAAGAATATCTTCGACTGTTAATGGATGTATACCGAAAATTTCAGCCATACGGTTGACCTCTTCCGGTTTATCAATATTTTCCGCCTGAATCCATGTGATACCAGCTGGCTTTTCCCATCCGGTCAATTGTTCAGATTTGGAAAGATTTTGTGTCCATACACCGGCGGCATCATATCCAGTAATTGATAAAGTCATGGTATAACAATACTACTGTATTTAAATACATGCAAGGCTTGAAAGTCCGGTTTTATACATCCCTCCGTCGGCAGTGCAAGGAAAATGATTATCCGACACAGCCATCGAGCCGGAGTTTAGCGTCAGCTTGTACCTACCCTGTCAGACTTTAAGTCTGCGCTCTACCCCGCGGAGGCTCATTGCTTATCTGCTCTTTTTATATTAAAATTCAGAAAAAGTGGAGGTATTTCATGAAAAGAATCTTTCTATTCTTTTTTCTGACTGTTCTAATTACCGGCTTTGCTTTTGCGGAATTTCAATTAGAATCCGGTTTTGGATATTTCTTTAACACCGACAATTATTCAGATGGTAAGAGATCATTTAACGGTATGAATATTAATATTACTTCAAGATATTTCTTCACAGAAAATATCGGTATATTTCTTGCTAGTGATTTTAAAGTATGGTTTGAAGCTGACAATAGCGCTTATATAGAGGCATTTAAATCAGAAGGGATTAATTATATCGCCGATGAATCTGTAGGTTTTAAACTAGACCTTAATTTCGGGCTTGCGTTAGCATATCCTATTAACGAAAGATTTGGCATACAAGCTGATATAGGACTTGCAAATACCGTATTTTTGGTAGATGGAACAGCAGGTACAGCAAGTCAAATTGGAGGGGGGGCATCATTTAAAACAAACATACATATAGAAAGAGCATCCAGCATAGGGATTTACACAAACATTTTTGGTCGTTATCTCTTAATGAGTGATATGACCGGCAAAGGTTATTTAACTTTTGGATTAAGACTGGACTGTAAATTTACAAGAACCGAAACTGTCGAAATTAACATGGCAGGAGTATCAGAGAGAGGTGCCGTTACAGAGCCTTATTTTTTAGGTTTTTCTATTGCGCCGTTTATCGGTTTTTTGGGAAGATTTTAAAGAGTACGCTTTCTTCTCTATTACGGAATTTATTCCCCAGGGAGGATTTGACTTCCAACCCTCGGCTTCCTGCCGAGGGCTTCCAGTCCGCCTGCGCGCTCCCCGGCGCACGCCCAAGCATGCACGGCAAAGCCGTGTCTATGAAAAAAGTCAACACGGCGTGGCGCTAAAAAAGGTCAATGTGACCTTAAATGCGCGAGGGCTTTAGCCCGAGTAGCGCGCCCTGCGCCGAGATTATTCTAGCAAGGCTTCGCCTTGGATTTTTTTAGGAGCGCTACGGTTCAAATCCTCGAATTGTTTTCTAATATAAATTATTTTTTAGTTACAGAAATAATTTGCACTTACTAAATTTTCCCCAGGGAGGATTTGAACCCCCACAAGCAGGTCCAGAGCCTACCGTGCTACCATTACACAACCGGGGAGCGTGTTATTCTATCTTAAAAAAAATATCGAAAAATGTCAAGTATGGCGCGCTCTTATACGCCTAATTCTTCTTTTATTGCCGAATATATCCGGTCGCAGAGGATTTGCTTTCTGTCCTCGGTGGGGAGGCTTGCTGTGTCGATGAGAGGCAAAAAGGCAATTTTTACGTCCGCGCCGACAACACGGTTGTTCTTTTCAAAAACATCGTAACTGCCTTCAATGGCGACAGGAACAATGGGCGCTTCCGCCTGCGTCGCGAGTTTTAGGGAACCCGGATGGAAAGGTAGAAGTTTCTTTTCTTTGGAGCGGTGTCCTTCGGGGAAAATTATCATGCCGCCGCCTGCTTTTATACGCTGGATGCCTTTGTTAATTGTACGAATGGCTTTCCTGACATTCTTACGGTCGATAAAAAGTCCGCCAAGCATGTAAATCCATATATTAAGAAATGGCACAAAAAGCAGTTCTTTTTTTGCAATAAAACCAAAGGGACGACCGCAATAAGCTAGAAAAACAACAATATCGAAGAAACCGCCGTGATTACTGACAAAACAAACGCCGCCCTTTTTCGGTATATTTTCCCTGCCTTTAACTGTAATAGTACTTCCCGCGACGGGAATTAATGAGCGCGCCCATCCTTGAGCTAAACGGTAAATAATTACCTTCATTGGTTTTCGCAGTCCAAGCGCGTGTAGTATCAATGCCGTAAACGCGAAGGGCAATAAGAAAATCATGGCAACAACTAAATAGCCAAAACCTAAAATCGTTTTTATCATAATATCTATTATCCTTGTTTTTGAAAAAATTGCAACATGGGAATTGCTTTAATGATACTTGACTTTTAACGCTGTCTGTTACATTATCAAAAAATGGCTGGTATTA
The DNA here is from genome assembly GCA_031254315.1 of Treponema sp. GTDB lineage: Bacteria > Spirochaetota > Spirochaetia > Treponematales > Breznakiellaceae > WQXQ01. The sequence continues at coordinate 30,632 of JAIRUQ010000100.1, forward strand.
AAAAATTTTCAGGCTCGGATATTGAGATTGCTCAGGCGGTATACCCCGAACACGCCCTGCATATTAAAGATATAGCAGGAAAAGCCGGCATTGACGAAAAATACATCGAATACTACGGAAACTACAAGGCGAAAGTCGATTATAATTTTCTACAAAAAAAACAGGATAAAAAAGACGGTAAACTTATTTTAGTAACAGCGATTAATCCTACGCCGGCAGGAGAGGGAAAAACAACCACAACGGTTGGCGTTGCCGATAGTCTTTCTTTGATTGGGAAGAAGGTGATTGTCGCGCTTAGAGAGCCTTCACTTGGACCGGTCTTCGGCGTGAAAGGCGGAGCGGCAGGCGGCGGATGGGCGCAAGTTATCCCAATGGAAGATATTAACCTTCACTTTACAGGGGATTTTCACGCGATAGGGGCGGCGAATAATCTTTTAGCCGCAATGATAGACAACCACATCTTTCAAGGCAACAAACTGAATATTGATCCGCGCAAAATAATTTGGCGCAGATGTATGGATATGAATGACCGTCAACTTCGTTTTGTTACTGACGGTCTTGGAGGACGGATAAACGGCTGTCCGCGCGAGGACGGATTTGACATAACAGTGGCTTCTGAAATAATGGCGATACTATGTCTTGCGGACGGTATCGAGGATTTGAAAAAAAGACTGAGCAGAATTATTATTGGCTACACTTACGGAAAACAAACTGATGAAAAGCCCGTTACTGCGGAGCAGTTAAATGCGCATGGAGCGATGGCGGCTCTTCTTAAAGACGCGTTAAAACCAAATCTTGTACAGACGCTTGAAGGAACTCCCACTTTTATTCACGGCGGTCCCTTCGCTAATATCGCGCACGGCTGTAACTCAATCATGGCAACACGCCTCGCGCTCAAGTGCGCCGACTATGTGGTAACCGAAGCCGGTTTTGGCGCTGACCTTGGCGCGGAAAAATTCTTGGATATCAAATGCCGTTTCGCCGGAATTAAACCGTCTGCCGTTATTATTGTGGCAACTGTCCGCGCCCTTAAATCCCACGGCGGAGTAAAAAAAGGCGATCTTGAAAATGAAAACCTCTCCGCTCTTTCTGCGGGACTTCCGAATCTTTTACAGCACGTTGAAAACATCACGCAAGTTTATAAACTTCCTGCGGTAGTCGCGATTAACGCCTTCCCAAAAGACACAAAAGCGGAACTTGAACTGGTAGAAAAAAAATGCAGGGAATTAAATGTCAATGTAGCTGTTTCGGAAGTTTGGGCAAAGGGCGGAGAAGGGGGCGTAAAACTTGCCGAAGAAGCGGTGCGTCTCTGTGAACAGTCAAACAATTTTGAATACTCCTATGATGTCAATCTTTCCATTAACGAAAAAATTGAAGCAATAGCGAAAAAGATTTACCGGTCAAGCGGCGTTGTATTTTCACGCGACGCGAATAAGAAAATAGAGCAAATTGAAAAAATGGGGCTTGATAAACTTCCAATCTGCATGGCAAAGACCCAGTACAGTTTTTCAGACGACCCGTCTCTTCTTGGCGCTCCCAGAGACTGGCGTTTAACAGTGAAGGATGTAAAAATTTCGGCGGGGGCGGGCTTTATTGTAGTCTACACGGGCGAAATCATGACCATGCCCGGCTTACCTGCTGTCCCGTCTGCGGAAAAAATTGACGTTGACAGTACGGGGAAAATTTCAGGGTTGTTTTAACATAAAATATGTTAATTTAGTATAATTTATACTAATATTTTAGTTATATTTATGTTAAAACGGCGAACCTTCAGGGGGAAAGCCACCGCCTAATACCGGAAGTGGACTCCCAAATACGCCCTATTGTCCGGCGAAAAGCCAACTTCAATATGTTGTAAAATTTTCATCAATGAAACAAGTTCCGCTTCGGGCAAAGAGTTTAATCTTTCTATTGAAGAAGCTCTTTCTGTCTGCGATAGCGAGTTAAAAGTTTCAGTAAAAACAGCGCGTTCTGTTTCAGAAAAAGAGCTTGCTGTTTCCAGTAAAGAATTAAGTTCTGTTTCCGGCAAGGAGCTAATTTTATGTGTTAAAGCAATAAGTTCTGCTGACGGCAAGGAGTCTAATGTCTCCTCTGTTTCAGGCAGGGAACTTATTTCCATAGATGACAGCTTGTCAATTTTAAGTCCGGGAGAGGTATCCCGAGAAAGTAGAAACTCCTTTATAAGTACCCAGCCTATAACGCAGGCATCTATTATCAGACATAGAGCAAACATAGATTCACCTATAGGTGTACTTAAATCTCCAAACCAGAAATACGCAAGAGTACAACCGGAAAAACTATTGGCAAGCATTACCAGAATTAGTATCATGGCGATTTTTCCAGCAATCTTTTTCATATACCCCTCTTGGTTCCGTATCTTATACCATCATTATAGAGTGAGGCTTTTCGAAAAACAACCGGAAAAATTATGCTTTTTTACTTTCGTGCTTACCGCCGTTAATACCGGAAGTGGACTCCCAAATACGCCCTATTGTCCGGCGAAAAGCCAACTTCAATATGTTGTAAAACATTTACAAAAGAAGAAAATTGCGGTTCATTAAAGGAGTTAATTCTGTGCATAGAAGAAATAATTTCCGTTTCAGGCGCAGAGGTAAATGCACTCACCAAAGAAGCAAATTCTTCATCGGATAAGGAGTTTATTTTCTCTATGAACGAAGCTTTTTCTGCTTCCGGCATAGAATCAATACTCCTTATCAAAGAAGCAAGCTCTTCTTCAGGCAAAGAGTCTACTTTCTCCATCAAAGAAATATATTCTTCTTCAGATAAAGAGTCTATAGTATCCACACCTGCGTAGCCACCACGGTGGGTGAGCAGTACGACTACGCCTACTAATATCGACACAAATATTAATGTACAATCAATTCCTAAACATAATAGTAATCCTTCTCCATTATTATCATTAACATTTCCATTAATCGCCGCCGATAAATACAAAAGCGTACAGCCGCTAAAGCTATTGGCAATCATTATCAGAACCAGAATAATTGCGATCGTTCTTATAATCTTTTTCATAAACTCCCCTTATGTCTTTATAATTACGAAAGTTACCGTCTTCCTTCAAATCTTCATACTAATAGCACAGTTAATACCTAAAATGAACCCCAAGATACGCCCTGTTGTCCGGCGAAAAGCCAACTTCAATATGTTGTAAAACATTTACAAAAGAAGAAAGCTGGGGCTCATTTAAGGAGTTAATTCTGTGCATAGAAGAAACAATTTCAGTTTCGGGCGCAGAGGTAAATGCGCTTACCAAAGAAGCAAACTCAGCATCGGATAAGGAGTTTATTTTCTCTATAAACGACGTTTTTTCTGCTTCCGGCAGAGAATCAACAGTCCTAATAAAAGACGCAACTTCTTCTTCAGGCAAGGAGACTATTTTCTCCGCCAAAGAATTATATACTTCTTCAGATACAGGTCTTATAGTTTCCGCACTTGCATAATTACTGCGGGGGGCTACTAAAAAGGCTAATCCGTATAATAATAGCGGCACACCATACACAAGAAGATCAAGCCCTATACAAAACCCAAGCTCACTACTATCAATCTCCTCTTTAGGCACTGATGTTAAATAAAAAATCGTACAACCTGAAAAACTATTAGCAAGCATTACCAGAACCAGAAGCAAAGCAATTTTTTTTGCAATCTTTTTCATACAAAACTCCTTTGATAATAAATTTTTATAGCTCAACCCAGTTTTCTATTTTTTGTTCGTACACGACTCCTGTCCTTGTACTTGTTAGTACAAGACTGTAATTTTTTATGAATAAAAAACCGGAAACCTTCAAGTGTAAATTATAGTTTTCTCCGGCATTCAACGCCGGACAGTTAAAAGTTCTCTCCTTGCCTATCTCAGTATAGGCTTTATAGACATTCACTATTAATGTAAACGGTCTCCCTGCCGGAAAGGTAACAGGAGCCCAATATTGCCCTCTTTCGGGTATTGGTAATTCAACGCCTTCAAAATAATGCAAATCAACGCCTTCTTTATTTGGAGTGCTTTGAAAAGTTATTGTGGCTGTTCCGCTATCGCCGTCCTGCGCAAATGAATACGGATGGGCTGTAGGTGCAACAACTCTTTTAGTTGCGCATCCTGTAATACATAACAATACTAACGCCAAAACAAACAAATAAATAATTTTGTTCTTCATAATTTACCCCTTAATTTAATACTGTATTCGCTGGTACACATACGCTCTTTCCCCGGAAATATCGACCTCTGAATTCCGTACAATATTATGCAGGGGAACCGTTCTTGGCAGGGAATTTAACTCCCTCATTGAAGAGATAATCTCCGTTTCTGACATGGAGTTTAACATTTCCAAAATAGCGACAAATTCTCTATCGGAAAAGGAATTCATTGACTCTATAAGGGAAACTATTTCCTCTTCAGACATGGAGTTTAGTCTGCCTATAAATAAATTAAGTTCTTCTTCAGGTATAGAGTCAACAGCATCTATAATGGAGACAAGTTCCCCTTCAGGCAGGAGGGCTATTTTATCCGCGAAAGAAGAACGCTCCCTTTCTTGCAGTGCGGAGATGGGCTTCTCATATTGATACGGATTAGTCCTTCTGGGAGGTCTCCTTGCCAATTTAGCGCTGTCTATAGCGCTATCTCCAACAGCCGCTAGAGCCGGCAAGATAACAGCCACAGCCAAACCCGCAAGAATAGGAATAAGAAAAAACCCGAGTAAGGCTTCTCCCCCTCCCGTACCACAACCGGTAAACATATTACATAGCATTACCAGTATTAGAATCATAGCGACTTTTTTTATCATCTTTTTCATACATCCCCCTCTTCGATTTCGCCGCAAGCGCAAGCATGGGCAATAATGCGCCAACCCGCATTTTATACTCTTATTATAGACTAATTTTTCAAAAAACAATCAGGAAAAAGTATGAGATGGGTAAGGAAAAAGTATGATTTTCCCTAAAATTCAGCCTAAAAAGGCTGGCGTTGGGGAAATATGGGGAACAAACCGCCATTTTACATTAACGTACAACGGCGGGGAATGATGTTCTCACCTACTGCACCCCATGATTCTAATCATTACGGTTTTTAAAGCTTACTAATTATAATCCCACCACGAATACAACGTCAGATTACCGGTAATCACAACACTGGATCCGGGGGCGTAGCGATCCCCCTTTCTTTCCGGCTCGGTGTACCAACCCCTAAGGACACGGGCATATTCACTTGGGCTGGGCATGGTTATCCGGGTACCTGACGGCACGGTTATTGGCGCAATATCTGGTCCGCCGTTTGAACCTGAGGGTAAAAAAGTTACCGTATACTCAATCGTCCACTGCGCATACATGGTTACGTTACCGGTAACGGTATATCTACCGCCGCCTGTGCCGTATAGGTTTCCGCCTGTCTCCGCGCTGAACCAGCCGTCAAAGTGGAAGCCGGTCCATGTCGGAGTCGGCAGAGTTATTGTAGAAGTTTCCGGCACGCCGGTTATGGGTGAAACATTTGAACCGTAGTTCGAATCAAACGTTATAGTACAATGAATTAACCACTGGGCATACATCTCTATGTTGGCGGCAGGAATGGTATAATTGCTTCCGGCATTGCCGTATTTAGTTCCGCCTTGCGCCGCGCTGTACCAGCCGCTAAACGTGTAGCCGTCTCTCGTTGGAGTAGGCAAGGTTATGCTTGAATTATATGTTGAATTAACCGACTCCGACCACCCTAATATAATGGTTCCCCCGTTTGCATCAAACGAAATTGTATACCTATTAATTGTCCAGCGAGCGTACATCGTTACGTTGGCGGCAGAAACGGTATAATTGCCTTCGCTGTTGCCGTATTTGGTTCCGGTTCCGCTCACATCTGTGCTGTACCAGCCGTTAAACGTGTAGCCGGTTCTGGTAGGCACAGGTAAGGCTATTAACGCATCGTAGTTCTCAGTTTGCGATGTAGGCGTAACGGTTCCCTCGTTTGCGTTATACGTTATGGTATATTGACGAACCGTCCATTGAGCGTACATCGTTACGTTGCCGTTAACCGTATAATTGACTCCGTCAATGCCGTATAGGGTTCCGCCCGAAGCCGCGTTGTACCAGCCTCTAAAAAAATAACCGGTTCTACTCAGGGAAGGCAGTCTTATTGACGTACCTACATATTCGGTTACGGGCGCAGGCGTACTTGCCGCGCCGTTTGGATCAAACGTTACCGTATAACGCGGTATCTCCGTCCACTGAGCGTACATGGTTATATCGCCGGTAACGGCATAACTGGCTCCTGCGTTGCCGTATTTGATTCCGCCCTGCGCCGCGCTGTACCAGCCGTTAAACGTATAACCGGTTCTCGTAGGAGTAGGCAAATTTATTGTAATTCCCGGAGGAGTGAAACCCTCACTTACGTCTTGGGTCGTAGGCGCAGTTCCATCGGTTTTATCAAATTTCACTGTGTATATAGGCCACCACTGGGCATACATGGTTATATCGCCGGTAACCGTAAATAAGTTGAATGAAGTAACACCATATTTGGTTCCGCCTTGCTTCTCGCTATACCAACCCTTAAAAATATAGCCGTACCGGGTTGGAGAAGGCAAAACTATTGGCGAACCTTCCATCGCGCTAATAGACGTAGGCGTCTTTCCATCGGTTGTGTCAAACGTTACCGTGCGTAAAATCACCCATCGGGCATACATCGTTATAGAGGTATTTCCGCTAACCGGAGGAACCGTATAATTATAATTGTCTCCATACAAAACGCCGTATTGGGTTCCACCCTGCGCCGAACTGAACCAACCTGCAAATCCGTATCCTTCCAGTACCGGGGTAGGCAGGGTTATGACCGAATTTTGCCCGGTTATTATAGGTTCAACCTCTGAACCGCCCTCCGAAATAAACGTTATCGTATATGTATACGGCACACTCCAGCGGGCATACATGTATATGAAGTTAGCGACGTTAATGGGAGGGTTATAACTATCCCCGCCGTTGCCTAAGCTATATCCACCTGAAAAAGAATTGTACCAGCCTTCAAACACATAACCGTCCCGGGTCGGGATCGGCAATATTATGGGGCTACCTTTTTTTTCAGTTATAGAGTCCGGCGTAACGGTTCCGCCGGTTGCGTCAAACGTTACCGTGTAAAAACTTGAATCGACCGTCCACTTAGCGATCATTGTTATAGGATCAGTACCAACGACGGTATAGCGGTTTTCTCCATCACTGAGTTTAATCCCGTAGCTGTTGTACCAACCGGTAAAGAAAAAACGATCCCTAACCGGGGTCGGTAACGTTACCGTCGTACCTGCCTTTGCAGTTATGAACAAGGGCGTAACGGTTCCGCCATCGGCATTGAATGATATTGTTATCTCATCCGCCGGGTTGTCATCGCCGCCGCCGTTACCACCGCCGGTAGAGCCATCGTCGCAAGTAATCAATGCCAGCGAAAAAATTATAGTTAAAATGCCGCATGCAAAAGCATTCTTCATCTTAAACTCCTTTTTATGGAGGGTTGGGCAATTACACCATTTATACCCTTATTATAGACAGGACTTTTCAGATAACAATCAGGAAAAAGTATGAGATGGGTAAGGAAAAAGTATGATTTTTCCTAAAATTCAGCCTAAAAAGGCTGGCGTTGGGGAAAAGACAGAATAACGTGAAAAACCCTCATACTTTCAATGATCGCAGGAACTCTGCCAAAAGTTGGGGGAGTGTCCCAAAAACGCGCCCGACACCCCCCGCCCAACTGTTCTGTCCTATTGACGAGTCCAAGTGCCTTCAAAAAGGGGCATATTTTTACCTTTTTCTCCAGAAGGCGGATCCCCATCGACCAAACCATTAGACAGTGTTAATGTGCTTCCGTTGAGGACGTACTCAAAAGTTATGTCTTCGTCCCAATCTACCGTTTCCCATGCGCCGTTTTCCCATTCATGGGTTACCTTCATATAAATCCTTTTGCTGGAAAATGCGAAGGTTCCTTTTTGAAAGTCGTCACCTTCCATTTTTATGGTAACATCGCTCCCGCTGATAACGTTGGTTATAGTAACATTATCCGGTATCTCGGCAGTATGTGACCATGAACCGTTAAAATCGGGTGGAACTACAAAAGTCCACCCCAAAAGGGAAAACGTTTTATTGGCAATGGTAAAGATGTATGTATCACCACTCATGTATCCCTTATATTCATCACTCAGATTTGCATAAGTAACCCAGGTATCCTCTCCGTCAAACATTACAGTATTAACGCTCACTACTTTTCCCGTTACTGTGTTTCCGGAATAAGTATAGGTACCCCGTATAACTTCGGTGTTTTCAGGAATCGTATACTGTTTCCATGATCCGTTTGCGGCAATCCATTTTACATCGGCGCTTATCCATGTTCCTTTAAAGGGATCGGTTCCGGGACCAGGGCCAGGGTCGTCACCGGGATCATCTCCGCAGGCCGCCATTGAGAATCCGATTACCACCGCAAAGGCGATAATTGCTATGCTTCGCATAGCTTCGATAAGTTTGATTGTATATCGCATAACATACTCCTTGAAAATTACCCCGTTTTATAAGGGCAGTTTATCCCCGTACATACGTACGTTGGAAAAATAATACTATAGTCAAGAAAAAAAAGGCTGATTCTGTTACTAACTAAACCACCATGCCTTCCAATTTTTTTAGGAAGGTCTTCACGAATTTTTAGGAAGGTCTTCATTCACTATTTTCTTGACGATGATGGCAATTTCAGCTAAAATTATTTTTTTATGGGGGCTTTTTATGAACAAGATTGCGGGAAAAATCGCCATGTTTTTGGTTCTGGTAATGCTCGCCGGCAGTTTAACTGGTTGTATTACCGCAATGCTTATTAGTGAAGGTGTTATTGAGATTCCCCATCCCATTGAAGATGCCATTGAAGAAGCAAAGTGGCGGTCTGCGGCTGCGACCGTGATTAAATATGATGATGTCGATACTTTTTAAAAGGGGAATTATGAAAAACACTAATATCTTATATGTTGCTTTAGCCATTGCGGCGTTTTGCTTTATTGGATGTTTTTCAACGCCGACACCAACACCAAAAATAAAGAATATTCCGTATACATTTGGGCAAGATGAAAATGCGAATGGAACAGCCACGATTATTTTCCACAATAATTGGACTATCAGGCTTGTAGACTTTGAAGGAGAACAATTACCAGCTCCTGAAGAAGGAACACGATGGTATCCCTTTCAATTTCCGGCAGGAAGATCGTTCAATTTAAGGTTGTATGTTTCTTATCAGTCTTATAAAAATGGTGAAGATCAACCTGGATATAGAAGAAGGGGAATATTGAAATGTCCTCCGCTTGAAGCCGGTAAAACATATAAATTATGGTATGAGCGGCCTTCTATGGGATATTTCAATTATCCCAGAGAATATTACTATGGCGCCGGAAAGCTAATCTTAACATATAGTGATGTTACGGAGCTCAAATATTTTTTAGGACAGCCAAGATACAAGCAGATACACGTACAAGAAATTCCATCATTATGATTTGAATCATCTGTATGATATTTCATACACCATCTTGGTCTTACACTTACTACTATCCGCTCTGCTTCCCCGCCACCCCGTCGGCGAGAAAGTCCATATCAACTTTTTCGACATCATCCATGAGTTTGACACGATGCAGGAAGGCGTTGAGTTTTTTCAGGTAGTTCCCCAAGTGGAAAAAATGGTTCTTTTTTAGCCCCTGCAAGTCCTCATCAACTTCGATTAACTTGTCATCGACCTTGGTCAGCTTGCTTTGAATGGCTTTTGTCTTGCTGGAATTGTTATAGACGGCTATTCCAATGGCGACAATCGCACCCAGAATAGAGGTAAAATACGGTGCCAGTACTTTCAGGGTTTCTGTATCCATATTGCCAATATACGATTAAAGGCATGTTTTGACAAGCAATCGTACCTCCGCCCCTAAAAACAAGGGGTAAAAGCCGCCTTTTCTCCCCATTCCCCTACTTGACCTTTTTTGCGAAGCACCCCATACTATCCCTACCATCTTAATCCAAGGAGAAGTTAAGTGCCCTGCGGAAGAAAACGAAAACTGCGAAAAATCGCCACTCACAAACGCAAGAAAAAACTGCGGAAAAACAGACACAAGAACAAATAAAG
>JAIRUQ010000121.1 GCA_031254315.1 Treponema sp.
GGAAATGTCTTCATACCGGAAGAACCGTGTGAAATTGTCAGAGGTTCAGAGGTTTCCCTCACCATTGAAACCGTAAGCACCGGTATTTACGAAAAACAGAAAAAACTGGCGGCGTTAAAGCAATTGAGCCAAGAACTCATAGATCTGAACAAAACCGATCCACTGCCGCCTGAATTCAAAGTATAATCCCATACCGCCACCATGAGCCGCTATCCTCCGAAACGGCTACGCCGTTTCGGGAACAAAAGATATGAGTTTTATTATCGTGATTTTCTCGTTGTTACTTTTTTAGCTTTTACAGTTTTTTTAGTCTGTGTTGGCTTCTTAGCTTTTACAGCTTTTTTAGTCTGTGTTGGTTTCTTAGTTGTTACAGTTTTTTTAGTCTGTGTTGGCTTCTTAGCTTTTACAACTTTTTTAGTCTGTGTTGGTTTCTTAGTTGTTACAGCTTTTTTAGCCTGCGTTGGTTTTTTAGCTTTTACAGGTTTTTTTGTCCGTTGTTGAGGTGTTGTATTTGTTGTTTTATCTTCTTTACTTTCGTCATCATTGTAATTTTCAATTACTTTCTTTATATCATCATAACTATTGCAAGTTTTTAATTTTTCTTCCAGTTTTGCCGGTATTGAATTACTATATTCAGCAAAAATCTTTTCTAAAGCATTTAAGGAAGGTAAATCTTCATTTTTTAATTCATTAACACGGACCAGCAAAGGCTTTGATTGAATATCCATATATTCTCCTCAATTTTATATTTGTCTTTATTTACAACTTATGTTTTCCTTTCATTTTTGTCAATAGGTTAATAAATTTTATTAAAAATAATTATGAGGGGAGAAGTCTCCCCCCACGCTCCAGCCGGCGCCTCTCCGGCTAATGTTGCAGTTTACCTTTTCTTCTTTACGGTAGTTTTTGGTGCGCTCTGTTTTGCATTTGCTGCCTTATTATCCGCTTTATCAAGCGATGAACTAGGGAATACCGCATTGTTGTAACTGTTGTTTTTATCAAGCCAACCAACCGTTACTTTTTTTGAACCTTCTTCATCAACATCAATTACAACCATAATCGGAGACGTATTCCCTAACGCCGCAATCCGAACCGTTTTCCCTATTAACCCCTTACTACATATAACCGCCATTTCATTCCTCCTGAATTGTTATAATACTATCATAAACTAATAAAATAGGGAAGCCTTTTGAAGTTTTCATAATCCCGTAATATATTGTAGAAATTTCAGAAATTCTCCCCTTCAGAAAAACGCTCAAAAAGCCTGTAAGGCAAACTGCCGTGGATCAACGGCGGCGGCGCTTCAATCGAATACTCTAAAAATTCAATCTTCCATGCGTGCAGAAAAAAACCGCTCATCTGCGAACTTCTCGCGCCGCCGTACTTTACGTCTCCCGCAAGCGGATGACCGTGCTCCGCAGACTGCGCGCGTATTTGGTGCGTCCTTCCTGTGGCAATCTCCGCCTTTATCAGCGAATAATCGCCATCTGTCGCAAGCGACATAACTTTGGTAACCGCCTCCTTACTGCCACAGGACTTTTTCTGCAAGACATAAGTTTTTTTAGTTTCTCTGTCGCGGACAAGTTCATCCTGCCAGATTTCTTCGGTTTTAATTTTGCCCTCAACAACGGCAAGGTAAGTTTTTTTCACCTTCCGCTCACGCATGAGAAGGCTGAAAAGACGCGCGCCTTCCAGACTTGTAGAAAAAACGACAATCCCGCTTGAAGGCTTGTCCAGCCTGTGCAGAGGACCGGGTTTGAACGACAATGACAAAGAAAGCTTATCTGTCAAATAAGAGCGAACCATGCTGTCCAAACTGCCGTGGCCGTGTACGGACAAACCGGCAGGTTTATTGACAGCCAGAAGCCCTGACCCCTGCCAGATGATTTCCGGGGCGGGGAGTTTTGGGAGAGGGAAAACATTTTTTTGTCCTTTTAGGGAAGGTATGCTGATTGTCGCCCCTGTAACAATACGGTCGCCGGCGACAGCAGGTTTTCCGTTTACAAGCACCTTTTTTTGGCGTATCAGACGGTGTATCAGCGGCAGACTTTGATCGGGCAATGCCTTGCGGAGAATCCTGTCCAAGCGGCGTCCATTGTCGTTTTCGCCCGTAATTAAATCCATCAATTTTCATTGTATCTTTCATTTTTTTCGTTATCAACCGACATATTCAGAAAGAATGTAAAACCACACGCCCAAATAGACACGATGAAGTCGTGTCTATGATAAAAGTCAGCACGGCGTGGCGCAGATTGAAGTTCAATGTGACCCAGAATGCGCGAAGGCTTTAGCCTGAGCAGTGCGCCCTGACACGGAGAACACGGAGTTTTGATGTGTTTTCTCTTCCTTCTCCGTGTCCTCCGTGTTCTCCGTGGTTGATCTTCTTCTTAACCTACTCCCCACATCTTGACAAAATCTTCATATTAATAGACTATGAAATAATGACAGCGGCAGAAGCCATCAAGTCTTTATTTGAGAATAAATTATTCTTATCGACTGTTTCCAGTTTGTGTATAGCTCAAGTTTTAAAATTGTTTTTTTATTTACTTAGAAACAGGAATAGAAGCAAATTGGTCGCGGTTGAAACTGTCATTTGGCGTACAGGAGGAATGCCGTCAAGTCATTCGGCGGCTGTATGCGCTCTTGCGACATCAGCGGGAATAACTGAAGGCGTAGACTCCAATCTTTTTGTTCTCTGCCTTGTTTTTGCTATGGTGGTTCTTCGTGATTCTGTAGGGGTCAGAAGAGCCGCCGGTATGCAGGCAAAGGCTCTTAATAATCTTGGAAAACAATCCGCAAAATTAACCGGTCTGGAATTCCGCTCGGTAAAAGAAATTCAAGGTCATTCAGTGCCGGAAGTGATTGTAGGAGCCTTGTTAGGCATCGTAATTGCGTTTGTTTTCTACCTTATATAGGTATGTGATATGTCTTTTTTTCGCTCTGTGTTGCTTGTAAGTACAATTTCTCTGCTGGCGGCTTTTGTTCTTCTTATCCTTGGCTCTTTAATGGGCTATGAGGAGTTCAAAGGCGGTTACGCTGTGCTTACTACAGACGCTGAAATTGACGACAGGTCCCTTCGTTCTATTTTAGAAACAAACGACAGCTATTTTGGAGGAGCTCTTGTTTCAGAATCATCACAATGGGTAATGCTCGATGAATTTGACGCGGTAAGGGCAATCCCTCTGGATCAGTATTCATCAAGGGTTTTCCCGTTTGATCCGCGCAATGACGGATACGCCGATAAATTAAGAAATGTTTTTATAAGAGATGGCAAACGCTTTGTTTATATTCCGCTGAGAGCGGGAAACTGGAACTCTTCACATCTGGATAAACAGTTCAGCGATTTGTTAGACGATATTACTTATTCTGTTAATTATTACGGGATTGAAAGACCTTTATACTTTTTCTTTATAATTTACGGCGCGTCTTCTCTGGCTATGCTTATAATTTCTTATGTTAAAGCAAAATCTATTAGAGGAATCGGAAATATAATTGTACTAATTCCTGTGTTGTCCGCCCTTTCCTTTTTTGGCGCTGTTGGAATAGGAGCCGCCGCGCTGTTTTTTGGGCTTTTCATTTTGTTAAAAGAGCCGTTAAACGAACTTGTAAATCCGGTTGGCTCCCGCCCAAAAGAAAAGTCCGCTTTCTTTAAACGGCTCTATAAAGAAATAATTTTACCATACAGATTATTTTGGGCTTTCCTTCCTTTGTTCGCGTCTGCTTTTGCCGTCCTTGTTATTTTTTCGCAGTTAAAGTTTTCATTTTTAATTTCTGTTTTTGCCGCCTCTTCGTTTGTTTTCTTTGTTTCCCTTAAAGTGCCGTCCCTTTCTATTGATAATCATAGACGATTCACTCCTGTAATGATCATGAGAAAACAACTGCCGGAATTTAATTTTTCACTTTATATGCTCCCCTTTGTGCTTGGCGCTTTTGTTATAATGTTCTTCGCGTCCAATATGTCCGCCTCTTATTCCGCGAACGGAAAATTTGACTCTCTTATAGAAGAGCATGATTATTATGAGCATTTAGCGTATCAGGCGTCGTTTTCTACACGGCAGTTGGGAACATCTTCCGCCGCTTTTCCTGACTTTTCCTTTGATAAAGACGGACTTCCTTCCATAAATACGATGAGCGTAAGCCAAAAAATCAATTTAAGCGAATTCCCCCCCTTCCCTTTGAAACGTCTAATGGAGTTTTTTCATGATGTAAACAACAGTAAAAGGACGAATACAAGCGGCAGTTTAGGCGGAATCGCGGAAAAATTGTCATTACTGGTATTGCTTTTGTTCCTTTTGCCGCCCCTTTTTATCAAAAGAAAAGACGATCCTTCCTCAAAGATCGATTTGTCCGGTTTAAGGCGGGTTTCTGAAAAATTACGCTTGCCGGGTATTAACTTGAATAAGTCATTGGTGTACAATAATAGAAAGACTAAGCGAGACCGGAAGGACGCATAATGAAAATATATTCTTTTCCACGGGGAGGACTTCCCTATGATGACCCGACAGCGCCGGGAAAAACTGAGGCTGTAAACGCCTATCTTCCCGCCCTTTCCGTGATTTCACTCGGGAAAAAGAAAAAGTCCGCCTACCCAATAGTCTCTGTAGGAGAGGCTGTCCGTGAAGGAATGTTAATTGGCAGAGCGCAAGGAGCAGGTTCGGCGAATGTGCATGCTACTGTTCCGGGCAGAATCTTGAAAAAAATCTCATGGACGGACAGAGACGGTGTTGAAAGTGACGCTTATGTAATAAGAATGGAAGGCGCTTTTGAAAGACTTGGCAGAAAAGAAGAAGTTTTAATTTGGAGTTCTCTTAATGGCTATGATTTGCAGAGAATTATTTCTGATTACGGCATTACAAAAATGGAAAATTCAGAAACGCCGCTTTCCGAGATGATCTCAGCGAGCAGACTGGAAGAAAAACTTACGCTTGTAGTCCGCTGTGTTTTTGATGACCCGTGGCTTGTCGCAGATTACGCGCTATGCAGGGACAGACTTCACGCTGTTATTGAAGGAGCCGCTATTGTAGCGAAAGCCTGTTTTAAGGTTTTGCAGATTATTTTTGCCGTTTCGCATCACGAAAAAGATTTGGGAGAACTCCTTCTCTCTGAAGCGAAAAATTTTGAAACACCCGCTTCTTTGGTTCTGACGGGCTGTCGTTATCCGCAACGCAATAACAGGGAACTTGAACTTGCCCTGCGAAGTTATGAAAAAAAAGAGGGGCTTAATTTAGGCTCTTTTTTAATACTTGGTCCTGCCGTTCTTGCCGCCGCTTATGACGCTATTAAACATAAAAAACCTATTTTAGATCGTTATGTGGCTGTAGGCGGCTCGGCGGTAAGAAGACCGCAGATAATGAAGGTAAGAATCGGAACAAGAATAGGAGAAGTAATCGAACAGTGCGGCGGATTTATTGATCCGCCTGAAAAAATTGTTATAGGTTCTCCGCTTTCGGGAAGGGAAGTGCTGTACCTTGACGAGCCTGTCGGCAAATCATGTTACGCTATTGTAGCGATGACAAAATCGCAGGTTGCCGTTCACGGTCAGCAGAATTGTATTAACTGCGGAGAGTGCAGGGCAGTGTGTCCTGTCGGGCTTGACCCTCAAATTATTTATAAGCGGCTCAGATCTGCCGAAATAGAAAACGCCGAAATAACCGGATGTCAGGGGTGCGGCTGTTGTAAAATTGTCTGTCCGTCCGCTTTGCCGTTATTTGAAACAATTTTAGAAAAAGATCGGGAGGAAGTGAGTGCCTGAGCAAAAGATGGTTTTTTCCCATAAACCCCAGATAAGTATCTCCCGTTCAAGCACTTTAAGAATGTGGCTTGTTTGCGCTTGCGCGTTTGCCTGCGTACTACAGTCATCTCTTAGCGATGGAGGCAAATCATTAACAATAGCTCTTACGGCGCTTTCTTCCGCATTGTTAATAGAATTACTTTTAACTTGGCGTAATGATGGAGCTAAAAAAGTACTGGACGGAAGCGCCGCCGCCACCGCGATGATTTTTTCTTTGCTTCTACCGAATGAACTTCACCCTGTTTATGCTTTTTTTGGCACTGCTTTCGCTATTGTTGTTGTTAAGTACAGCTTTGGCGGGCTTGGAGCAAATTGGCTTAACCCGGCTATCGGCGGCTGGCTTTTTGTCAGGTTTTCATGGTCATCCGCTTTTGCCAACGCTCTTGAAGGCTCTTCTTCTTCAGTTTCTGAAATGACAGTAGCGCCTGACATAAGCGCTATTGATAACTCTGTTACTGAATTTTTTAACGGCACTGTCTTTTCTGTCGTGGGAATACAACTCCCATCAGGTTACATCGATCTTCTTTTTTATAATGGTCCCGGAATAATTACAGATAGGGGATTATTCGCCTTATTAATAGGAACAATATTTATTACCGTTATCGGAATAAGCCGAAGCTGGATTCCTCTTGTCTTCCTTGCTGTTTATGCGTTTCTTATCCGTCTTGCGGGGGATGTTGGCGGAATGTACTGGAACGGCGATATGTTATACGGCATATTTTCAGGCGGCACTATTGCGACAGCTTTTATCCTTGCCGCGGAACCCGCAAGTAGCGCGAAATTAAGAATAGGGATATTGTTATCCGTTGTTTTAGGAGCTGTTCTTTCATGGTTCTTCCGTTACAAGTGCATGGAATATTTCGGCTGTTTTATCGCGCTGGCGCTGACAAATTGTTTAACTCCGCTTATTCGGATTTTTGAAGATAGAGTTTTTCTTTCATCAAACCACAGCAAGTTTCAGGAGAATCTTTTATGAAAGATAAAGCTATTTTATTGGGCTGGATAACGGGCTTGTTGTTATTTATTTCTATGCTCTGGATTTTTACTCAACCTTTGCAGACAAATTATCTTTTGCGGACAATAAACAGCGTTCTTATAAGTAATAATGATTCGCGCAGGCTTTCCGCCTTTTCTCAGCAGAAATCAGCAAACGCCGGAGTTTTAGGGTACTGGTATTCAATGCATAATTCAACGGATAAAATGTTTGTGTTCGCCGCCTTTCGGGACGGAATACTTATCCCGCTCGGCGCGATTGTTACGGATAAAGGTTCTGTAGACGAAGTAATTCCGTTAAGCGTGCACGCTGTGCAGATTTTTAACACTTTGCCTAACAGTATTTTGCAGATGTATGTAAGCAGAATAGAATCGGCGTATAATAGGACAATATGGTAAACGGAGAGAAAATGAGAGGAAATAAATAGATGAGTTTAGCGCGGCAGAATTCTTTTTTTGGCTCTCTTTCACCGCTTGGCGGATTGGCGGGCACGGGTCTTTTGATTATGGCTTCCGCGCGTCTTTCATGGGCGATCACTGTAGCGGGGAGCCTGTTTTGGGTGTACGGACTCTCGTCATTTGCGTATACATCTTTGTTTTCGATTTTAAAAGATAAATTTTTCCCCATAAAGGGCAGGGGCGCTCTTTATACCTGTCTTGCGTCATTTTTTGCCGCCGTATATTTATTGTTGTTCTGGCTGTTGTCTCCGTTTGCCGCCTTTGAAGTTTTTATACCCGTCCTGCTTGTTCCGCTGTTTTGCGCAAATTCGGATTTTGTCGAACAAGTTCAATCTTCATCCGAAAACATCACTTCAGATATTTACGATAATGTATCGGATACGGTAGCACAAGCCGCATCCATTTCCGTCCTGCTTGTTCTTTTTTCTTTTATAAGAGAGCCGTTGTCTTATTGTTCGCTGTCATTTCCGGGAACTTATCATGGAATGATATCGATCGAATTGTATAAAGCAGGCTCTCTTCTTCCAACCGGTATATTTACAATTTCAGCCGGAGCGTTGCTGTTATTGGGTTATTTTATCTGTATGTTCCAATATTTTAGAGGAAGAACAGGAGATTACAAATGAACATAACGCTTCTTTTATTTATTTATTCCGCATTTACAATAAATCTTGTATTGCAGTGCGGACTTGGCATTAGAGGAGTTGTAGAGTCAAAGCATCCTCTTGATAAATATACTTATGTTAAACTGGGAATTATGTTTTTTTCTGTTATTCTGTTATGGTTTGTTTTTTCTAAAATAATTTCTTCTTTAATTCCCGGTATTTTTATTTATGTGCTTTTGTTTCCGGTAAGCGCTGTTGTTTATGAAGGATTAGAATATCTAATTTTCCGTTATATTATAAAAAAAGATGAAGAAACTTTATCTTTTATAAGTTTTCCCGGAGGAATAACAGCGCTGTCTTTGTTTATCTGCATAAATTTAGCTGATAATTTTTTTGAAGTTGTTATACTGTCTTTTGGATTTATATTCGGGATTTTCATTGTAAATTTAATAATCAGGGAAATCCGCCGCCGTGCCGCGCTTGAAGCGGTTCCGGCTTTTCTGCGCGGTAAGCCGCTAGTTATTGTCGCTATGGGGATGTTGTCGCTTGTTTTTACTACGGCGTCGTTTTTGCTTTTTAGGATGATTGGAGCAGAGTGAAAGAAGAGAAGATCAATCTGATTATTGGTTCTCATGCCCATGTTCCCACAGGCGCGAAGGAAAGTGAGTTTGAATTTGTATACGAAAACAGAATACGCCCCTTTGTCTCTACCCTGTACCGTTATTCGAACATTCAGGCTGTACTGCATTATTCGGGAGTGATGCTCTACTGGGTAGAAAGAAACCATCCCGAATTTTTCATGTTAATAGAAGATATGGTTACGCGAAAACAGGCTGAAGTCCTCGGCGGCGGCTTTTACGAGCCGTGTTTCCCTTTGATTCCCCTGCAGGACAGAATCGGACAGATTGAGCTTATGACAACGTACCTTCGCAAGCATTTCGGGAAAAGACCTCTTGGCTTTTGGATTCCCGGCATGGTATGGGAACAGCATCTTGCAAACGCCTTTTCATCGAGTGATATGAACTACACTTTTCTCTCTCAGGAGCAATTTGAACAGGCAGGCATGAAGGGATGTCAGCTTTTTTCTCCCTGCATAAGCGAAGATCAGGGGAAAATCGTTACGATTTTTCCTGTTGCTTTGTCTGTTGAAAAAGACCTCGCCAAAAAAAGTTTTTCTCATGTTTTTGTTGAATTAAACAAAAAATTTGAAGAAGCACGCGGAAATTCAAAGGCGGAGAAAATCATCAGTGTTTTCCCCGAAACTGTCTCTTCTTCACCTGAAGAAGCGCCTGATACAGCGTGGAATCGTTTTTTTGAAGAGATATCGCTTTCAGAAAGCATTGTAGAAACAGTGCTTCCGTCTAAAATTTTAAGAAGCCATAAAATATACAAAAAGGGAAGTTTCCCAAACTCTTCCGCTCTGGAAAATAATTTTTCGCCTCGCCGTTTTTTAATCGAGCATGATGAAGCGAACGGTATCTATTCAAAAATGATATTCGCGAATGTTTTAATTAGTCAAATAAAAGGTGATAAATACAGAAAACAAAACGCGAGAGAAGAACTTTTGAAGGCGCAGGATTCATGCCTTTTTTCTCCGGGTAACGGACATCTTAGAAATGAACTCCGTAAAGCGGCATACAGTTCTCTTTTAAGGGCGGAAAAATTGTCGCGTGACAAGACAAAGTTTACACCGTCCCTTATCCAGTATGATTTTGATTTTGACGGAATAAAGGAGTATCTTTTTCAGGACGCGAAAATTAACTGCTACATCCAGCCAAAAGGAGCAAGTGTTTTTGAACTGGATTATCTTCCCAAGGACTGGAATTATCTTGATTGCGGCTCACACGGTAATTTTGGGCGCCGCACAGCCTTTGCGGATATTATTATCCCTGCGTGTCTTGAAGTTAATGATGAAAATATTTTTTCAGAAAACTCAAGACTTTGTTTTAACGAACAATACGAGCCTATTGAACAGGAAAGGAAAGGAAAGTCCTGTTTTATACTTCAGTCCAGCGGCTTTGATGCTCCGTTTGGAAGTATAGAAATAAATAAATGTTATTTATTAAAAAGGGATATTTTAACAGTTTCTTATATGCTGAAAAACACAGGCAGTTCTACGGAGAAATTTCAATTTATTCCTGAAATAAATTTTTCCTTTGCGGGAGTAGGCGATGAATATGTTCGTTTCTATACTACGGACAAGGAAGGAAAGGATGTCCACGTAGACGGACGCTTAAATACGGATAATCTTAAAATCCTTGACGTAATAAATGAAGTGCAGATGGTTCTCACTTCCGACAAGGCTTTCTGCGGCAGTCTCCTTCACTCTTTTAACAATGACTATTATCAGGCGACCCGTCTCCTGCCTGTTTTTCCCCTTTCCCTTGAAAGCGGCGAAAGCCGTACAAATGAATTCAGCGTAAAATTCTCTTATTAGTAGTCTGTAACAACTAAAACATTACATTATTCGCCAAAGAGTTCACACGGAGGCACAAAGGCACGAAGGAAGATAAAATTCAGTAGGCTGAGCGTATCCTCTATGCTTCTTTTTCATCATTAAAGTCAAAGATAAATCTTGTATAGAAACGCGCCATTGACAAATAAAGCGCTATCCTTTGTGCCTTTGTGCCTCCGTGTGAGGTCTTTTGGGAAGAATGTTTTGTAAATATTTAGCTATTACGGACTACCGGTATTGAACAGCAATCTAATTTTAGTTATCATAACTTAATATGAAAAAAAGACTGATTACATCGGCGCTACCGTATGTCAACAATGAGCCTCATCTTGGCAACCTAATTCAAGTGCTTTCGGCGGATGCCTTCGCGCGTTTTTGCAGACTGCGCGGCTATGAAACCCTCTATATTTGCGGTACTGACGAGTACGGAACCGCTACGGAAAACAAGGCGGCGGAGGAAAAGGTAAGTCCTAAAGAGTTGTGCGACCGCTACCACGCGATCCACGCCGATATTTACCGCTGGTTCAATATTGCCTTTGATAAATTCGGGCGCACTTCAACGCCAATTCAAACAGAAGTAACTCAGGATATTTTTCTAAAATTGGATAAAGCCGGTTTTATTTGTGAGAGAACGATAGAACAGTTTTATTGCGCCAAGTGCGCTAAATTTCTCGCCGACCGTTATATAAGGGGGAATTGCCCTCACTGCGGAAGTGCGGATGCCCGAGGCGATCAATGCGAAGCGTGTCAAAAACTGCTCGACCCTGTTGATTTGAAAAATCCCCAGTGTTCTGCCTGCGGAAGCACTCCTTCATTGCAAAAGACAAATCATCTTTATATCGATTTGCCGGGAATTAAAGAAAAACTTGAAAACTGGATAAAGACAGCGTCTGTTAAGGGCTTTTGGGCGCATAACGCTGTGCAGATGACGCAGGCATGGATAAGAGACGGTTTAAAGGACAGGGCAATTACAAGAGACTTAAAATGGGGAATTCCCGTTCCAAAACCCGGATATGAAAATAAAGTTTTTTATGTGTGGTTTGACGCTCCTATCGGTTATATTTCAATAACAGGGTTATTAGGTGAAGATATAGTTAAAAGTAAAAAGGTTATTAACGGAAAAACTTTTACAGACCGGCATGATTTTGTCAATTATTGGTGGAAAAATCCTGATGATATCGAACTGTTTCAATTTATAGGAAAGGATAATATTCCGTTTCACACTGTAATTTTCCCGTCCAGTCTTTTGGGAAGTGGGGATAACTGGACTATGTTACACCACATGTCCAGCACTGAATACCTTAATTACGAAGGCGAAAAATTTTCCAAATCAAGAGGCGTAGGCGTATTTGGTACAGACGCGATGGAAACAGGTATCCCTGCCGATGTATGGCGCTTTTTTATTTACTATAACCGCCCTGAAAAATCGGACGCCATGTTTACATGGAATGACTTTAAGGAGAAGGTAAATGGCGAGCTTATAGGAAACCTCGGCAATTTGGTGAACCGTACGCTCTCCTTTGTTATGCGCTATTATAACGGAAAAATTCCTGACGGTGAAAGCGACGCTAACTTTTGGGCGGAGGTTGTAAAGCGTGAGGACTCAATAGCTGAAAAACTTGATCGCGCTGAATTAAGAGACGCTTTTAGAGACATATTTGAACTTTCATCGTTTGCTAATAAATACTTTCAGGACAAAGAGCCGTGGCGGCTTCTTAATGACGCTCCCGAAAAAGCAAAGTCAGTTATAAAAGATTTAACTTATATTGTCCGCGATTTATCGGTTTTAATAGAGCCATACATGCCTTCCGCCGCGGAAAAGATCGCTTCGTTTTTCTCTCTTAAACTCGGCGAGTCCCTCAACTGGAAAAATATAGGTAAGCCGCAAGGCATTGGCGATGCGCAGATAAAAAGTGAGGTTCTTTTTACAAAACTTGAAAACGATAAGATAGAAGAACTTCGTGTACGTTATTCCGGGACTCAGAAGGAGAGACAGGCAGTCGAGCGAACAGAGAGTGAAAAAGTCCCTGTAGAAAAAAAGCCGTTTTCATGTGTCATGGATTTACGCGCGGCAAAAATTGAAAAAGTTGAACGCCATCCAAAAGCCGATAAGCTCTACATTATCTGTCTTGAGACGGGTGAGGGTGTAAGCGGCGTTCGTGAAGAGCGGCAGATCGTTTCAGGGCTTGTCAATTTCTACACGGAAGAACAACTGCTCGGAAAGAAAATAATTGTAGCGTATAACCTAAAACCGGCAAAATTACGCGGAATTGAATCGAGAGGGATGTTGCTTGCCGCGGGAGATAAAAAGGGCGTAGGGCAGGACGGAGAAACCGTAGATCGCGTTGAAGTCTTGGACGCAGGTTCTTGCCCGACAGGTACGAGACTGCTCCCCGAAGGGGACGAAGCGGCGGCAACTTTCGCAGAAATAGACATCGACACATTCTTTTCCTACCCAATTACCGTAAAAGATAATGAAGTTCTTTGCGGCGGAAAAAGATTGTGCTTGGATGGTAAACCTGTATGCACTGCGATTATTCCTGAAGGTGAGGTGCATTAATTTGGAAATTACGGAAGCTGATCTTGCTGTCTGCAAGGACGCGGACTCCTTCCTGCAATCCGCCATGTGGGGGGAATTTAAATCCCGCTTTGGCTGGAGTGCAAAGGCTTTTTTACTTAATTGGACGAACAATGATTTTAAGGAAACTTCCCCGCTTCTTGTACTTTGCCGCCGTCTTGCCCCCGGTTTTTCATTCGCGTACATTCCTTGGGGACCGAATTTACCTGACTCTTTTTCCGCCAAAGAAAAAGCAAATCTAACTGCTGAAATCGCGGTTAAAATAAAATCTTTTATAGCTAAAACTTTTACTTTTATCCGTTTTGAGCCACCGTGGTTTTATACGGAGAACGCTGATCAAGAAACAAATAATGAGAATGATTCTGCTTTATTCCTTTCCGCTGGTTTCAAGCGAGCCGCCGCGACAGTCCAGCCGCCCGACACTGTGCTCATCAATCTGAACGCTCCTCCACAAGAGATTCTCGCTTCCATGAAACCGAAATGGCGGTACAATATTTCTCTTGCTCAAAAAAAAGGCGTACAGGTAAAAGAAAGCGGAGTGCAGGAGATTGAAACATTTTATTCTCTGTTAAAGGAAACATCTGCCAGGGACGGCATCGCGGTACACGGTATCAATTACTACAAAACACTTTTTGAGCTTTGCGGTCAGTATAATAAAGACGGAGTTGATCTGCGCTTGTACACGGCAAGCTATGAAGGTGAAACTCTCGCGGCAATTATCGTTCTCTTTCGCGGAAAGGAAGCGACATATCTGTACGGAGCATCGTCAAACAACAATCGCAATTTGATGGCTCCCTATGCCCTCCAGTGGAAAGCCATGCAGGACGCGAAAGAAGCGGGTTGTCTTTTCTACGACCTTTTCGGCATACCGCCAAATGCCGATCCAACTCACCCCATGGCAGGACTTTACCGTTTTAAGACCGGTTTTGGCGGACAGATTATTCACCGTCCCGGAAGCTGGGACTATCCGTACAAACCGCTGGTTTACGCTCTTTTCAACATGGCTGAATCCCTGCGTAAAAAACTGCGTGATATAAAAAAGAAAAGGTAGTCCTATTGCAACACTCCCTCAATAAATTGTATAGTAGAGGCAAGGAGTTATTATGGCTTTTGCGTTAAACACATATCCAATCACCTACCGCGCGAAATTTTCCGCCGGAAAGTGGGACGGAGAGTTTTTGGAAAAACCTCACAAGACGCCGGAAGAAGAAGCGGCTATGAGCGATGACGATCGCGCCAAACTT
Source organism: Treponema sp. (assembly GCA_031254315.1). Lineage (GTDB taxonomy): Bacteria > Spirochaetota > Spirochaetia > Treponematales > Breznakiellaceae > WQXQ01. The sequence goes on from JAIRUQ010000121.1 coordinate 14,126, forward strand.
GAAATTTCTCGTAATTGTTATGAGGATATGCCTCTTGTAAATTACACAAGCCAGTACGGGCTTGCCTGTTTTGAAGGGTTAAAAGCGCTTCCGCAAAAAAAAGGCGGGCTCGCTATTTTCCGTCCAGATAAAAACGCCGAACGTTTTGCCCGCTCAATGGAAGGGCTTCGTATGCCTCCCTTCCCAAAGGAATTATTCCTTACAGCCTGTTTGGAAACTGTTAAACGAAATGCCGCTTTTGGTTTTTATCCGCCTTATAAAAGCGATTGGGAAAAAGATTCATTTATGACGGCGGACTCTATTTATATCAGACCTTTTACAATTTCAGAAAGCGGCATTGGGGTAAACCTTTCCAAAGAGCCTTATGTAATGGTGATCAACACTCCGGTAAGCGCGTACTTTTCAGGCGGCAGTTCTGACGCTGTTGTTACGGATAAAATCCGCGCGACGCCAAACGGAACCGGCTGGATAAAAGCAAGTTCCAATTATGTAATTTCAGCCCTCGCAAAATCAGACGCATTAAAAGCGGGCTACATGGAATGTGTGTTTCTCGACGCAGTACACCGCAAATACATTGAAGAAGGATCATCGTGTAACATTTTCTTTTACTTGAAATCCGGGGAACTTGTAACTCCCGAGTTGAACGACACAATACTGCCGGGTATTACAAGAGCGAGTATTATCGAACTTGCCCGTGACAGGGGAGTGAAAGTGTCGGAGCGCAAAATCCCGATAGAAGAAGCTCTTGAAGAAACCAAAGAATGTTTTGTAAGCGGAACCGCGGCAGGAGCCACGCCTATCACTTCGCTGACGTATCAGGAAAAAAAGGCAGTTTTTAATGACGGCAAAGTTGGCGATTTGACCTCCGACATCCGCGACACGATCAAAGGCATTCAATACGGCATACTGCCCGACACAAAAGGCTGGATGACGCAGGTTGTCTGAGACAGCGGAGCCTCTTGACCAAACAGTCAATTTACTGCTTAATGTTAAAAGGCTGGGGGATATAGCTCAGTTGGTAGAGCGATTGGTTCGCAATCAATAGGCCTGGGGTTCGAATCCCCATATCTCCATTAATAACTTGCTAGCGGTAAAAGTTACATAATCCGAAAGTGTTAGCATAAGCGAGTAGTTGGGGATTCGAACCGTAGTGCCGCGTCCCGTAAGGGACTGCGGCGCAGGATGCGCCGCAAGGCACGAAGGCGGGCTGGAGGGAGCAAACAGGAGTTTGCGACCGTAAGCCGAATCCCCATATCTCCATTAATAACTTGCTAGCAGTAAAAGTTACATAATCCGAAAGTGTTAGCATAAGCGAGTAATTGGGGATTCGAACCGTAGTGCCGCGTCCCGTAAGGGACTGCGGCGCAGGACGCGCCGCAAGGCACGAAGGCGGGCTGGAGGGAGCAAACAGGAGTTTGCGACCGTAAGCCGAATCCCCATATCTCCAATAGCGATGAAGTCTATATAGTCTGACAGCGTTATTAGGTTGAGGGATTATTCGAACCGTAGTGCCGCGTCCCGTAAGGGACTGCGGTGCAGGATGCGCCGCAAGGCACGAAGGCGGGCTGAAGGGAGCAAACAGGAGTTTGCGACCGCAAGCCGAATCCCCATATCTCCAAGTAATAACTATCAGCGGTAAAGGTAACATGCTTCGATAATGTTAGCATAAAGCGAGTAATAGGGGATTCGAACCGTAGTGCCGCGTCCCGTAAGGGACTGCGGCGCATGGATGCGCCGCAAGGCACGAAGGCGGGCTGGAGGGAGCAAACAGGAAGTTTGCGACCGCAAGCCGAATCCCCATATCTCCAATAGCGATGAAGTTTATATAGTCCGACAGCGTTATTAGGTTGAGGAATTATTCGAACCAAAATGAATCCCCTATCTTCGGGAATTAAATGCCAAATATTGTCGGTTGACACTTTTTTCAATTTTTGGCATATTAAATAAAAGCCGCTTTTGAAGCGGCAAGGTGCTTGTTTTATGCCACCTTAGCTCAGTTGGTAGAGCAGCAGACTGAAAATCTGCGTGTCTGGAGTTCAATTCTCCGAGGTGGCAATTAGTTAACGCTTTATGGTTCCAACCATCTTTCTATTATCCCGCGCCTATAATATATTGACAAAATGATTAGTATGTATTAGTATGTATTAGTATGTATCAGTATGTATCAGTATGTAGGAGCAAGAAAATGGCTTTAGATATGCAACAGATAGAGGGCGGAGAAAACCTTACCACCGAATTTAAGCGGGAATATACCGAGGAAATAAAAAAGGCAATAGTCGCCTTTGCAAATACTAAAGGAGGGACGCTCTTTATTGGTGTTAACGATGATAAGTTAGTTACCGGCGTAGATGACCCCAACGAGACCCTCCTTCAAATAACAAATACCGTTCGTTCAAGCATCAAGCCTGATGTTACACTTTTTGTGGATTACCGGATAGAAAAGATAAGAAAGACTTCTGTGATTGTGATAACAGTACAAAGGGGAACTGCTTGTCCTTATTATCTGGCAGGTAAGGGAATACGTCCTGAAGGCGTTTATGTTCGTCAGGGAGCATCATCAGTTCCGGCGAGCGAGACGGCTATCCTCAATATGATTAAAGAAACCGATGGGGAGAAATATGAAGAGGTACGATCTATTGATCAGGATTTAACTCTTAATGATACAGAGCAATTTTTTGAAATGAAAGATGTACCATTTGGTCTCAATCAGCAAAGGACACTCCACTTACAGAGCACCGACGGTGTATATACCAATTTAGGGTTACTGCTTTCAGATCAATCGGTACATACAGTTAAGTTAGCTGTATTTGAGGGATTTGAAAAAGAAGTGTTCAAGGATCGTCATGATTTTTCCGGTTCTTTGCTAAAACAAATGGAAGAGGTCTTCGTTTTTCTGGATATGTACAACCATACTCACGCAGAAGTTAAAGGGCTTTCCAGAGAAGATAGGCAAGACTATCCAAAAGAGGCTCTGAGAGAAGCTTTACTCAACGCGCTTGTTCACCGCGATTATGCTTTTTCAAGTAGCACCCTTATCAGCATTTTTGATGATCGTATTGAGTTTGTTTCCATTGGAGGGCTTCCAAATGGTGTTTCTCTTGATGATATACTGCTGGGCGTTTCCGTACCACGAAATGAGAATCTTGCAAATGTATTTTACCGCCTCCATTTGATAGAAGTTTATGGTACAGGGATTCCAAAAATCATGCGAAGCTATAGCGACTGTGCAAGAAAACCGGAATTACAGGTAACCGCTAACGCATTCAAAATCACATTGCCGAACAGAAATGTTATTCGTCATGAAATGACATGGAATAAAGTTTCCTTTAATGAAAATGAAGAAAAAATAATCGCCTTGTTGGACAGGCAAAATGAAGTTGTCAGAAAGGATGTAGAAACCGCTCTGACCATTTCTCAAGCAATGGCAGTACGGCTTTTGCGTGGGCTTGTAGACAAGGAAGCAATTCGGGTTATAGGTGGGGGAAAAAATACCAGGTATAGGAAAATCTCATAACTTTTATTCGTAAAAAACTTGCCAAAAAATAGCCAAATTTTCTGCATAGTATGTCTGAATAAGACATCTGGTGGTTGTAAAGAACATAATAAAACACTTGACATTTTTTTTAGTTGCGATATAAATATTTATAGTAGAGCATAATACTGCTTTATAGAATGTTACGAGAGAATTTGATTTTACAGTATGCCGCTGAAAATCTGCGTGTCTGGAGTTCAATTCTCCGAGGTGGCATCACTTACAGTGAAGTTAATTCCTTATGCTGTAAGGAATTAGATCGATTTTTTGAAATCACTACCACCATCATAAAGGCGTGATTTTTCCTATAAAGAGGATTTGCCAAAAATCTGCCAAAAAAAGAGGGGTGAGTTTTATTTTGAACATAGTGGTAGGTATTCTTTCTATAATCGATGGATGCTTTTTGTTATTCTTCATTATAAAAAGTTTTCTCATTTACACCACTTTCCGTGATTATCTGTTTAGTATTAAAGACGAGGAAACACTTAATAAGATAAGAAGAATAAATCCATTTGGTAGACCTACTTTTCCTAATACACCTTATACGCTTATTGAATTATGTAGGGAATTATTGGAAAAGTATAATCAAACGGGAGATAATAGCTATTTAGAATTTAGTAAAAAATATATGCGGTGTGTAATACAAGTTGGAATTCTTGGAGGAGCATTGTTTATGTTGTATGTGTTTTACCACGTCGTAGTGTAAAGAAATAGAGTAACCAGAATAAAAACCACCTTCTTCTCCAATTGTATACTTTTTCATACACAAAAACTCGCTTAAAAATATCAAAAATTCCCTCTTTCCCCTCTTGACAAATAATCCCCCAATAGAATACGATTAACATAGTTGAACAATTATACAACTATAAAACTAAACAGGGGTATTAAAATGAAGAAAAAAGACAAGTTTTCATGTGATTGTGAGGTTATCCATGAGAAAGTAGTTAAACGAGTCCGCGCCGCTATGCCAAAGACTCAAGATTTTAATGAACTCGCTAACCTGTACAAGATGTTTTCAGCCAATACACGAGTGAAAATCCTGTGGGCGCTTTCCCGCAATGAAATGTGCGTCTGCGATTTGACGGTTTTGCTGGGAATGACAAAATCGGCAGTTTCTCATCAGTTAAAATTACTGCGTCTTTCAAACCTTGTTAAGTACGAAAGACAGGGCAAAATTATCTTTTATTCGCTCGCCGACCGGCACGTAAAAGACATTTTTGAAAAAGGTTTTGAACATATAAAGGAATGAAATTAACATGAAAAGTTTTAATCTTAAAATAAATATAACTGAAAAATTCAATCTGATAAGACTATTTACAGGAGCCGCTGTTTTTGCCGCCGGAATTATTATCGAAAAAATAACGCAGGATAACGCTAATTTATCATTTTTTGTTTTAATATCGGCTTTTATTATATTGGGCGGCGATGTTGTTCTAAAAGCGGTTAAAAATCTTTTTCGCGCTCAGGTTTTTGACGAAAATTTTCTGATGAGCCTTGCGACAATCGGGGCGATAATAATCGGAGAAACGCCTGAAGCCGCCGCTGTTATGCTGTTCTATCAGACGGGCGAATATTTTCAGGAGATGGCAGTAAGAAAATCGAAAAAATCAATTACGGATTTAATGGATATTCGCCCTGATTTTGCCAACTTGAAAAAAGACGGAGAAATTGTTAAAACAGCGCCTGATACAATCACTATAGGGGATATGATAATCGTGAAACCCGGTGAAAAAATCCCTCTGGACGGAATTGTTATTGAAGGCGCTTCAATGCTCGATACGTCCGCGCTGACGGGAGAATCTGTTCCGCGAAAAGCAGAAGTTTCCGATGCGGTGTTGTCAGGTTGTGTCAACATGAGCGGTATGCTAACGATTAAAGTTACAAAAACTTTTGGCGAGTCTACCGTTTCAAAGATTATCAATCTGGTTGAGAACGCGGCATCTAAAAAAGCCAAGACCGAAAACTTTATCACTAAATTTGCGCGTTACTATACTCCCATTGTTGTTGTCCTCGCTCTCCTGCTTGCCGTTCTGCCGCCCCTCTTTTCAGGCGCAGAATGGAGAGTGTGGGCGCATCGAGCTCTGGTCTTTCTGGTTATTTCCTGTCCCTGCGCCCTTGTTCTGTCTATTCCATTGGGATTTTTCGCCGGTATAGGCAGGGCGGCAAGGAACGGAATATTGGTAAAAGGCGGCAATTATCTTGAGGCTTTCAAAAATCTTGATACCGTAGTGTTTGACAAAACCGGAACTTTAACAAAGGGCGTATTTAAGGTTACAGAAATTAAAAGTACGGACGAATTTAGCGGCGGTGAACTGCTTGAATTTGCCGCATGCGCCGAAGTGTTTTCCAATCATCCTATTGCGTTATCTGTCATGCAGGAGTACAGAGGGGAGATAAACAGGGATAACCTTCGAGATTATACCGAAATTGCAGGCTGTGGCGTCAGTGTTTATTATAAAGGTAAAACTATTCTTTGCGGCAATAAAAGTTTGATGTCAGATAACGGGATTGATTTTATTGAATCCGAAAAAAACGGAACAAAAGTTTATATCGCTATAGACGGCGTATTTGCCGGATGTATTGTCATTTCAGATGAGGTTAAGAGCGACAGCTATTCCGCTGTATCCGCGCTCAGAGAGAGGGGGGTGCGAAAGACAGTAATGCTTACGGGAGACAATCCGCAAATCGCGCAAACAATCGCCCGTGAGCTTGGACTTGATGAAGCGCATGGCGCGTTACTGCCGCACGAAAAGGTCAGCATGGTGGAAAGCCTGAACGGGAAAAAACGAGCGGGGAGCAAACTTGCCTTTGTGGGAGACGGAATAAATGACGCGCCTGTTCTTTCAATGGCGGATATAGGCGTCGCAATGGGCGCTCTTGGCTCCGATGCCGCTATCGAAGCCGCCGATGTTGTGCTAATGACCGATGAACCTTCAAAATTGGCGACAGCGATTGATATCGCGCGTTTTACGGGAAAAGTTGTGCGGCAGAATATAATTTTTATATTGGGAATAAAAGCAGTTTTTTTGATACTTGGCGCTTTTGGCATTGTGACAATGTGGGAAGCCGTTTTTGCCGATGTAGGCGTTTCTCTTTTAGCTGTACTTAACAGTATGAAGATTATGTATAAGAAAGGTTAGGCGAAAGTTTTGCAATATTTTATGTAGCTATTGACAAAATAGGATAAGTACATTATTATTGATTATCATGGATATAGATATTGAATTTTATAAGAAGATTGCTGATAATGAAATAAATAATCCTCAATGGGGATTATCAAAGCAATTTATTGAAGTAAATGAATTTGAAAAAACAAACAATGAATATGTTTATGAACGTTATTCTATTGGGGATCAAACATTAACTATGATTAATCGTAATGATTCGTCTAAAAATATAGAATATAATTATTATGAGATTGTATTTTATTATAAAATAAAAGATGAACATTATTTTTTTGGTATAGGCGTTGACATAAATAAAAATGATGTAGCAAGAGTTTTTATGAGAAATGCAACATATTGTTATTTAGAAGCACAATCATCTGAAATGACATTGGAAGAAATGGCAAAATTGACAAATTTAAAATATTCAGAAGGTGGGACAAAAGGAGAAAAAACAAATCGGGGCAGAGGATATTATGGTTGTAGTTGGATTACATATAAATTTTTAAATGAGACATCGTATGAATTAGAAGAATGTTTAAATATATTACTTGATGAACTTGAAAAAGATAAAGAAGGTGTTAAGAAATTGGTTGAAAAAACAGATGCGTGTATAAATATTTGTAAATACCAATATGTAAGCGCCAATGCAGGTATTGATATTGATAAAAGAACAATACAAAGGCTAAATGAATTAAATTTAGAACTTATGATCGATATGTATTGCACTGGAGAATATATGAAATGATAAGAGATAAGTTTGTAAAAAGCACTCCCGGCACAATTGACAAAAGATTAAAAGAATATAATAATATAAGCGGAAAAATAAATGAATAAGTACCCAAAAACAGAGAAATATGACTCAAAATGGATTGAAGAGAACTGGATGGGTCCCAATCCTTTACAACTGCTGGAAGAATTGTGTAATAATTTAAAATTATCGTCTGGCATGAAGGTTTTAGATATGGGGTGCGGAAAAGGGTTAACTTCAATTTTTCTCGCTAAAGAATTTGGCGTAACAGTTTTTGCCAATGATTTATGGACTGACCCAACTGAAAACATCGAAAGATTTAAAGCAGAAGGTGTAGCTGATAAAGTATTCCCGATACACGCGGAGGCTCATGCCCTCCCTTATGCTAATGGTTTTTTTGACGCGGCAATTTCAGTTGACAGCTATCATTATTATGGCGCGGATGAGATGTATTTTCCGTGCACTTTTTCAAAATTAGTAAAACCCGGCGGTCAACTAGGGATTGTATGCCCGGGATTAATTCAAGAATATAAAAGCGGCTATCCGCCAACCCATAAATCATTCTGGAATGGAGAAATGTTTTCTTTTCATAGCGCACAGTGGTGGCGTGATTTATGGGAAAAGACAGAAATCGCGGAAATTACTTCCTGTTATAATATACCCGATCCGAAGGCGATATGGTATCCTTGGGCGTATTGGGCGAAAGAACATCTAAAATTTAACGATGTTGAATTTCTTGATGCGGATACGGAAAATCAGATAACATTGTTAGCAATGACGGCGGTAAAGAAAATATAAATGAACTTTGATAAATTGTTTAATGAAATTTCTCCTGAAGATATTTCTGATGATATTTTTACATTGGTAGGAAAAGATTATTTTGCTGTTACGGCGGGGAGAGAGCAAAAATATAATTCAATGATTTGTAGCGGCGGCGGTATGGGATTACTTTTTAGAAAACCTGTAGCATGGTGCGTCTTTCAACAAACCCGTTATACACTCGAATTGTTAATGAAAGAACAGTCATTTTCAATTTCTTATTTTCCCGATGAATATAAAAAACAAATGATGTTCTTGGCAAGTAAAACAGGAAGAGACAGCAATAAAATGAAAGAAGTTGAATTAAAAAGTATAAAAACTCCTTTTGGCAATATATCTTTTGAAGAGGCGAGGTTAATTCTTGAATGTAGATTACTGCAAGTTACCACGCCCAATCCTGATGATTTTTATACAGAAGAGGCAAAAGATTGGATAAATGAAATGTATAAAGACCCAAACGAAGTTCGCAAATATGTATTTGGGGAAATAACCCATGTTTGGATTAAAAAATAAAATATATCACAAAAATATATAAATATCCTTTACTTTATATAAAAAATGCTTCAAAATAATCTAATGGAAAAGAAGTCCCGTCCTGACAAGGCGCACATAATAAAAATTGCTTCGCTTACCGCGCTATTCGGCAACGCGATACTTGCCGCTGTAAAAATAGGAACCGGTATTTATGCCGGAAGCCTTGCGGTTATTGGCGACGGCATCGACTCTTCCGTGGATGTGCTTATCGCTATTATGTCCCTTGTTGTCGCGCGGATAATTTCAAAGCCTGCCGATGAAGGTCATCCGTGGGGGCACGGCAGAGCTGAAACAATAGCGACGGCTCTGCTTTCTTTTATGCTCTTCTTCGCCGGAGCGCAACTTATAATGAGTTCGGGAAAGAATATTATTTTCGGCTTAGAGCGAGAGGTTCCGTCTTTCCCGGCTCTTGTCGGAACGATTATTTCGATAATAGGTAAATTACTTTTAACTTGGACGCTGTATATGTTCGGGAAAAAAGCTAATTCGTTGATGCTCAAGGCAAACGCGAAAAATATGTCAGCTGACGTTCTGCTTTCGGCAGGAGTATTTATCGGTCTTGTTCTTTCAACAATTTTCGGCATAGGTCTTATTGATTCATGGTTCGCGCTTGTTGTAGGTTTGTGGATCATAAAATCCGCCCTTAGTATTTTTGTGGAAGTAAATGCCGAGTTGATGGACGGGGGAGCGGACAAGGTTTATTATCAAGTTGTGTTTGACGCTGTCAATTCTGTTGAAGAAGTAGGGCGTCCTCACCGTTTACGGATGCGCCGGGTTGCCGGGCTTTGGGATATCGACATCGACATCGAAGTCTCGGCAAACAAGACAGTTATGGAAGCTCACTTTATTGCGTTTAAAGTTGAAAAAGCAATAAAAGAACGGATGGAAAATATTTACGACATTATGGTTCACGTTGAACCTGCCGGAAATATCGAAAACGAAGGTTACGGTCTTAGCGAAGAGACGATTTAGTAGAAGAAGGTGTTAGGCGAAATTATGTTTTTTGAATTATTGGCAAAACTATTATTTTTGGTTTAATTATTTTTGGAGATCAAAACATGAAAAAAAAGTTTTTAATTTTTCCATTATTAATTATCGGATGTTTATCATTTGCAAATAAAGATAGTATAGGAATACAAATTTTTTATCTTGGCAGAAATATATCATATGAGATTTCAATTAAACAAATCTATTATATTTTGAAATATAACTTTCAAGATTTTGATGTACAAGAAGTCGTTTCTTCATCATTTATAACAGTTCCTCCTGAAGAAATACCAATAATATTGCCGGAAAAGATAAAAGAAAGGATTGTAATCCCTGAACCATTACCTACGGGGGGAGCGCATGTTTATATTCCTATCGAACAATTGATTAATAGAATGTCTTTTGTGTATATGTCTTCTGATGAATATATTATTACGGTACAATATATTTACGATTATGACAAAGATAATTTTGATGAGGTGTCTGATGGATTAGCATTATCCTATTATAATAAAGATGGATATATAAATAATGGCTTAAAAGAACTTATGAGAGAACTTAAGAATTGTTTGTTAAATAATATCCCACAAATAAGAGAAGTAAATTTCATTGAATATTATCAATAATATCAAGGAGAAGAGTCAACGAATTACGCGAATGAAAATGAAGGTTATGGTCTCAGCGAAGAGACTATTTAGTAAGGGATGGAGTTAGGCGAAATTATTTTTTTTGAATATTTGACAAAATAATAATAGAATAAATATATTGGAGAATATTATGAAAAGAAAATATATTATTATTTTACTTTTATTGATTAATAGCAACATATATTCGTTGGATTTTAATTTTGCCAAAGTTTTTTTAAATCATTATAATGGCGTATTAACGAACAATGAAAACACATCTTATTATTTTACGGCTGATTTAGTAAATTTTAATATTATGAACACTGATACAAATATTGGCATATTCTTATCTCCGTTGCAATATTCGTTTATTTTTTATCCTCAAACTCAATTACTAAGTTTTGTTAATTTGAAAATATATTATAATTTTTATAATATAAGGAGTAATTACTATGATGAAGTAGAAAACATTATAGGTCCATTTTTCTCAATTAATTGGATGAATTTAAAAAATTTTAATGAATTTGATTTTAATAATATTGTTTATAGTACGGGGTTACTTATTTCTACAAGGATATTTGCCGGTGGTAGTACTTATGATATAAAAAAATTTAGTCGCCAAACAGATATTATTAACTATTTTACTCTTGAATTAGGGTATAAAAATATCAATGGAAAAGATAATTTTTATGTAGGTGTACAAATAAGTGATCCAATAATGGTTTTTGCAACAATATTATATTTTACTTATGCTTTATTTGGTATTTATCCATAAGTATTGATTATAAAAATGGGAAAGCAAAACTTTGCCTAACAGAGGTCGTATATGTCCCACCTTGAAGACGGCTATATAACCTAAAACACAATTCGCGTAACAAACTGATCAAAAATAATCAGGCATCCCAAAACTGCGGTGTAAATAGCGAAACCGTAAAGGGAGCGTTCTTTTATTATCTTTAGCATAAACTTAACCGCGAAAAAACCAACAATCGCGGCTGTTATTGTCCCAGCAATAACGGCAACCGCTCCTGTGCTGACTTCTGCCGTCTCTGCCGCGCTTCCTTTTATCAGGTCTTTTGTCTGAAGGACAACAGCGCCAAGTATCGCCGGAATGGAAAGCAGGAAAGAAAAACGCGCGGCAAAATCTCGGTCAAGTTTGCGGAATAACGCGCCGCTTATGGTCGCCCCCGATCTCGATATTCCCGGAAGAATGGCAACCGCTTGCATAATTCCGATGACCAGCGCGTCATACCAGCGCATTTCTTCGGCTTTTTTCAGATCGCTGATATTTTTCGCTCGTTTTGAAAGAAGCTCGGCTGTAACTAAAAGCGCTGTCGTGATTAAAAAACAGAAGCCTAAAAATTTTGCCGACGCGAAAACGTCTTCGATTGTGTCATTAAAAAGTAACGCTATTATTACTACAGGAATTGTCGCTATTATCAAGTATCCTGTAAGCGGCTGAATTGGTTTTTTCAACAGCGTCCAAATATCACTCCATAAAACTACAAAAACCGCTGTCAAAGTTCCCAAATGTAGCATTGTGTCAAAAAATAATGAAGGCTCTTTTATATTAAATATCTTCTGCAAAAGTACAAGATGACCTGAACTGCTTACAGGAAGGAATTCCGTCAAGCCCTGTACTATTCCCAATATGACAGCTTCAAAAATATTCATTAAACTTTCTCCTTATAAAGGAAGCAATATTGCATGCACCTTAATATTTTTTTCGGTGATCAAACGATCAACCATTGCTTTTGTAATTCTTCCCCTCGGTCGCGGATGCGGCGGAGCGTCTCCTATCAAAATCATCACTCTTGCTTCCGCTTCCCACGAAAATCTTGACGCTCCTTCATGAAGCGCTTCGTAAACCGCTTCGGGAATGTCGCCGCCGCCTGTAACTCGTATGGCGTTTAAGTCACGCTGGAAACGCGCGAAATCACTTGTAAAAGGAACGATCCTTGTTAAGTAAGCGTCATAATAATCTCTAAACAGAACCATTCCAATCCTGAATGAAGAAAAACCGCTTAACATATCATTAAGCATCGGGATGAGCCGCAGGCGAAGCGGATCGATATATCTTCTCATGCTGTTTGTAGTATCAAGACATATAACGATATCCAATGTTTTGCCTCTCTCACCTTCAAGTACGCCGCGAATTAAGTTTACCACATCTTCCGGTCCATTGGAATAGATCAATTCACCGTTTGCGCTCGAGGCTATTTCTGTAAAGGCGGCAACCGTTTCCTGCATGTACCTTCCCTGCGGCGGCACTGAAGGCTCCTGCCTTGCTTCAAGCATAAAAGGGTTGTCCCTAAAAGAGCCGCGATAATCGGCGTAGGGTAGGGTGAAGGCTCGGATATTAAGAAAAGTTCCGTCTGTTAGGTGAACTTCTCCGTGTCTGCTTTCTTCATAACCGTAGTAAAGGACGTAAGGAAGGTATATGTGAAACGCCTGTCCGAGAGTTGGGTGATTTTCAACAGTAGAAGATATGAGCGAATAAATTTGGCTTTCCCGTGGAATTGGGACGCCGTTTAATATGCGCACTTCATCGCCGTTGATTGGGTTCCATTCGCCCGCGCGGTAGGCGTAATTGTCGGCTCGCATATTTGGGTCTCTTGTGGTCTCCGTCAAAAGCACGGAGGCTATGTCGGGTTTTTTTCTTATAAACAGATGAAAGCCGCCGTCCGCTCGTGATTCAAGCAGTAAATCGCCTGCGGAAATGGTTAAATCCTGTCCATATAGCCCAAAGCAAAAAACGGCAAAAAAGACAAAAACGGCGCAGATTTTTTTCATAAAGTTTCTATATTATCGGCACTATTTAATATCTTGTTGATTTAGAACTAATATGATATTGTAATATAAAAGGAAGATTTATGGGTTTTTTGCTGGAAAATATTGCCTATATAACATGGAAAGACCTTGTAATGTACGGCATCGGCGTCATTTTGATTTTTTTGGCAATAAAAAAAGAGTATGAGCCGGCTCTTCTTTTGCCGATGGGCTTTGGGGCGATTATTGTAAATCTGCCGTTAAGCGGCGTTATAAATCAAACTATGGCGGGGATTGGCGAAGTTACGGGACCGATTCAGTGGCTTTACCAGACGGGAATTGAAGCGTCGGAAATAATGCCCCTGCTGTTATTTATCGGCATTGGGGCGATGATAGATTTTTCGCCGCTTCTTTCAAGACCGGTATTTTTTCTTTTTGGAGCGGCGGCGCATTTTGGCATTTTTGCCGCTATCACGCTTTCTGTTTTGCTTGGCTTTAATTTGAATGACGCGGCGGCGATAGGAATTATAGGAGCCGCTGACGGACCAACGACAATTCTTGTTGCCCAGATATTGAAGTCGAATTATGTGGGACCGATATTAGTTACAGCTTTTTCTTATATGGCTCTGGTTCCGATTATCCAGCCCTTTACGATAAAACTTCTTACCACGAAAAAAGAGCGGATGATCCGTATGGAGCCTGTAGCGGACAAAGCAATTCCCCGTTCGCTTAAAATAATTTTTCCGATACTGGTAACAGTTATTGTCGGTTTAATTTCTCCCGCGGCGGTTTCGCTTATCGGCTTTTTAATGTTTGGCAATCTTATCAGGGAATGTACGGTGTTAAACTCTCTTTCCGAAGCCGCGCAAAAAAATCTCGCGAACTTAATTACTCTTTTATTGGGAATAACGGTCGCCTTTACACTGCGCTCTGAAAAATTTATTCAAGTTGATACTATTAAAATTTTATTCCTTGGGCTTTTTGCCTTTATTGTGAATACGGGGGGCGGAGTAATTTTCGCCAAGATTTTGAATATCTTTTTGAAATCAAAAATTAACCCAATGATTGGCGCTACAGGAATTTCCGCGTTCCCGATGTCCGCGAGGGTCATTCAAAGGATGGCTCTTAAAGAAGACCCGGAAAACATTCTTTTGATGCACGCGGTAAGCGCGAATGTTTCAGGACAGATTGCTTCTGTCGCCGCAAGCGGCTTAGTTTTAAGCCTAATCATGCGTTATTTAGGATAGTGAGGTAAATATGAAGATTAATTTTGATGATTTGTTCGCGTCTTTGGATATTATGTGGAAGGGGATGGTAGGGCTTTTTGTTATCTGCATTTTTATCATGTTGTTGACTATGTTGATATCTAGGATTGTGATGCCTAAGGATAAGCAGGAGTAATACAAGTTTTTAATGGCGAGGCTTTTTAGAAATGTATGCTTGAAGAGTTTATCTGGGGGCTCGTCAGAGGTCAAGCGCACCGTGCACGCACGGCACGCTTACCTCTGACACCCCTCAAGTATTTTATTTAGCATACATTTCTGAATTTGGGGTCATATTTACCACTCTCTTTTGGGGTTGGGGGATGGATCGGCTTTTTATTAAGGATAGGATTGAATTTAAGCTGGAGAGGCTGGTGTTAAATTGGTTTATGTGTGTTCTTAGCTTATTCTTTTATCGTTCTGGTTGTATACGAGCCGCTTTAGTGGCGAAGCGTATATCGTCTGTTAGACGATATAGAAAGGTAGGTGCGTATTAACAAAATAAAATATTATTTGTATATATAATTAGGGAAATATGAGACCGACTTATGCCAATATGGAAATCATAAAATTGATTAAAAAATATAAATTATGATGTATTCATTCGTGAAATAAAAGAAAAACTTTATGGTATTCAATTTTCAAATGAGGATGATATATAGTATTATATTGATAATTTTAATGATTTAGAAGTGAATAACAAATTATCATTAGATGAAAAATGGTATGAAGATAAATAAAACTTTTCTATTACACCTAACGAGAGTGTCGGGTTTTTTATTTTACTTAAGAGAACGATTAAGAAATGTGTAAATTTAGGTACTTTATGGCTGTTTTCTGCAAAAAAATGGTGAAGAAATTGCTCAAAAATATATAATTCATTCAAAAAATATTTCTTCTTCGATATTTTGATGAACATCCCAAAATTTTCTGGCTATGCCAGTCTGGTGAAAATCCCATCCTAATGCGGTAAAGAAAGGATCAATAAACCGGTCACGAGCCTCCGTTTCCTGAAAACTTTTTGACATATACTGACGTTCGTTTTTTTCAAAGTCATCAACGAGTTTGTGTACGGTTTCCTTTCCGGTTTTTCTTGTCATGATATAGCGTTAGTATGAAGGCGAGACGGCTTTTTGTCAATTTTGTTACAATTTTTCGTAAAAGAATAGTTATATTTAATTTATTTTTTATCTTAAATTTCTAATAATGCTTTTTGCTGTTTCTTCTGAAATTTTAGGATGACGCGGAACTTGATCTGTTTTACCTGTTCTTGGTTGCATATATTGATCATGTCTGCCGCCATGTTTTATAAAAATACAACCGTTATTTTTCAATATTTTAATCAACGCGCCTCTTTTCATGCTGTTAGTATAATTTTTCCGGTTTTTTTATCTAAGTTTATTTCATTTTCTTCTTTGTAGAATTCATAAAGATCAGCAAGCATTTCTTCAAGTTCAGGCAAATCATGTCCCTGGGTCAAGTGTTCCGGCCAGATATCAAGATAACCGATCAACCATCCGTCCTTGCTATGCCAGTATGTATAATCAAGTTCTATGCCGGATAACTTCCCTAAAGATTTTTCTCCTTCTGTGATAATGTTAGAATTATTCATGGGGCGGCTCCTCCGATTCACAATATATCATGCAAAAACGTAAAATACAATTCTAAGGTAAAGGTTTATTCTGATTCGTCCTTACTTGACACCCCTCCCCTCAAACCCTTTGCCAAATCATTGAATTTGAGTTATCTTTAAAGTATGAAGGTTTCTGGTCATGTACAGGCTATTATTGACGCGGCTTACAATGAGGCGAAGTTGCGGAATCACGAATATCTGACGCCTGAACATATTCTTTACGCGGCTCTTGCTTTTGATGAAGTTCAGGGGGTATTGTTCTCCTGTGGGGCGGATTTGGGCCAGCTTAAGCTTGGTATGGAGAACTACTTTGAGCAGAAACTGCCGCTTACGACAACCGGGGAACCGGTCAAAACGGTTGGCTTTCACAGTATTATCGAACGAGCTTTGATTCAGTGCAAATCCGCCCAGAAAGAAATGATCGATGTAGCTGATATTCTTGTCTCGCTTTTTGACGAGGAACGCTGTTACAGCGCGTACTACCTTCGTAAAGCGGGCGTTAAGCGTCTGGAGCTTTTACACGTACTGTCCAATAACTACGGAAATGACAATGTTTTCAATTTTGACAAGGGCGGCAAATTCGCCGGTATTCCCGAAGAGGATCAAACTGACAATCAGAGGGCAAAGGATAAAAAAAGGAGCGCTCTGGAACGTTATGCGATAGATCTTACGGCTCTCGCGCGTGAAAATAAACTGGATCCTGTTATCGGCAGGGAAGAGGAGCTGGATCGCACGGTGCAGGTTCTCTGCCGCCGGTTGAAAAATAACCCAATCCATGTCGGAGATTCCGGCGTTGGAAAGACAGCCATTACCGAGGGGCTCGCCCAGAGAATTGTCGCGGGAGAT
>JAIRUQ010000065.1 GCA_031254315.1 Treponema sp.
CAGTTTCAGCAACCCCAGAAATGTGGCGGAGAAAAAACCCACAAAGGGCGTAGCCCGACTGGGTTTTTTCGTAGCCCGAGCCGCTTTAGCGGCGAAGCGTATACAATCCTGTTATGTGCAGTAAAAATTATTACGTCATCCATTCATCATAGCCGGAAAACGATTTCTTTCTTATTCCCATGCTATATTTATTTTCTTTGAATGCATGGCACAATCCGATAAATACAAATTTATTAAATTTTGGTAGGCTATCCCCGTTTCTTCAGCCTGTTTTTTGAAAAAATCTATTGTATCTATATCAATCCTAATGGAAATTTGTTTCCGTAGTTTTTTTACATACGGATTCGGTTTCGCATTTGTAAAATCATATTCTCTTCTCATTTTAATTTCCCCCATATCCTTTTCTTTCCTTCTTTGTGGCTTTTCTGGCTGTTATTATCCTTATTACCTCATCATCTTCTCTATAACAATGACATACAACCAATAATTTTAACATTTTACTTAATCCCAAGATTATAAACCTATCCTCTTCATCGGAATGATCAGGATCATGTATTATTTTACCATTGGGATCATAAAATACCGTTTCAGCTTCTTGAAATGAGATTTTATGATTCTTTATATTATCCTGATTTTTAGCCTCATCCCATATAATCTTCATATATATAATATAATTACATTATCATTATTTTGTCAAGAGCGTTTTTAAAGAAATTTTACCACAAAAAACTGTATCTTGTATGACTTTTTATACATTTTAAACCTCAACCTAACCTTTCATAAACAGGCGAAGGCTCCCATCTAGTACACGTAACGGCAGAAATTAGCCGAATTGCCTAGCGCACTAAACATGCAGAAAAGCTGGTTTTATTCGGCTCCTCTATCTCTTACACTTCGAGATAAATTGTCTCAAGCGGTCAAAAAAAAGCATAGTATCAATATTTTTAACATAATAATGGTGGGTAATTGGAGAACCGCCTTTATCAGCTATCAAATTTGCTTTGCGTCCTAAAGATAAACAAGCTACATATATCGTATTATTAGCATATAGTTTTTAACCGCATTTGTCTATTCCGGTTCCTCTATTTCTTTACACTACGGTATTCGTCTAAGCTCCATCTATCCGGTTTGTATCTCCTTGCACGAATTTCTTTAGCCTGTTTTTTCACTTTATCAAGATATAAAGACATCTCATCTTGCGACATGGGTTTATTCACGACTTCTTCTCGTTGTTCTCTTAAAATATCAAAGATATATCCATATGAATTTTCAGCTAAAAAATCAAAAATCCATTTTTTAAAGCACCTCATCTGAAATTCAAGTAGACCAAGCAAATCATCAAGTGAATCATAACCCATCCCTCGACCACTATTCCAGCATATACTCTCAGGACCATTAATTATATACGGAAAGTTTACACAATCTCTAATCTTAGGATGTCTAATTGTAGTTTCCAACCTTTTATCTGCCATATTCATAAAAATAAAATCAACATGGATATTTTCATTTTTATTAAATTGAAAACGAATTCCATCTGATATTTTTTTTATTTTGTAATCATACTCTTGAAAAATTGGGGTCAGAAAAAATTTTACAAGTTTTAATTCTTCCATAAACTAAACTCCTTAAAAACCAAAAATAAATAGACAAAATATTAAGGGAACCCACAACGGCAACTACTAGTCAAATTGCCTAACGTCCTAAACACTTCTATTTCTTTACACTTAGATCACTCATTTTTCCAGACGGTTTCTAAGTCGTTTTTATTTATTCCCCTCATATAAATAACATTAATATCATCAGGTATAGAATATTGAATAGAAATCTCACCACTTGTGTTAGTTCCCGGTGTATCAAAGGGAGAGATAAGTTTGCCATAAATACAGATAAATATTGTATCATTCTTTTTAAGAATTTTGTAACTCACAAATTTCATTCCACTATTGACTAACCATCCTTGTAATCTTAGCTCTCGTCCATTTACCTCGATAGCTGAAATACTATATCTGTCTGTTTCTAAGAGCATACCTTTAAACATAGAACACCCGGTACATACCATAGCAATTATTAGACATAATATTTTTACATACATTTTCATTTTCATTTTCAAACCTCCTTAAAAACATTTGCATCACGCAATGCTGTCAGCTACCCAATTGCCATTGCTTAGGGAAAGTATCCCATAGAAATTAACAATTAGCAAGGAACACGCAACGGCGGCAATTACACGGAGTTTTGGCATGGTTTCTGCATCTTCCTCCGTGTTCTCCGTGTCCTCCGTGGTTTAATCTCTTCATTCTTTCTTCTCTGTTCTCTGCATGGGATAATTGGAGAAGAATGTTTTGTAACTTATCCCGTCTTGACTAAATTCCCCTTCAAAGCATAAAATGTGTATGGGAGGAAAAATGCTGACAAAAGTCCGTCACATTACAGGTATTTTGCTGAAGCCCCTTCATCTTTTTAGGCGGCGCTTTCCCCTCATTTTCTACATATTAAACAGATTTCTGACAATGACGATTATGCTCTTTCTGCTTGGGTTTGCGGTCTTTGGTTTGATGGCTCTCGCGCCCGGCGACATTGTTGACCAAATTATGTTGCAACAGTTGTTCAGCGAAAATCAGGGGAGAGCCGGGCAGAACACGCAAAGTATGAGCGATGAACAACTCCAAGCCCGTCGTGTGGAACTTGGTCTTGATAAGCCGTTTTATGTGCAGTATTTCCGCTGGCTCAACCGTGTTGTCGTCCATCATGATTTAGGAGTGAGTTTAATTTCACGTGCGCCTGTTTCATTTTTAATATCATCGCGGATTATAAATTCGCTTGTTTTGAATTTAATCTCTCTTGTTTTAATTACCATTTTTTCTTTTGCGTTAGGTGTCTATTTTTCCACTAAAGCCGGAACACGGATTGACTATGCGGTAACATTTTTCGCCCTCGTGCTTCACGCATTTCCGGGACTTTTACTTCTTATACTGCTCCAGCTCTTCGCGTCTGTATCAGGGATTTTTCCTGTTACGGCATATCCTCCTTTCCCGTTTTCTTCGGACCCGGGAAAGTTTGTTTTCTCTTATATGCATCACATTTTCCTGCCGCTGTTAGCCGCTTTTCTTGGCGGAATTGGCGGCTCTTTACGGATGATACGCGCCACAATGTTAGACCAGCTTGGACAGCCGTACATCACAAGCCTAAGAGCACGAGGGATTGCCGAATGGCGAGTCTATTTCGCCCACGCTTTTCGCAACACGCTGAACCCGTACATCACGGGAAGCGCGAACCTTCTAGCGAGTCTTTTTTCAGGCTCGCTTATACTGGAAATTATTTTTGCCTATCCGGGTATCGGGAGGCTGATGTACGAAGCGGTTATTCAGCAGGATATTAACCTTGTTCTTGCGAATATCATGTTCATCTCGTTTTTGGTGCTGGCAGGCATGGCATTAGCTGACATTGCGCTCGCTCTCGTTGACCCCCGTATCAGGTACGGAAAAGAGTAAATAATGAAAAAGTTTTTCAACTACATAAAAACACGCCCTGTCGCTCTTATTTCGCTTTTGTGCCTCGTCCTGCTCTACTTTGTTATGGTCTTTGCGGAATTCTTCGCTCCTTATTCACCTAACACTTCATTTGCTAACAAGAGCTATCATCCGCCCAATGTCCGTTTTTATCATGGAATACTGCAGGCGCAGGAATGTAGGGTAAAAAATTCGGTATCATGGGAGTATGTGCGTGTAAAAGACCTTTATTCATCAATAAAGTTTTTTGGCAAGGGAGAGCCGTATCTCTTGTGGGGAATAATTCCGGCGGAACGTCACTTTTTTACAACATCTGTGGGTGAATATCCCGTCTTTCTTATGGGAGCGGACAATCTTGGAAGATGCCTTTTTTCGCGCATCGTCTACGGTTCGCGCGTATCTCTTACCATTGGCTTTGTAGCGACTTTTATCTCACTCGCTCTTGCGGGGCTCGCGGGAGGGTTCGCGGGCTTTTTCGGCGGCATTACAGACTGGACAATCATGAGGACAGCGGAATTTTTAATGCTCATCCCAACCCTGTACCTGATACTGTTTCTTCGCTCTCTTATGGCGTCTAACATGGATCCCGGTCAGTCCTACATGATGATTACAATTATTCTTTCTCTTGTAGGCTGGCCCGGATCAGCCCGTACAATAAGAGGAATGGTTCACTCAATCAAGAGGGAGGAATTTGTCCTTAACGCAAAACTTGAGATGATTCCCTCTGTAACAATAGTTTTTAGGCACATCATTCCACAGATCGCGAGTATTCTCATTGTCAGCGTGGCGTTAAGCATTCCCGGCTTTATTATGACAGAAACAGTTCTTTCCTACCTTGGACTTGGTATTACAGACCCTGCGGTAAGTTGGGGCTCTCTTATAAAACGAGACCTTTCAACAATAGCGAATTTGCGCGCGTTCCCCTGGCTGTTAAGTCCTGTCTGGTTTTTGTTATTTGTAACTTTAGGGTTTAATTTTGTCGGGGACGCTCTGCGCGATTTCTATGATCCGTATCATACGGTATTTTCAAGAAGGAAGAAAAAGAGCAAAGGACAAAGCGGCGTGCTTTCTACGGAAAACGCTAATAAAACTTTATTAGAAGTAAATGATTTAAAAGTAGATTTTTCAGTCCTTCGCGGAAAAGAGCTAATTTCAGTTTATGCCGTTAGGGGACTTTCTTTTACCATGCAAAAAGGAGAGGCTCTTGGCATTGTAGGAGAAAGCGGCTCAGGAAAAAGCGTAAGCACTTTGGCAATTCCGGGACTGCTTCCGGGAAACGCGCTTTCTTCCGGTTCAATACGCTACGAAGGCAGAGAGTTAATCAATCTTGATACAAATGCGTTACGCGAATATCGAGGCAAAAAGATTGGCATGATCTTTCAGGAACCGGGACGCTCTTATGATCCGCTTCAAAATATGGGAAGTGTGTTTTTAGAGACGTTCAGAAACAGCGAAAAAGAAATCACTAAAGAAGAATCATCTCGCCGTGCCGCTGGTCTGCTTGAAGAGGTCGGGCTTAGTAACGGCATGGAACGGCTCTCAAATTTCCCCCATCAGTTTTCGGGCGGACAACTTCAGCGGATTGGGATTGCCCTCGCTCTGGCGCAGGGGTGCGAACTTTTAATCGCCGATGAGCCGACTACCGCCCTTGATCTTACAATTCAAAAACAAATAGTGGAACTTCTAAAAACCTTACGCAGAGCGAGAAATCTTTCTATCATATTTATCAGCCATGACATTGATCTGGTAGCGGAAATTTCAGATCGCATTTTGGTGATGTACGGCGGTCTTGCGATGGAATCCGCAAGTGCGCAGGAAATTATAAACAATCCGCGCCACCCCTACACGACGGCTCTTCTTGCCGCATCTCCACGCTTCGGAAGCCATTATTCAAAAGAGCGACTGCTTACCATTCCCGGAAAAGTGAGCGATCCGGCAAACCCGGAAAGCGGCTGTCCATTCGCGCCACGCTGTACAAAGGCGACTCCAGCGTGTACGCAAGAAATACCAAAGTTGCGGCAGGAGAGTTCCGCTAATGAACAAGTACGGGAACTTCGTTGTATTATAAGTTATGCGAAATAAAAGCGCAAAAATACCAAAAAATACATAAAAACACTTGACAAAAATATCAATATAGGCTACTATCTTGAAAGAATACAATAAAAGAGGTGATTTCAAATGAAAAAGATTATTGTTTTTTCGATTTACGTTATTATTGCTTTTATAGCTTGTAAAACCACACCAACAGAAAACAAAAACGCTGAATATGGTTTTAAGAGATTTGAGCCAATTACAATAACCGGTGAAATGTCTGAAATGACACTTGCCTATGCAAAGAGACAAAATTATTTTAATCAACTTGGACAAAATGAAATTCATCCGGATGGTATGGTATTTTACTTTGTTATTCAACCTTTAGGAAACAATATTTCAAAAACGCCTGCTCTTGTAGAATTGAGAGATTTTACAATTAATGGAACCAGTTATCGGGAAATGACAAGGTTAAATGGAATTAATGAGATAGAACCGCATACCATTGCTTATAGCAGACGGTCATTTCAAGGTGATGAATTCAATAAAAGGTTAGATGTTCAAATTGACTTTGATACTAATCATCTATTTAAGGTGGTAATACTTGGAACTAATATCCCTGATAATGGAATTATAGATGTGGTTTTCAGATTTGGCTTTGATGGCAAGGTTGAGCCGTTTAATTATCAATTAAATGTTAATGATATAGAGAAATAATATGTATAAGCATTTTTACTTCGCATAACAGGAGAGTATTATGAAATTAAACGCCACAGCGTTAAAGAATAGCGTATTTTGGGAAAAGGCAGGCATCGCTCTTCCGCGTTTTGACCGCGATAAAATGATCGCCGCTACAAAAACTTCTCCAAAGTGGGTACATTTTGGAGCGGGAAATATTTTTCGCGCTTTTCCAGCCGCTATGATGCAACAGCTTCTTGAAAACGGAATTGAAAACACAGGCATTGTCGTCGCCGAAGGCTATGACGGGGAAATTATCGATAAAAGTTTTACCGCCTTTGATAATTTGACAATTCTTGTTACGCTTAAATCAGACGGAACTACAGACAAGCAAGTAATCGCTTCTGTTGCCTCCTCTTTGCGAATGGATAGGGAACTTGAAACACTCAAGAAAATTTTCGCTTCCCCTTCTCTGCAAATGGCAAGTTTTACAATTACAGAAAAAGGCTACAGTTTAAAAGGACGCGACGGAGCCCTTCTTGCCGATGTCGCTGATGACTTAAAATCAGGACCATCCTCTCCAAAAAGTTATCTTGGACGCATCGCCTGCCTTTTACATGAACGCTTTGTCCGCGGCGCGTTACCGCTTGCTATGGTCAGCATGGATAATTGTTCACATAACGGAGACATTCTTTTCGCCGCGATGGAAGCTTTCGCTAAAGGCTGGGTCGAAAACGGCGTTGCCCCCGCGGACTTCTTAAATTATATACACGATAAAAGCAAAATCTCTTTCCCCTGGTCGATGATCGATAAAATTACCCCAAGACCGGATGACAGCGTACGCGACATGCTGGTTTCCTTCGGTCTTGAAGAAATGCAGGGGACTGTTACGTCAAAAAACACTTATGTCGCTCCATTTGTAAACGCTGAAGAAACTCAATACCTCGTTGTAGAAGACGCCTTCCCCAACGGAAGACCCGCTTTAGAAAAAGCCGGAGTGCTGTTCACAAACAAAGAAATCGTTGACAGAGTAGAAAAAATGAAAGTCTGCACCTGCCTCAATCCGTTGCACACAAGTCTTGCCGTCTTTGGCTGTCTGCTAGGTTACACAAGGATCAGCGAGGAGATGAAGGACGCGAGTCTTGTCAAATTAATTGAAGGTGTAGGCTACAGCGAAGGTCTACCTGTGGTAACAGACCCCGGTATCATAAAACCGAGGGACTTTATTGATCAGGTTATAAAAGTGCGCCTCCCCAACCCCTTCATGCCCGACAGCCCCCAGCGCATCGCCATGGACTCCTCATTAAAAATACCAATCCGCTTTGGCGAGACCTTAAAGGCTTACAAAGAGTCGGGCAAAAACTGCGCAAACCTCAAACTTATTCCGCTGGTTTTCGCCGGGTGGCTTCGCTACCTTTTAGGCATTGACGATCAGGGCAAAACGTTTGAAGTAAGCCCCGATCCTCAATATGAAACCTTAAAATCCTACCTAACGGGCATAAGATTAGGGCAACCATGCTCTTTTCATGGCAAATTGGAGCCAATTTTGTCAAATTCTGCGTATTTTGGGGTAAATTTGTACGAAATCGGCATTGGGGAAAAGGTCGAAGAACTGTTTACCCGTATGCTGGCAAATCCCGGCGCGGTAAGAAAAACACTTGATTCATCCGTTAATATATAGTAAGATTAAAGTCTGGAGGTCATAATGAAAAAACTTATTATTGTATTGATTTTTTTGGCGTTAATTTCACCGGTTTTTGGTCAAAATAATTCCAGTAATGATTCAAGCGGGATGTATTATGTTAATGTGCCTGTGGAAAGAGTATATCCGTCCAGTGAAGGATACATCGTTCAATACCGCACCGGTTCAGGCGCTGTAGTTTCCACTATAGGTATTCCACTTTCATGGTTTACAGACCCATCAGGAGCCGCGGAGCTTCTCCGTCTTCCAACAGCGGGTGACTGGCCCACAATGTCTGTTTTCTACCAAGACGGAAAATTCAGCCATGTAAGACTGTATGTACACCGTGTGAAAAGCCATGTAACATGGGGCAGTATTCCGGTAGGCACAGATTTAAGCAGATTCTTCACTGCAGATCGGGAATCATTTGATATTAGGCATTAATGGATTCTGACGTAGAGATTCTCGAACCGCCTGAAGAACTGATTGAATTTATAAAGAGTTGTTCAAAGTTTATCATTGCGGGACATAAAGAGCCGGACGGGGATTGCGTAGGGAGCCAACTTGCCCTGCGCAGTGCGCTTTTGCGCATGGGCAAGGAAGCCATTGCCTGTTCGGCGGGTCCTTTTAAGCGAACAGAGTTAAATGATTATTCAGGGCAATTTTCAGATGTTCCCGAAAATGATAACGACGCTAAAGTAATTATCATAGACTGTTCAAACAAAGAAAGAACCGGCAGTATTCATGAACTTTTGGATAAATATCCTTATGCTATTATTGATCACCATGCGGCGGTAACTTACCCCCCGTCTACGCGCGAATCGCCTGTTTATGTTGACCCGAACGCTCCGTCCTGCACATTGTTAATTTATAAACTTATTACAATCTTTGATCTTGAAATTACTGAAGAAGAAGCGAAGTATCTTCTTTTTGGACTTTGTACAGACACAGGATTTTTCCGCCACTTAACGGAAAAAAACGCGCATGTGTTTGAAATAGCCTCAAAATTAATCAACCGCGGAGCAAGCCCAAAACATATATTTAATGAAATAAACGGCGGAAAAAGTTTAAACTCAAGAATACTGCTTGGTAATATTCTTTCAAGAACAGAAGCGCATTTTGACGGAAGACTCTTAATCAGCTGTGAAACGCTTGAAGAATTCAATATTTTTGGCTTGCAGAGCAGGGATTCGGACACATTAAACCAAATGCTTTTATCGGTAAAAGGCGTGGAAGCAGTTGTAATTATCCGCCAGGAGTTGGTCGATAATTGTACTGTGAGTTTAAGATCAGTTGATAAAATAAATGTAGCTAAAATCGCGGCGCATTTCTGCGGGGGCGGACACAAGAACGCCGCAGGACTCACAATGAAAGGGGACATTGCTTCCGTAAAACAAAAACTTTTAGAACATTTCTCAAATACTTTCAATAATTAGTATAAAACATTTCAATATGACAATCCTCACATTTTAATCGTTTTTTATGCACGATTTTTCACCTGTTTCAAGGCAGAGCCGATATCAGAAAACAGAGGTAATCATGCAGAAATCATTAAATGAATTGTATTCAAGGTATCTTACGGGAGATTTTGAAAGAGAGGAACTTGAAGGGGCTGTTTTTTTATGGCTGTTTAACAATCCTGAAAAAACATGGCTAAGGCACTGGAAATCAGATGAATATGAAGATTTTATATCGTGGTTTTATCCGCGTCTTAAAGGTTCAATTGATTCCTACAAGGACACCGGTTCCTCCTTCGAAGCGTATATGTCAAAGTTCTTATTAGTCGCTTCAAAGGAGTACAATGTACGCAAGACAACAAACGCGGTTACTGAATATTCCGCATGGGCGGCGCGTGTTCCTGAATTGTACGCCATGGAAGAACCGCCTGTTTATAAGCATAGGAATGAAGAAGACTTTATAGCGCAGATGGTTATTGATAAAAACGGCAGAAAGAATTCAAGGCGCATTCTGGCGCTTATTCTTAAATGTTATTATTATGTTTCCGAAGATTTTGCTGAAAAAATCGCTCCGTTAATTGAAATTGACGCAAAAACTCTGCTGGAAATGTTAAGCAAAATACGAGAAATAAGGCAGAAAAGAGACGATGAAATTTACTTGATGAAAGAAAGGATTTACTGTCAATATTACAGATGTATGATTTATGAAAAAAAGATTTCAATTGTTGAGGAAGACAGTGTAGTTCATAAAAAACTGACCTTGCGTCTTGTAAAGGCAAGACAAAGACTTGAAAAAATGCGTAAACGTATGACCGCTATTCGCACAGAAGCCACAAATAAGCAGGTAGCTGAAGTAATCGGCGTAGCAAAAGGCACTGTTGACTCAAGCCTTCACCGCCTAAAAGAAAAGTGGAAAAACATGGCAAAAAAGGCTGAGCTTAATTAAGACTAAGAAGAGGATCAACGAATTGCACGAATTAAACTAATGGACGCGAATGAAGAGAGGAGGCAGTGAGCAATTAGTAATGGAAGATAGCAAATGGGAAAGCTGTTGAGCATATTATTTATGTTTATTAACATAAAAGAAAAAGCATGGTGGAAAAACGCCATTGACAAATTAAGCGCCGCCCTTTGTGCCGCGAACCATAGGTTCGACGTGCCTTTGTGTGAATATTTGAGGGAGAAATCACCACGAGAATGTGAAGACGGCTCTTTCGTGGTAATTTTTACCGGGGGTCGCAAGGCAGGAAGGGAATCCGGTTTGGTTTGGCGTGTCGGGGAAATGTTGCGTCTCAAGACAGAAACCGGAATATTTATCATAGACGGAACCTTGTTTACCGGCGACTTCTTTAAGATGGTTTCCGGTATAGAATTGAACGCCGGGCTGTGTGGTAAAGACTTTCATTAAACGCCCCGAATTGGATTCAAAAACTTCGGCGCATGGACGCAGTTTGCCGATCTCACCGTCTACGGTAAAACAGTGATCGTAGCCTTTAAAAGGTCTTAACAGGGAAACATTTGAACAAATTTTTCTGCGCGACTTAAAATCAAAATAACTATCGTTAACAGGAATTATTTTACCTGTAGGAATACCGTACTTGTCAACCTGTAGATAAGATGATGAATGAAGAAGCGTCTCATGGGAAAGAATATCCCCCTTCCCTTCCCCGGCTAAATTAAAATATGCGTGATTTGTAATATTTACATGACATGGTTTATCAACTGTCGCGTGATAATCCGCGATTATTTCATTGGATTTTGTAATACCGTAACTTACTACAGCTTTCAGGTTTCCGGGAAAACCGCAATCGCCGTCCGGGCTTTCAAGCTCAAAACGCACATAAACGCCTTCGTCTTTTTCGTATTCTTCGGAGTTCCAAAGGCATTTGTCAAAACCGCGAGGTCCCGAATGGAGAGAATTAACGCCATCGTTCGCTTTAAGAGGGAATGTCCTCCCTAACAGATCAAAGGACGCGTCTTTTATTCGATTGGCAAAACGCCCGACAGTTACGCCAAGAAATTGCCCATTGTTCAAATATCCGTCAAGTCCTGAATAGCCAAGCAGTACATCGTCAGTACCGCCGCGCGAAGGAACCATCAGGCTTGTCCATGCCGCTCCAAAGTTTGTCAGCGAAAGTTTTAAATCCCCCGCGCTGAGCGTATACAATTTTACTTTTTTCCCGTTTGATAATATCCCGAAATTTTGCTTTCTGATCTTCATGGGCTTATTATACACTTGCCGGATCAATTCGTACAGGGTACAATTTAATAGATATCCGTTTTTAACGTAATTTTAACACAACTTCGGAGGAATCTTTGTGAAAAAAATAATAATTCTTGTCCTTTGTTTAATTTCTGCCGCCAGCGTATGTTTCGCTCAAAGCGACCCTGTTGAAGGTTTCTGGCTAAGTATTGACGACAACACCAACCGCGTTACCGCCGGCTGGCAAATTTATCAAGAAAACGGCAGGCTTTTCGGGAAAATCCTGTCATTGGCGGATCACCCAAGGGGGACGATAGCCGAGCCGTGCAGGGAGAGTTACAGAGGTTTCCCTGTCGCCGGAAGGGTAAACACAATGCCGGTTGCCGGAACCCCGTGGATTTTCGGGCTTACAAGACACAGACACGGCGAATGGAGCGGCGGCAGTATAATTAATCCCGAAGACGGAAGGATGTACAACTGCAGAATTATTTTCCACGCCGCCGACGGCAGAAGGTATCAAACCGACACTCTTGAAACGCGCGGCGAAATAGGGCTAGGAATCGGGCGCAGTCAATTCTGGCGCAAGACCGATGAACGCGGCGCAAACGGCTTATGGCGGGAATAGCAATTAGATGGCGGCGTACGGACAGGGCGCGGCGAGATTAGCTAATGAGTAATTAGGGGACGGCGAAGTGACAATGTACGGCGAGATTAGCCAAAGAGCAATGAGATAGCGACGAAGTACGGACAGAACGCGGCGAGATTAGCTAATGAGCAATGAGCAAAGGGAAAAGGGAAGAATTACCACGGAGGACACGGAGAACACGGAGGAAGAGAAAAGAGCAAAGAAGAAATCAACGAATTACGCGAATAGAGCGAATAAATATCTATAAGAATATTCGCGCAATTCGTTCTATTCGTTTAATTCGTTGACTCTTCTCTTAAATCTTAGTTCATTGCTTAAAACCTCAATCTCAACCTCGCGCTAAAATCAAAGTATCTGCCTATACTGGACTCCGGTCGAATTGGTCCAAACTCCCCGCGCCTTCCGTCGCCGTAAAACAAGTCACGGTCAAGGGGAACCATTGCCGTAATCGTTAAGGTCGCTCCCTGAAACAGATCGTGGTTCAAGGTTATCATCGGAGTAAATGAAACATCATCAAAGCCGGTAATTAGCGCGACGCTCATATTGGTAAAATCGCTAAAACGAAATGTAAGCCCTGTGTACAGATAATTTTCATTGGAGAAATTTCCGCCGCTGTTTCTCGATGTTGAAGAAGCCGGACCGTTGTACAAATACTCGGCAAGGACGATTAAATCTCCACCAAAGAAAGAATAGTCAGCGCCAATGCTGAAAGAAAGCCCTTCCAGTTCTGTCCCTGTCGCATTGTTGTAAGTGTAAAGCGCGTCCATAACAAGACCGACTTCAATATCGGCTTTTAGAGAAAGACCCGCGCGGTGAATACCCTGAGCCGTTTCTGTATTCGGCATTTCGTAAGCGTATAACGCCTGTACGCTCGCTTTGTCCCAATGGTGATCAAGCGAGACGCCAAAGCGAGTGCCATTACCGTCTTGTGCAAACGGGTCTTGGGGAGCGGCATAAAAAACGAGCAATTTTAACTCGTCTATTGGATACCACGCGAAAGACGCTCCCAAAACAGCGCGAAGACGGGCATCGGGCTTTAAGGGATTTGCCGGATTAAGAAAATCTGACGGTCTATACACCTGCCCAAATCCAAAGGGCAGGCGAAAAAGACCTCCGTCAAAATTTGTGTATTCACCGTTCAAACGAAAGTATAAGCGCTCAAGTTCAATCGCGGCGATGTAGTTTGCGCCATCAGTATATGATGTTGAGCTAATACCTCCGTGTGTCTGCACTTTGGATATCTGCTCTACTGCCACAGCGTTATTTCCCGTTACAGCGATAAGGTTAACCGCGCCGTAAACTACAGCGCGGTCTCTTATCCGCGATTGAAAGCGCAGGTTAGCGTATTCTTCAATGCCGCAGGAAAAAGCAGGAGAGTCCCCTGCTCCGGCTTGCATGTAAACAGTAGAGTCCAAAAGACCGGAGACAGTTAATTGCGCAGAGAGGTGAATATTTCCTCCGGTTACGAATAACATAAATATGAATAACGTTATACGTTCTTTCATTATTTCCCTCTATCTCTCCAGATTCCTCTGACTAAAAACAGAATCCGCTATTGGTCTGTCCAGTATTACATTCCTCATAACAAAGGTGGTTCTTGAGTCCCTTCGCATAAGATCGCGCATCTCTCCTTCTACAGGGAAACGTCTTCCGCCTATAACTTCTACTCTTCTTAAATTGTACTCTTTGAGTTTTACCCCTGAAAGAGCGAACAGTTCATAGCGTAAAAGGTCTCCGTTCTCTTTGTCAATCCAAAGTTTGCGTGTAGGATAACTTTCTGTTCTCCTTCTTGCCGTAAGTTCCAAAACCCACGAGTCCCGTCCATTTATGATTTCTGAGCCGCTAATAACAGGATCATAACGGCTCGCCAATGTTTCATTATTGAGAGTGTCTTCATACGACATATCGGAGCCCATCATAGATTCTTTGAGCATGTGTCCCGATATTAGCATTACTTCCTCGGTATCAGGTGAATAAACAAAGAGCCTTCCGTCCCTTCTCAAATACCGTGTACCCCTGTCTTCCGCATTTGTAAACTCAATAAAACTGTGGGTATTTCCCCTGCCCCACGCCCTCATTGTCTTCACATAACGCCGCCCAGAGTGTTCAATAACAATTTCACCCTCATACTCAATGGTAGTATAAATTTCATTGTTATCCACTCGTGCCAATAGTGCCGCCGCAGTCGGCGTTTGAGAAAAAACAACAGTAGCAACCATTACAAATAATGCAATTAAAAAAACTCTCTTATTCATAAACCCTCCAATATTTTTTTCCAAAGAGCAAATAACATTGCTCTTCTCTTTCTTCTCTTCTCTTCTCTTCTCTTTTCTTCCTCCGTGTTCTCCGTGTCCTCCGTGGTAAATTTCTCTTCTTTCTTCTCTTTGCTCATTATCTCCGTAACGCTTCTACCGGTTCCACAAAGGCACTTTTAAGCGACGGAATTAATGTGAAAATCGACGCTATCACAACGCCCATCAGCCACGCGCGTAAAAGTATAAACGGACTGAATTGGAAGAAAATCGAGTTGCTCATCGGCATTTGGCTGAACTGGCTTCCAAACTGCTCCATAAAGCGCAGAGGATAGTTAGCTAAAATGCCTGTAATAATTCCCCCGATGACTACTCCGGCAAGAGCGCCAAAAGCCGCCATAAAGATCGATTCAAAAAAGAACACCTTTACAATCTCGGCGCGTGTCATGCCAAGACAGCCCATCATGCCGATTTCTTTGATACGCTCATGAATGATCATCACGACTGTATTGATTATAAGAAAACTTGCTACAATCAATAAAACCAAAAACACAAGCGTGTATACAGGACCAACCATTTTCATAACTGCAACCCAGTAGTTATCCTGCCAATCGGTAACGACATTTTTGTCTCCCAAAAGATTTCGCACCTCAGAAGCGATCGCGCGACTCTTCTTTTCATTGTCAACATAAATCACAAGAGACTGCGTTCCCTCATCAAGCGCCAAAAGATTTTCAAGCCGTTGAATATCCATAACAATATACTGCTCATCAATCTTAATATAATCAAAATTGAAAATAGCTGTAATTTGAGGTCTTAAAAATTTCTCGGAAAACTGGGCTGATATTGTCTTAAACATGATCCTGTCTCCGATAGACAACCCTGCTTTTTGCGCGAAGACACGCCCTACAGCACATTCATTCGCTCCCGGTGCCGGCCAGTTTCCTTCAAGAAGACCGTCATCGCGGCTAGTTAAATTAAAATAGTTAGCCGCCATTTCATCTTCAATATCGATGCCAAAAAGTATAGCGTGTTTGAGCGTGCTGTCCTGCAAAGTCGCCATCGTAGTAATACGTGGCAGTACCGCGCGTACTCCCGGAATTTTACCGATACTTTCCGCAAGTTCTTTCCAATTTTTCCCCTCCGCGACAGGATACTGCACAGGCATATACTCGCTTTCCGCTTCATACTGTGATGAGACAACTCTGACGTGCCCTAGCTCGTAAGTTTGCACAGTTTCATTTATGCTCTGAATCATTCCGCCTATCATAGACGAATAAACCACAATGAACAGCACCGCTATTCCGACTGCGGTAAAACAAAATAGTGTACGCCTCATGTTACGCCAAATATTGCGGTAGGCGATAGTGATCAACATTGAAGTTCCGCCTTGTTTATAATTATTTGCCATAAACCCTCCTATTCAAACCGTAAACTGCTTGTAATTGGCATTTTTAACGCTCTTTTTGTCGGTAAATATGCCATAAACGACGCTAATAATGTCGCCACAATAGCAGAACCAAAAATCAGCGGTATGTTCCATGAACTGCGGAAAACAGCCGTCGTGCGGAAACCTATTCCGTCAGACATCACATCGTTAAAACTGCTAAAATCAATACCGTGTACCACTATAGGATAATTAATAATACAGCCAAAAATTACACCTAACACCGAACCGATAAGTCCGAGAAAACCGGCTTCGAGCATATAAGTTGTAATCATCTGTTTGTCTGTCATGCCTAATGCGCGCATCATGCCAATTTCACGGGTACGTTCAAGTATCGCCAACAAAATCGTGTTGGATATTCCAAGGAACGAAAGCAAAAATAAAAGAAAAGCTAATATTTGAGGCATTCCTGTTTGTATCGATTCGTACTTCAAATATTCTTCCATATAATCCTGCCATGTATACACTCCGAGTTCTTCCGGCATAGAAAATCCCATTGATGAAAGTCCGCGCTTAAGAGCGGATGTAATTGCCGCGCTACTTTCGCTTGCGCCGGGAAGCCTTGAGTCGGGAATATTTTTTTCCCTGATAATAAGTTCAGTAACCGCGCCTTCAAGCATCATGCCGGCTTCGTCCTGTAAAACGTCAAGCGGTATATAAGCTGTGTTTCCGTTCGGAAGCGGAGACGGCGAATTTATTACCCCGGCTACAACAACATCAAAAGCCTGATTCACATGATTTACCGCTCCTGCAAACCCGGCGCGAATCATCGCGTCAAGAACTTTTGCCAGCTTCTCTTCGTCTTGTTCAATTAAAAGGTACGCGCTCATAAAATCTTCATATTCATAAGCCGATTGCACAAGTAGACGGTCTTCGTTACGCAAAGCAGTCCACAACTCCCCTTCCCACTTGTCGGCGCGAATCATTTCCGGCGCTTCCCTTATGTCGATAACCGCGTTTATACGCACATCGTTTCTGCCGCACGCGGTAATTAACTCCCAATAATAGTCTAAGTCCGCACGGGAAGTATTTCTTTTAAGGAGCATACGCTCGTTGCCCTCGACTGATCTTGTGTCTGCCAAGGCAAACGGGTCAGCGGACTTGGGAGCGATGTCGTATAATGAGCGAATAAAATCAGCGTCTGATTGACTTTGCGCCGCCTTAGTGATTAAATCCTCAAGTTCCATACGATACGGACGTGTTGGAATACCGACTTTTAGCTTTTCCGCCGCCATTGTTCCAAGTGCGATTTCAAATTTTCCGTTTTGCACATAACGACCGAAATCAACGTAGGGAACATAGCGAAGAACTTGCTCCTCAGCGGCTGGATCAACGCCATAAAACATTATAGGTGCGGAGCCTGACTGCGAAAACAGCGTACCGGAAAACGTATAACGAGGAGCGCTGACATAGCCTTCACGATCAAGAGCCCTGCGGTAGACTTCCCAATTTGTAAAATTTTCGTAACTGGGAAGCTCGTCCTTTCTTTCAAAGTAGATATTGGTCTGCAGTTTCGCGGCTCCTATTTCGTAATTAACTATATTTCTGCGCGACTCAATTGCCATTCCGCCAAGCCAACAGTTAAGGAAAATATAGACAGCGACGCTAACCATGATCGCCATAGAAGTAAGCAAAGTCTTTACCTTATGACGGGCAAGATTGCGCATTGCCATCTTCTTTAACTCCCAAAGACTTAATAGTTTCATTTTTACCCCCTACCCTTTTACTTCATCGCTTTGAATCTGCCCGTCATGGAGGCGTACCAAACGACGCGCGTAATCCATAACCATCTGATCATGAGTAGAAAAAATGAATGTCGTCCCTTCCGATTTGTTAAGCGCAAGCATCAATTCAAGAATTTCACGCCCTATTTTAGAATCAAGGTTAGCGGTCGGCTCGTCCGCCAGAATAAGAGCGGGTTTTTTGACAAGAGCGCGCGCAATAGCGACCCTCTGCTGTTGACCGCCTGACATTTCCTTTGGGCGGCGTTTTTCCATTCCGTCAAGACCGACATCACGCAAAACTTTTTCGGTGCGTTCTTTAATTTCTTTATTGCTTACGCCCATGAGCGTGAGCGGAAAAGAGACATTTTCTTCGACAGAAAGCACAGGAATAAGATTATACGCCTGAAAAATAAAGCCAATGCTGTGCCTCCTAAGAAGCGCCAACTGGTTACGCGTCATGTTAGCCGTATCACAGCCGCCAACCATAATTTCTCCTGAAGTGAGAGTATCAAGACAGCCTGCAAGGTGAAGAAATGTAGATTTGCCGCTTCCTGAAGGACCTGCGATAGCTGTAAATTCTCCGCCCTGAAACTCCATGTTCACTCCGCGAAGGGCATGAACCGTCTGTCCGTTCAGTCCGTAATCTTTTACCAAGTTTTTCGCTTTTATTACTGTCATTTCTTCTCCTCCATTTTCTTGATTTCATTCAGAGCTTTAAGCCCGAATATATCTTTAGTTTTAAGTTCTTCCGCTATTGAATTGGGAACCAGCATCATCGAGTTCCCCGCTTCAAGACCTTCGTTCAGTATCGAAAGAATTTTCAGTTTCATTGCCAGCTCGTTAGCTGAATAAACTTTCGCCGCTTCTTCAAGTTTACGCGCTATGTCAATTTCAGCTTCCGCAAGAAGTATGCGTCCCTTCTTTTCCCTCTCTGCCTGCGCAACCCTTGAAAGCGAATCTTGCAAAGCTTCCGGTATTTGAATATCGGTTATTTCAATATGAAGCACCGTTATCCCCCATTCTGTCGTTTTCTTGTCAACCTCTTCCTGAATCTGCTTTTCGATAATATCGCTTCGCTCAAGGAAGGT
This sequence comes from Treponema sp., assembly GCA_031254315.1. GTDB lineage: Bacteria > Spirochaetota > Spirochaetia > Treponematales > Breznakiellaceae > WQXQ01. The sequence continues at coordinate 18,717 of JAIRUQ010000065.1, forward strand.
AGAAAGATTGTGGCTAGAAACAGCATTACGCAGAGCGGTCTTGGAAGAATACACAACAGCGTCGGGATAATTTTCAACTTCCAAAACAGCTTTTTGCGGATCCCAAACCAGCCAGAAACAAATTGCTTCAACATCAACAGTTACAGAATCTCCCGTTAAAGTTTTTTGTGTTGAAAAATCCGACACCCTGATACGCATATCAACAATCTGCGCGATGCGATCTGCGATCGGCAGGAGGAAGAACAGCCCCGGTCCTTTGACCTTGTGAAATTTTCCGAAACGCAGAACAATAGCGCGTTCCCATTCATTCGCTTTGCGTATACAAAAAACCAAAATCAAAACCGCGCAAAAAATAGCGGCGGCAATTTCAGCTTCCGGCGTTAGTTCCAATGTTCTCAATCCCGGAAAAAACAACAACAGCGCGGCGGCAGTTACAACCAATATGACAAGCCGCAGTAAAAAAAGTGAATTACCACCTTTCATTTTAAGCGGCTTGTTCCTCACCAAAGGCTGTGGTTCATTCGCATTAATATTTACAAAACTCATTTATCCTCCTCCTTTAAATATGTTTCGATCAATTTGATCAATTCCCGTTTTTCAACACCCAAATCCCTCATCTCGTGCGCAAACCTGCTGACGACTTCCCGAATCTTTCGGTTCAAACTGTCGTCTTCAAGCACCGGCATTTTGTCGGCGATGAAAGTTCCGCTCCCCACCTGCGTCTCCAAAATCCCCCGAATCTCCAACTCGCCGTAAGCCTTAGCGATGGTGTTGGGGTTGGTTTTCAACGCCACCGCAAGGGAGCGAATTGTGGGAAGGCGGTCGCCCGGTCTCATCCGCTCCGACAGAATCGCGTATTCGATCTGCTGGATGATCTGCCGGTAAATCGGCGTCCCATTCGCCGGGTCCAGGGTAAACCTGATAGTTTCATCATGAAGCTGGGCTGTACCCCGATTCTGCGCCGAAGACTGAGTCCCTGCCCCCCTCTCGTGCCGAGCGGCTTTGTCTTCGTTTTTTCTTCTGTTCACTGTTGTACTATTCATCTAGTACAAATATACATGTACTAGTACATTATGTCAAGAAAAATTTTGAAAATTTTTTAATTTTTTTGGAGTGTTTTTGGGCGGTAAATTAATGAGAAAAAGCCTGTCAGGAGCAATAGAAACACCGGAAATTCCGATGAATAGTGTTTATTTACCCTTCTTCAAGCAGTCTGCAGGTCAAAATATGGTCAATATCGGCAAGGATCGCGTCTTTAATATTCAGGGTTCTTCTGTTCTTGCCATAAAAGGACAGATATAGTATACTTTTGTTATGAAAACTCTCAATATTGCTATATCCGATGTTGAGTATACCAAATTCGGCATAACAAATAATGTACTATCATTCACGGATTTTATTGATATGGTTAGCAAGGAACTGATAAAAGAAAATTTAGAAGCGACTGTTTCAACGGCAAATACATACGGTCTATCTTCCATGACAATAGATGAAATAACTACCGAAGTTCAGGCTGTCCGCCAAAATGCAAAAATTAATAATTGATACCAATGTCATAGTATCTTCACTCATTCAAAGAAGTTATCCGTATCATATAATATTTGATCTGTTCTTCGAAGATAAAATATGTCTTTGTATTTCACCGCCGCTTATGGCGGAATACTATGCCGTCCTTGACCGTCCTAATTTGCGCAGTATCAAGAATTTTCAATCAAGGCTAAATCAGTTCTTGCCAATATCGAACTAAAAGCTATGCGTTATCAGCCACTCGTAACTATTAGTCTGATTTCAGATAAAGATGACAACAAAATACTGGAACTTGCTGAAGAATGTACGGCAGATTTTATTATAACCGGTAATACCAACGATTTTACTTTCTCCCAATATAAACAGACCAGAATCGTAACACCAAAAAATTATTGGGAAAACCATAAGCCATAGAAGTAATACATAATGAGTAAAAACGGCTCTGTTTCAAAAGAAATCACCGAAAATTCCGCTAAAAAACACCTATTTACCCTTCTTCAAGCAGTCTGTGGCTCAAAATATGGTCAATATCGGCAAGGATTGCGTCTTTTAAGCCCTTTTTTGTTGACAGTTCGATAGATTTTATCGAAAAAAGTTCAAGAATATCGATTTTCATGGCAGTTGCCAGCGATTCCAGCATGGTTATAGAGGGAAAACGCCTGCCTGTTTCTATCAAAGCAATGTGATTATCGGACACATTCACCAATTCTGCCAGTTTTGCCTGCGACAACCCCAGATTTTTACGGTTCAGCTTCATATTAAAAGCCAGAACCTTTCTTAAATCGGTCATTTTCCACCTTAATAGTTATGTTTTTCTTATTTTACCTACTTG
>JAIRUQ010000104.1 GCA_031254315.1 Treponema sp.
CGGTCATAATGAGATTTTCGCGGGCGGTCAGTAATTCGTCTACTGCCGCATATTGTCCTGTCAAGCTGATATGGCGGCGTACCTGTCCGGCTTCTTTTATCAAATCATAGCCACAGATAATGGCTTCGCCGCAGTTTGGTTTAATCAATGTTGCAAGGATTCGGATTATGGTTGTTTTGCCTGCGCCGTTGGAACCGAGAAGGCAAAATACAGAACCTTTCTGTATATCAAAACTCACGCCTTTCAATACAGGCGTTTTCCCGAAAGATTTTTCGAGACCTTTTACATGAATTGCAGTATTACTCAATTTGCGGTTCCCTTATATAAAAATGCTGTCATAATGTCCTTGTCCGGCGTTACCCCTGATTGCTCTGAAAAACAACAATAACTTTTTTCAGCAATTCTACAAGAAAATCGTTGCCAATCGTTTCAACATAGCTCCATTGCCGAGCGTTATAGTCAATGGTAACCAATTGATCAAGCAAGACAGACCCGGTTGATTTTGTCTCTTCTAAAGGAACATATAGGGGGTATTGTCGAGACGTGTTTGAAATTGGCGCAAAAACGGCAATATTGGCATAGTCGCTTACAAGATGATGGCTTAAACAAATATAAGGACGATAACCTTTTTGTTCATGCCCCTGCTTGGGATCAAGGTTGATTTTTATGATGTCGCCTTGCATTGGGACATTGTTTACCATTCCTCCCTCCCAACCGGCTCAATCGGGTTCGTAAGTTCTGTTCTGAAACATTCTCCCGAATAATCTTTAAAAAGATATTCGATACTTCCTTCTCTTGGTGTCGCAGGTTTGGAAACGGTCAATACATTTTCCCTAAGTTCCAAAACAACTTCATCATTTGGGGAAATTCCCAACTGGCGGGTAATTTCAACAGGAATTCGCAGTGCCTGGCTGTTTCCCCACATGGAAACGGTCGCTTTTGCCCGTAACATATATACCTCACTTGATGTATAGTATATACAAAATGTAGATACATATCAAGTGAGGTATACATCTCCGATTCGGTAGCTGTTTCCTTTGCGTTACCCTTCGTCCATGGCGGGTACGCTATATCTAGTGGTATCCCGAACGGAACACCACTAGACGAATTCGGTAGCTTCCTTTGCGTGTCCTTGCGAAATGGATATTGATATCATATATGAACATGAATGAACAAGAAGCCCACTGGTTTATAGAAAAACAGGCGATGGATATGCGCGCCACAAAAAGAACGGTTGCGGAAGGGATATTGAAAACATACGAGAATTAGGGAACTCGATACTCCCTTTACTTGGGTTTACGTTTTTCAAACATCTTATATAAACCAATTATATGTTTATTTATCCCGCTTCTGTCTCCAGATATTTTTTCATCGGTTTCGATGTTTTTATATATTTTGTCGTTATTTTCAACTTCTTCATTCATCTCAATAATTATTTTCAGTAAATTGGCTTCATTGTTTGGAAAGTCGCTATTGAACTGGTTTTGGCTTACTTTGTATGCTGGGAATGGAAATGAACATTTCGACACACAATTTTTAAGCTGCCAATACCATTGTGACATTAACCTTCTTTGAAAATGCAGTGTTTTATTTTTTTCCAATTTTTTATTTTTTTTTACATTGAATTCATCTTCATATCTTTTCTTGTATTCATCTCTGACTTTATTAAGATGTTTTTTACAGTCGTCTACAAAGAAATCAATTATAGACGTAATCGCAATCCCAAATTCGTGGCTCCTGTATTCGGCGATTAAACCTGTATACAAGTGATGGTACATTACACGTTTGGGTATAATATAAGCAATTATACACGCAACAATGGTAACGAACAGTGTTAGCAATGAAATAATAAGTATCAGACAATCATTTTCCATTTTGTTTTTCCTTTTCTATTTTTTCATTTTTCATTCTTCACTTTTCATTTGTAAGGAAATACGCCCTTCTTCCGCTTTTCCTCGGGTGGCAAAACCTTTGCGGCCATAATCAATACCAGCTACCGCCTGAGCAATACTACTGACGCAGCCAGTCAGGTCCATATTCCGCCTCTACTTCCGATAAGTTCCAACCAAGGCTTAATAGACAATCCAGACCTACCTTTTCTTTGATCACTTTCGCCAAATAGGGGGGCATGGGGGCTGTTTTCATGAGGCGGCTAGCTCCTTCTTCATCTCCGGCTTGACTTAAAGCTGCTGCCTTGCATGATATGGCAAGTTTTTCATCAAGGGTCATGGTTTGGGTTTGCGGCATAGGTAACTCCTATTTACGTTGCGTGAGCGACGAAGTAAATCGATACTCCTTGATTCAAAGTATACCGAATCACAATTAAAAAGAAAAGGAGGGGGTTAAATGAGGGAATTAGGCTGTTTTGGGTGGAATTTTTGGGGTTAATGCCAGTCCGTACCGGGCTGGTGGGCGGTCTCAAACCACCAAAAAAAGTAAAAAAATCCGGGAAAAACGCTTGACAACCCCCATCAGATCGGGCTATATTCTATATGACCGAATATGCATATTCGGTCATAGCGTTCATAAGGAGGGCAAAATGGCAAGGGCGTTTAGCGAAACCGAGATGGAAATAATCC
>JAIRUQ010000110.1 GCA_031254315.1 Treponema sp.
CAGCGCACGCCCGACTGGCGGTTTGTGTAGCCCGAGCCCCGAAGGGGCGAAGCGTATACCGTGTGTTATGCGAAGTGGTGGCGTACATCATAATTTTTTATTCTTTCAACCCATACCAAAAATAAATAAAAGAATTAAACCAACAAAATATAAAATAACATGAATTAATGATAAGACCAAAAGAATTTTAATTAATATATTATTTTTATATTGTTTTAATTTATTTTTACAATATAAAATAATAATTATTGACATTATCCATGATATCCAAAAAAAATAACCCGTAATTAAATTAAAAAATAAACCACTATGGAATAAATTAGGAAAAAAACCGTTTAAAAAAATTAGCGATATAATTATTAAATGTATCAAAATTAAAAGAAATATAAATTTTGTCTTTTTATCCAATATATTCCAGCATTTCTTTAAATATTCATCAGAAAATATTTCATCATGCATAATATTCCTCTTACATCTTTTGTTTAATTAAATCATATGTTTTATTAAATTTCAAGTCCATAATCCATTTTTATACAATATTTATTCCAACTAGCGGCGTAGCCGCTTTTCATAATTATTCCAACCAATTTAGCTACCATTTCGCATAACTTCACGTATGCGAAATTCGTATACATTACCAAAAACTGCGTTAAAGCGATGGTCGTTTTTTGTCTTTCCGGTGTATATTAAGCGACAAAAGTGTCGCTTTAACTACCGGAGAGGGGCATATTGTGACATGGTTTAATTTTATCGGTTTATGGGATGGTGTCAAGTGGGCTTTGGATGCTCAGGACGTTGTGGCGGGCGACGTGGGTGTAGCGTTCGGTGGTGCGTAGACTGGAGTGACCTAGAAGGGTCTGGATGTAGCGGATGTCCGTACCACTTTCCAGCAGGTGAGTGGCAAAGGTGTGGCGTAGTCCGTGTATCGAAGTTTTTTTGGTAATTCCGGCGTGAAGGACGGCTTTGTCGAAAACTCGCTGGGCGGAACGGATTGAAAGATGACAATTTGCGGGCTGTCCGGGGAAAAGCCATGTTTGTATGTTGTAGGCACTGTAATATTCGCCGATATATTGGGCAACTTTTTCCGAAAGAACGGTACTACGGCTTTTGCGGCCTTTGCCGGATTTGATATATACCACTTTACGGGAAAGATCGATATGTTCTCTTTTAAGGACAACTGCCTCGCTGACCCTTAAACCGGAGGAATAAACCAGCATCAGTAATAAGCGATGTTTGGGATTACTTTCCATATCAAGAATTTTTTTAATTTCTTCTTTTGAAAGAATGGTGGGAAGTATCTTGTCCTGACGTGGACGGCGCTGTTCCCTGATACTGTTGCTATTCAAAACATTCCTGAAAAAAAACTTGACCGCGCTCAAGGCGAGGTTCATCGCCGATGCGGAGTAATCGGCTTTTTCCATAATCGCAAGAAATTGCTTGACATCGTCGGATTTGATTTCTTCAGGCGTTTTCTGTAAAACGCGGCAAAGCATCCGGTTAAAATAAATATAGGCATTACGGGTCTGGGGGCTGTATTTTCGGGAGCGGAGCTCAGTTTCAAGTATGAGCCGCCAGCCCTCGCTTAATTTTTCAGGCGTACCAGATAGTACTGCGAAAGCGAAAGAAGGGGTAGGTTCTTTCGCTTTGTGCACAACTCCGGTTACGGTTGAAACTTTTTCCGGACAATCTTCTTCCCAAGGGCGTTCCCAAAAGCCTGAAACGCTCACCGGAACAGGGAATGATTTGTCAACCTTCACACAGGGGATACCGGATAGCTTACAATCCCAAGCGGCGGCACCTTCATTGCGCATAAAAACAAATTCCCGCCGCACCTTATCCCATCTGCCGCCCTTAGCCGCAAGCAAACCGAACAAACCTTGGTCGTAACCGAATAAAGGCACCCTCATAGTGGCGGACTCACAGAAGAAATAAACAAGTTCCATACGTTATCGTAATAGTAGTAAAAAATCATCGGAAGATCAAGATAATATAGAAGATTGAGAAGTGCACCCATCAATCAACCCCCAATATAAGTAACCTTCGTCATATCAAGCTCATGCGGCTCTTTTCCGCTTTCTGCCGCCCCAACTAAAACGGCGATGCCGAAATCATAACCATCAGGAAATTTCAAACGCTTTTTTAAATCGCTGGCTTTTGGACCGGATAACGGTATGCCTGCCATGCCGCAGATAACACTGCCCAAACCAAGTGAATGGGCGGCAAGCGCAACGTTTTGGCTGAGTATGCCACAGTCCATCGCGGCAGAATTTGAACCGTCCATTGCCGCGATAATCATACAGGGAGCATTATAAAAAAGTTTTCCGCCCCTCGACATCATTCGTTCATACGTTGATTTGTCGTCAGCGGCGGCAAGGAGTTTCATTCCTTCGGCGTCAATTTCGTCTATTAGGGTTTTGTCGGTGATCACTATGACTTGCCAGGGCTGGCGGTTCATGGCGCTGGGACTTGCAAGCGCGGCTTCTGCGAGAACCTTTACATCCGCGCCACCCAGCGGTGTGCCGGTAAAATCACGGCATGAATAGCGTTCCGCAATTGTTTTTAAGGTTTCATTCATGGTTGCCTCCTGTTTTAATTGCCAAAAAGCGACAAATAACAAAACCGATAGGCGACATTAAAGCATCGCCTATCGCCTGTCACACGCCGTTAGGCCTTATATCCGCATTTAGGACACACGCCGTTTTCGTTTAACGCAATTCCGCATAGTGGACAACGTTTTTTCTCCTTTTTAGGTTCGTATACTTCTGTTGCGCCGTTTACTCCGCTTGTAAACATGATCTTAACGATATTCAGCTTATCCTTTAATAAATCGTAAACAATTTTGATCATTCCCTCGACGGTCATTGTTTCTTTGGTAACAACCAACCGACATTCCGGGTAAGCTGTAGCAAGATCCGTTTTGAAAGCCGGACCTTTTTGTTTATTAGTTGGGTCGCCGTTTTTGATACCCTGTGTTTCGTACACTGCCAGAATTGCAGGAAGTAGTGGATCATCTTCCCGTAGAACAAGAGCGTGGTCAAAGTTCTGTAAGACATCCCAAGCAGTTTTCTTGATTTCATTGCATGGGAATACCATATTGACTCCCGCATTGATGGTATCTTCAACTTCCAGTGTCAGTATTCCAGTATGCCCGTGCAGATACTGCGCTTCGCC
>JAIRUQ010000043.1 GCA_031254315.1 Treponema sp.
CTCTTAGCCAACTATCAGATTTAATTTCTGTAAAAATGCCGTTGCTGTCAATAAAAGTAATAACAATGTCTCCTCTGTCCCAAACGCCATTTAGAGAGGTATTGACCTTGTTATCAGCGGTTGTTACGCAGACGGTCATTAAAAAGCTGATTGCCGTAATTAGGGGAATAATCTTAAAAAGTTTGAAAAAGTTTTTCATAAAACTCCTTTAACACAATTTCATTTTTCTTTTTATTTCTTGAACATACAATATATTGAAAAATATATTTCGTGCCTCTGCTGTCTCCAAAAAACTGGTATTCAGTAAATTTAGAATTTCAGCCCTTAGCTCTTTTTGTCTTTCGGGAACAAGCTCTGCGGCGTATTTACCGGAAAAATAATGTTTTACAAAATCACTCAGTTCACGATAACGGTTTGCCAATTCTGTTGCCGTGTTCTGATCGTCCACATCATAAAAAATCATAACCTCCGCAGTAACAGAATAACTGACAGGGAAATCCTTTGTTGTGGTTATTGTATAAGTCGACACGAAATTATGAATTGATCTATCATCGGCTATATAATATCCTAAAATGGGAGGAGTTAAGACTCCTTGTCTGTTTTTAAGTATAGTATTATAAGTTATTACAGTTCTTGTGATAAATATAATTAGCAATAATTGTAAAATAATACCGGCTAATCCCATAACAAAACCGGCGTTAACTATTCCGTAATATTGATATGCTTTCCCTTTTTTACGTTCAATTATTCCAAAAATAAAAGCTAATATCATCAATGCAAATGAAATAATCGCAAAAACAACTGCTATTGTCATTTTAGTTTGAAGGTGTATTTGAAAAAATTCCCCAAATAATGACTCTTCAAATATATAGCTGAATCTCAATAAATTTAAGATACTAATAGAAGAAATGATAAATCCTAAAAGCCCTGTAATTCCACAAACCATTGAAGCAATAGCCATCTTAGCTCCTTATGGGTATTTTACCATTATTTATTTTGTGGTTGAAAATCCATATAATAATTTTCATCATCGAATTTGTAAAAGGTTACATCAATTCTTCCGTAATTATCTAAATCTCGTCTTGTTACAAAAGCGCCGTTTGCTAAGCCCATGCGGTTTCTAAAATACTCACCCAACAGGGCATTATTATGCGGTGTTTCTATGGCTGTTCCTGGAGTTCCAGTTTTCTGTGCGCGGCGGCATATAAATGTTTTTGAATCATCAGTTATAACTGTAAAATGCTGGGGCTTGGGTGGGAAAAAATCCGATCTATAAACGTCAGGTGGTAGCTGAATATATGCTTCATTCCGATTTCTATTCGGATTATTTCTTCTATGCCCCCAATTCAAGCCGGCAACATTTTGAACTTCTCCAGTTCTTCTATCAACTAATAAAATCGTTCTTTTTTCAACTTCATCCTGGGTTGGTACAATCATAGTGTTTCTGTCATCCCTTTCTTCATGTAGATGACTCTTGTAGTAATTTTTGTCATTGTATATACGGATTAATTGGTCTGCCTCTTGGTTCTCACAATAGATTGAATCTTTTTCCACCATTGAAAAGTAGTTTATAACATTGTTGTCATTTATTTCAGCAAGTACTTCTCGTTGTTTCTTTGAGAAGGCATTTTGGGTATAATTTGCTGATCCAATAAACGATCTGTATAATTTGTTTTTTTTACACCAAATATAAAGTTTGCTATGAACAGGGGGATATTTGAAAATATATCCACAAGTAAATTTGTTGGAATAAGCAGAGTTGATGATGTTTAGAAAACCGCGATGATTACTAAAAGAAATACCATCTGAGGGACACATTCCCAATAACAATGAAATATGAATATTAGAGTTCTTGTTTGTTAATTCTTCTAAATGGTGAAACGCCATAGCTGACGTAGCATATCCTGAAATTATTTTTAAGGTATCCGCCCCTTCTAAACACGGTTTTAATAAGACTTCGTTGTATAAATCATTATATATCATACCATCATGTACTCCACTTTTTGATCCAGAACATAAAGCATTTCGGAACTTTCTTCATTAAACATATCTATATGATTTTCATGTAAGAGAGGATCAAAAGAATAATCATCTGTAGGATAATCAATATCTGCAAATGTATTTAATATAGCTTCAAATATAATTCGCACACCGTCAACAGGAACTGCCATGCCTATTTGTTTACGCACACTTTCTTTTGATCCAGCAAAAATAAAATCATCAGGAAAGGTCTGCAATCGTGCTCGCTCTCTGTTTGTTAGAGCACGAGGTTCTTTCCAATGATATACATGAGTTCCACCTCCACCCGAGCCGGTAATGGTATAGGCTGGTCTATTTGGATCAAGCCTACGGTATATTTGGCTTATTTTTGCCCCTGCAACATTTAATTGGTATTCTTCTGGTATATCCGCTGTAAATGCGTTTTCACCAGGTTTAATAAATTTCAATCGATTAATCACATCTTCAGATTGTTTTGTCAATTCATTATTCTTAGCGTCTTTTGGGATTTGTGGATTTTCAATAGCTTGTTTACATGTCCGCCTCTTTGTCAGATACGGTTTTGTCGATGGGACTTTAAAAATAACGTTTTGATCTTTTCGAATACCAATAATTATTATTCTATGTCTGGATTGTGGAACGCCATATTCTTCAAATTTATAAAGATGTGGATATACGGAGTACCCTTCTTTGTGCATTTCTTGAAGAATTTTGGAAAACGCTTGACCATCATTTGCGTTACGGAGTCCACCGACATTTTCTGCGAGAAACCATATTGGTTGGAATTTTTTAATCGCTTTTATTCCGTATGAATACAAAGGTCCATAAACACCATCCATGCCTTTTTGTTCACCTACAACACTGAAATCATTACATGGAAAGCCAAATGCCAAAGAGTCAATACGAGATATTTTTTCAAGCTTTTTATAGTCTAAATCTCGAATATCTTGACAAATGACAGTATTTTCTTTTTTGGCAATGTTTTCTATAAAAGTAGCGCAGGTGTCCTTATCATAATCATTTGCCCATGCATGGAGAATTTTATAATTTGGATATGCTATTTTTGCAGTTATAGCAGCGTAGCCGATACCACCTGGACCACAAAACAACTCTCCCAAGCGAAAATGCATAATATCCCCTACCCACTTTTATGATATAGGTATGTCAAATTTATGTCAAGTTTTATATCGTATACTTTTTCATAAATGCCATTTCACCTGTATATTTACTTTTAATTAACTTTCCTCTATAATAATCACCATAAAGAGGAGATTAGCATGGATAAAGAAACTGAATTGTATCTGAAAAATCAGGCGAAAGAAATCCGAAAAATGACAATCGAAGAAATCGCTACTCTTGGAACGGGGCATATCGGAGGGGCTATGTCAATCGTAGACCTTTTGGCGCTGTTGTATTTTCACCGAATGAAGGTTGACCCTCAAAAGCCGCGATGGGAAGAACGGGATCAGCTTGTGGTCTCTAAGGGGCACTCGGGTCCTGCGGTTTACGCGACGCTGGCGCTTAAGGGTTTTTTCCCAAAGGACTGGCTGTCTACCCTGAATAAGGGGGGAACGAGTCTGCCTAGCCATTGCGACCGCAATAAAACTCCCGGTATCGACATGACTACGGGTTCGTTGGGGCAGGGTTTTTCCGCTTCTATCGGGATTGCTCTTGGTTTAAAAATGGATAAAAAATCTTCGACTGTGTACAGTATCATCGGGGACGGCGAGTCCAATGAAGGGCAGGTTTGGGAAGGCGCGCTTTTTGCCGGCTTTCATAAACTTTCCAATCTGATCGCTTTTACCGATTACAACAAACAACAGCTCGACGGATTTACAAAGGATATTCTCGATCTTGGCAACCTTGCCGCAAAGTGGGAAACTTTCGGCTGGTTCACTCAGGAAGTGGATGGTCATGATATTGCCGCTCTGGATGCCGCTATTGAAAAAGCGTTAGCTGAAAAAGAGAAGCCTTCGATGATAGTGATGAACACAATCAAAGGGAAGGGCTGTAATTTCGCAGAAGGTGTCGAGAAGAACCATAGCATGGTCTTTGATATGGCAAAGGCAAAAGAAGCGATTGCCGCACTTGGATAAGGAGAAAAAAATGTCAGAACAAACAAAAGAAATGCGCATGGCGTATGTAGATACATTGGTGGCGTTAGCTGAAAAAAACAAAAATATTGTCGTGCTGGAAGCGGATTTGATGAGCTGTACAAATACGGGTGTTTTCAAAAAAGCGTATCCTGACCGGCATATTAACTGCGGTATTCAGGAAGCAAACATGATCGGGATTGCGGCAGGACTTTCCACTTTGGGAAAGATTCCTTTTGCGGCGAGTTTTGGCTGTTTTGCTTCACGGCGCGTATTCGATCAATTTTTCCTTTCTGCCGCTTATGCGAAACTGAATGTTAAATTGATCGGTACTGATCCCGGTGTAACGGCGGCTTTTAACGGCGGAACTCACATGCCTTTTGAAGATCTCGCACTGATGAGGGTTGTTCCGGGGCTTACTGTTCTTGAACCGTCCGACCCGGCTTCATGCGCCGCATTTGTCCGCATGATGGCGGAAGAATACGGTTGTCATTACCTGCGTATTCCCAGAAAACCCGTGCCGTATCTTTACTCTGAAAATGAATCTTTCAAGTTCGGCGAGGCGAAAGTTTTAAAAGAGGGAAAAGACGTGTGCTTTGTCGCGCTTGGCAGTCTCATGGTGAATCAGTCTTTGAAAGCGTGTGAAAAACTTTCCGAAGCCGGAATAAGCGCGGGTGTGCTGGATGTGCTTTCCTTAAAACCAATTGACTGTGACGCGATACTCAAGCAAGCCGGAAAAGTGCGCGCTATCATAAGCGCGGAAAACGCCCAAATTGCAGGCGGTCTTGGCGCCGCGACAGCGGAGATTCTCGCTGAAGCCGGATGCGGCTGTAAGTTCGCGCGCATTGGCATTCGCGATGAGTTCGGCGAGGTTGGCACTCAGGACTACCTTGTTGATCGCTTTGGTCTTGATGTGGACAGCCTTGTGAAGAAAGCTCAGGAATTGCTGAAGTAAAACAGCCTCACCTCCTGCGCATGGTAAATTTTTACTCATAAAACGGCACTGCGTTTGTGCAGATAACGGTTTTAACATATCATGGCAGGAGTAGGGGAGTGAAAAGAGCTTTAACACAAAAAGTTTTAACTTTAACACTTTTTTGTATAAGTTTAGTATGTTTTATTATAATTGGCTGTTCGCGGGTTAATTCTTCAGATAAAACCAAAGCTGGAAATGAAACATCCGAGAAGGTTGAGGAAATTGACGAAAGTTGTTTTGAGATCGATGAAGAAGGGACTATTACGGATTACACAGGTCCCAAGGGAACTTCGGTTGTTATTCCGTCTCAAATTCGCGGCATAACGGTTACTACCATTGGACACTTTGCATTTTTTGAAAAACAACTATTAGGTGTTACCATACCTGACGGTGTTACTGTCATTGGAAGCGATGCGTTTGCCAAAAATCAACTGACCAGCGTGATCATACCTGTTGGTGTTACAATCATGGGTGTAGAAGCTTTTGCTAGAAATCAGCTGACCTCTGTTACAATACCTAACAGCGTTACTTTCATTGGTATAAAAGCGTTTGAAGATAACCGGCTGACTTCCGTTACAATACCTGACAGCGTTACTTCCATCAATTCTAATACATTTTGCAATAATCAACTGACTTCTGTTACCATACCTGACAGTGTTACTGACATTGGCAATGAAGCATTTGCCCACAATCAACTGACTTCTGTTGTTATACCTGTCGGAGTTACTTTAATTAGATATAGGGCATTTGCCCACAATAAACTAATTTCTGTTACCATGCCTGACGGAGTTACTTTAATTGACCATTCTGCATTTGCCCACAATAAACTAATTTCTGTTACCATACCTGATGGAGTTACTTTAATTGACCATTTTGCATTTTACGATAATCAATTAACCTCTGTTGTTATACCTGACGGAGTTACTTCCATTGGTGAGTATACATTTGCCCACAATCAACTGACTTCTGTTGTTATACCTGACGGAGTTACTTCCATTGATAAATATGCATTTTCCCAAAATCAACTAACCATTGTTACCATACCTAACAATGTTACTTCTATCAGAGAGGGGGCATTTTATGCCAATCAACTGACCTCTGTTGTTATCGGTAATGGTGTTATTTATATCGGTGGTGCGGCATTTGCTAATAATCATCAACTGACATCTATAACCATTGGCGCAAACGTAGAATTAGGGGCGGGAGGAAACCACGCATTTGACAATGCCTTTGTTGACTTCTATAACGAAAACGGAAAGAGAGCCGGGACGTATGTGTACAACAACGGACGATGGAGAAAGAGGTAAAAGTAAAGGGGGCGCAAGGGTGAAAAAAATCATAACGATACTGTTGCTCTGTACGGCGCTGTACGTAGCGGTCTTCGCCCAAAACGAAAGTGATTTTTTGCTCGATGAAACGGGAACTATTACGGCTTACAATGGTCAGGGCTCCGCAGTTGTTATTCCGTCCCAAATTCGCGGTGTGCCGGTAACGGCTATCGGGGATAATGCCTTTAGGGAAAAGAGATTGAGATCTGTTGTCATACCTGATGGCGTTAATGTCATTGGCAATAGCGCATTTAGCTACAATCGATTAACTTCCGTTACCATACCTGGTAGTGTTACTGTAATTGGCGATGAAGCATTTAATAGTAATCAATTGACTTCTGTTACCATACCCGACAGTGTTACTGCGATTGGCGATAAAGCATTTCAATTTAATCGGCTGACTACCGTTATTCTACCTAACAGCGTTTATTCAATCGGTGATAATGCGTTTAGCTTTAATCTTCTAAGTTCTGTTATTATACCTAACTGTGCTATTTCCATTGGAAGAGAGGCATTTTCAAGCAATCGACTAACCTCTGTTACCATGCCGAGTGATATTACTGCCTTTAGCGAAGGTATATTTAGTAGCAATCAATTAACTTCTGTTGTCATACCTGACAGTGTTACTGTTATTGGCAGTAGCGCTTTTGCCGGCAATCGATTAACTTCCGTTACTATCCCTGATAGTGTTACTACTATTGGTAACTCTGCGTTTGCCAATAATCAATTAACTTCTGTTATCATACCTGACAGTGTTACTGCTATTGGCAGTAGCGCTTTTGCCGGTAATCGATTAACTACCGTTGCAATACCCGGTAATGTTACTGTCATTAGCAGTAACGTATTTAGTCGTAATCAATTAACTTCTGTTACCATACCCGACAGTGTTACTGTCATTAGCGGTAGCGCATTTAGCTACAATCAATTAACTTCTGTTACCATACCCGACAGTGTTACTGTCATTAGCGGTCGCGCATTTAGTCGTAATCAATTAACTTCTGTTACTATACCTGACAGTGTTATTTCTATTGGTAGTTATGCGTTTGAACATAATCAACTGACTTCTGTTGCTATTGGTAACGGCGTTACCTTTATCGGCGAAAGGGCATTTTATAATAATAAATTGAATACTGTTACCATACCTAACAGTGTTACAACTATTGGCGATTCCGCATTTTGTAATAATCAATTAACTTCCGTTATCATCCCCGGCAGTGTTTCTGCAATTGGTAATAACGTGTTTAGCTACAATAAATTGACAACCGTTACTATCTCTCCATACGTTGTTTCTATAGGTCCTTGGGCGTTTGCTTATAATCAACTCACTTCTATTATCATATCTTATGGTGTTAATTTCATAAGTGATTTTGCTTTTGCTCATAATAAACTGACCTCTGTTAATATTCCTGACAGTGTTACTGTCATTGGTCATAGCGCATTTAGCAATAATCAGCTGACCTCTGTTATAATATCTAACGGAATTACTAACCTTAATTATAGCGTGTTTAGCAATAATCAACTGACTTCTGTTATAATACCTGATAGTGTTACTTCTATTAGCAGGAGAGCGTTTTTGGAGAATCAACTGACCAGCGTTACTATTGGCGCGAATGTAACATTAGGAGGAGCAAGAGACTTTTCCTTTAATTACGGGTTTGATGAATGCTACGACACCAATGGAAAAAGAGCAGGGACGTATGTGTTCAACTATGGACAGTGGAGTATGAGAAAAGAGTAAAGGGAGCGCAAAAATGAAAAAAATTGGGATGCCGGTGCTTTTAATGATGCTGTTTACGATAGCCTGCACGCAAAACGAAAAAATCTTTATTACCGATGGAAATGGGACAATTATCGCCTACAAAGGCAAGGCTAAAAAAGTTGTCATTCCTGCATTGATTGGTGATGAGCTTGTAAGGGTTATTGGTGATAATGCATTCAGGGAGAAGGATATGATAAGTGTTGTTATTCCTGATGGTGTTACTCATATCGGCAATCATGCATTTTACAGAAATCAACTGACAAGTGTTACAATACCTGACAGTGTTTCTGCCATTGGTGGCTTTGCATTCGCCAGCAATCATCTGATATCTGTTACCATCCCTTCTAGTGTTACCTTTATCGGAGTAGGAGCGTTTGAAAATAATCAACTGACTGCTGTTATAATACCTGTTAGTGTTAATTCCATCGACAGGTATACATTTGCTCACAATCAACTAACCAGTGTTACCATCCCTGACAACGTTACTTCTATTGGCGATTGTGCATTTGCTTATAATCAACTTAGGTCTGTTGCCATCCCTTCTAGCATTACCTTCATCGGAGAAAGATCGTTTGAAAGTAATCAACTGACCAGTATTACTATCCCTGACAACGTTGCTTCTATTGGCGAGAATGCATTTGCCGGCAATCAACTGACAAGTATTACCATTGGCGGCGGTGTAATATTTGAAAATGCCGGAAATTTCTCATCCAATATGATTGGTTTCGAGCTTTTTTACGAGGCTAACGGAAAGCAAGCCGACACCTATGTATACCGCGGTGATAAGTGGAGATCACCTGTGAGTGATTTCATATTTAACAGAGGGACGGGAGTAATTACGGCTTATGAGGGCATTGATGTTGTAATTGTTATTCCTGCGAAGATAGGCGGCGTACCAGTCCTTGGTATTGATTATAATGTTTTCAGGAGCAAGGAATTGACAAACATTGTCATCCCTGACAGCGTTACTTCCATCGGCAATGGTGCATTTTACGACAATCAATTGACTTCTGTCATAATCCCTGACAGAGTTTTTTACATCGGCGATGGTGCATTTGGCGAAAATCAACTGACTTCTATTATCATCCCTGACAGAGTTACTTCCATTCGCGGCGGTGCATTTAGCGGTAATCAACTGACTTCTGTCATAATCCCTGACAGCGTTACTTCCATCGGTCACGGAGTGTTTCACAACAACCAACTAACCTCTGTTATTATAGGTAATGGCGTTTATTCTATTGGCAACTATGCATTTGCCAGAAATCAACTAATTTCTGTTATAATCCCTGACAGAGTTACTTCCATCAGCCACGCAGCATTTGAAGACAATCAACTGACCTCTGTTATTATCGGCAGTAGAGTTTCCGCTATCGGAGATCTTTCATTTCACAACAATCAATTGACTTCTGTTACTATACCTGATAGTGTTACTTCCATTGGCGACGGAGCATTTAGCAACAACCAACTGACCTCTGTTATTATAGGTAATGGTATTACTTCTATCGGCAACAACGTGTTTCATGGCAATCAACTGACTTCTGTTACCATACCTGACAATGTTCGATATATCAGAGATTATGCATTTGCTAACAATCAACTAACATCTATTACCATTGGCGATGATGTAACAATATCCCGCTCATTTGAAAGAGGTTTTAGCGTTTTCTACTACGCCAACGGGAAGAAAGCCGGGACGTATGTGTACAGCGACGGACAGTGGAGTATGAGGTAAAAGAGAGCGTAAAAATGAAAACAAAAAACATTATTGTTTTGTCTGTTTTCTGCGTCCTTTTGATAAGCGGGATTTGCTATTTCTTCGTGAACAGAAATACATATAACATTTTTACTGTTAATCAGGAAACAATTAATGAAATAACAGAAAGATTTGATAATAATTCATTAACAAAATATGATAAAAAGACAATAAGCAAGATATATAAAAATATGATATATTTTGGCGGTTTTGTTTACCCGGAAGCGTCAAAAATACTAAAACATTATATTTTTGGAGATGGCAAGGATTTAGAGCTTGTTTCAAAATATTTTTTTGAATCAGATATTATTAAAAACGCATTAAATAATAATCGTGATGTTGAATTAATTGGTCCCGTAACATTAAGAATAAATGAAGATCCAAGAATAGCCTACGCTATAAACGGCTTTTTTATAAAAAACGACGCTTCACCGGAAATATATCAAAAAATAGATTTTGCCGGTAGAAACGACAGAAATACTTATACGCAATTTAACTTAGTTATCAAGGAGTTAAAAATTCCTGATAGATTGATAAGGGCTTTTGAGACAAGCGGGGGTTGTAAGGAGTTTACAGTAAGGATAAAAGATGCCTATAATATCATAGGAGCCGGCGAGTGAAAAAAATAGCGGTGGCGAGAGTTTTGTCCTGCTCAGCGCGGTTTTGTTATTGGTAGAGAGCGGGTTACTCATTTTTTAGTACAATTTTTTTATTTTTAATAATCATATCTTAAAAACGGTACAATATCCTCTATAAAATAAGCATTTCTTTCTGTCATTTTTTCTATCATTATTTTTAACATATCTTTTTTAAATTCTATGTTTGATATTGTTTTTTCATTTAAGTTTGATAGTATATAATACATTCTTAAAAGGACAGCTACTCTATAAACATTACTGTATTCAAGAAATTTGTGTTCTATCAAGTAGCCGTCGTTTAAAATTTCTTCTTCATTCGTTTCACTCTTTAATTTATATATACCATTCTGATAATATTCCAGTAAATTTGTGGGGATCTCATAAATTTTTAATTGACCAATATATACTTCCTCTAATTCTGCCCTTGGTCTTACAACAGATACAAAAATATCTCCGTTTCTTTTAATATTTATAGTTTCCGGGAGAAAATATTCCGGTAAAAAAATAGGCTCATAAAAAGAATATCTTGGGTATCCCAACATTAATTCACCATATTCATTTATCGCAAAATTTCCGTTTCTTGTATACCCAAAACCGTCTTCCAATTTTACCTTAAAAAAACCTTGTCCTACAATTGCACAATCTGTAGGAATTTCCGTATGAACTATAGCTCCTTGACCATCATTTATTTCAAAAACAGCCATTTTCTTTTCATAGTTATAATATGATTTATACCCGTATGTGTTAATATTTTCGATATCTGTATAAAGTAATTTATATTCATCTAAAAAAACATTATTACCACAGGAGATAAAAATACACAAAACAAATAATAAACAGTTAAAATATTTCATAAAAATATTATATCCTAAATTTAATATTAAAGTTGTTTGAAAACTTCAGTTTCTGGACAATTTCCTTAACTTAAACAATCCTGTTAAGTGCAGTATGGGCGTACTTTATAATTATATTTTTATTAATTATTGTCTAGACACCCATCTATTAATATTTTCTAATTCATCTATTGAAAAAACATTATTTTCAATTAAATATTCCAATATATTTTGTGCATCATTACCTAATGATAATGCCATATCAGTACTGTTTATTTCCATAAGAATCATTGGAGATAAAAGTAATAGATTATCAAAGTATAAATACAAATTTTTTCCGATATTCTCTCTGGTTGTTTCAGATATTATTTTTTTCCCATTATCGGTCAATTTGAATAAAATATCTATACTGTCATTTATTGATAATCTTGTTTTAATTTCAATAATGTCATTGCCATTTAAAATAATTTCTTCATTTCCAAAATCATTATTTATACGAAAATTGATTTTATTTAAATTATTCATTGAGTTAGACACATTATTATTCATTACTTTTTTGTTATTACCAGTACAACTGATAAAGAATATTAGTAATAATGCAATGAATATATATTTGTTCATAATATCCCTTCCTTAATGCTTACTATTTTATATAAAGGAATCTTTAAAAACTCCTAAGTTGATTTAATTATCCTTTATTTTTACGCCCTTGTCAACAGAAAATTTCAAAAAAATATCTTTTTCTCGAAAATTTTCTCTTGAATATAGGTTTTTAGAACTTCTCATATTTATACAATAATTCTAGCCACCATTGCGCATAACTCCCAATATACGAATCTTGAATACTTTATTATTCAAAAACCCTAATCGAAAAACTGTTATTTAGTGTATTTTCTGTTGATTCACTCTCAGCCTTTCCGCTTCGCTGTATTTGTAGTTATCCCAAAACTTGCCGTACTCAGCAACTATCAGCGGAAGTAGTGATACGCCGGCTACAATCAGCCAATGGTAACGATCCATTGCGACAAGACCTAAAGCGCTCGCAACAGGCGGAATTGCCGCCAAGCCAGCAAGCACGAGGAACATAACAACGGCGCTGACTAAAAGTTGAGGGTTGTCTATTAGCGAACGCTTGAAAACTGATGCTCTGCTTCTTACGACAAAAATGTGTAATATCGAAGTCCAGCCTAAAACGAGGAACGCCATTGTTTGCCCTAATTCGTGTGTTGGCAAAAATGCTTGTGGAATCGTAACAAATTTCCCAATGTAAAAAGCCGCGAGAACTACAACACTGCACATAATTGTTTGTTGAATAATTACTTCCATAAGTCCGCCTGCAAAAAAACTTTCTTCGCGGTCTATCGGCTTTCTTGACATTATTCGCGTGTCGGATTGCTCTTTTGCAAGCGCCATCCCCGGAATACCGTCGCCAAGCACGTTAATGATCAACAGCAAAATTGGAGTAACGGGAACTCCCCATCCCGAAACCTGCCCGAAGATCATGATGGCGATTTCTGAAATGTTACACACAATAAGGAAGTAAACAAGTTTTTTGATGTTTGCGAATACTATGCGTCCTTCACTTACCGCTTCGACAATCGTTGAAAATTTATCGTCTGTTAAAACCATGTCCGACGCGCTCTTTGCTACCTCAGTGCCGTTGATGCCCATGGCAACGCCGACATCGGCGGCTTTAAGCGCGGGCGCGTCGTTTACGCCGTCGCCCGTCATGGAGACAACCGCGCCCTTTTGTTGCCATGCCTGCACTATGCGGATTTTATCCGACGGCGACACTCTCGCGTATACGGAATAAAATTCGATACTCTCAAAAAATTCTTCATCTGAAAGTCTTGACAGATCTTCGCCTGTGATAATCCCTTCATTCGCCGCAATAATGCCAAGTTCCCTCGCGATAGCGGTGGCTGTTATCGCGTGATCGCCTGTAATCATAATCGTGCGCACACCTGCTTTTTTGGCGCGTTTTATTGCCGCCGCCGCGTCCGCTCTTGGCGGATCAATTACACCGATAAAGCCTTCAAAATTAAGACCGTTTTCCAGTTTTTCCAATTCGTCTTTTGAGGGAAGCGTGTCTATTTCTTTTGTGGCAAGCGTTATTACACGTAACGCATCGTGAGCGAAAGAATTGTGTATATCTTCCAGTTCTTTTAGATAGTTATAATCTTCTTTTTTATTAAAAGGAATTTTGTCAAATGCGCCCTTTGTCAGTACCAGAAAGCGTCCGTCCGTTTTTTTCAAAATAGTCGTCATCATCTTTCGTGCAGAAGAGAAGGGGATTTCCGCGACTTTTTCATATTCGGCGTTCAGGTCTTCACGCTTCAATTCCTTTTCTATAGAAAGCCGCATAATCGCGGTTTCTGTAGGATCGCCGATAATTCTTGATTCGCCGGTTTCGGTTTTTTCTATTGTTACATTGCTCGCCAAAAGAAACTTTTTTATAAGCTCGATGTGTTCCTGATTATTGGCTTCTGAGTTGCTTACAGGCGTACCGCCATAAACCCAAAGCCTCTTAACTGTCATTTTGTTTTGGGTCAGCGTTCCGGTTTTGTCGGAACAAATGACAGAAGTGCTTCCCAGCGTTTCTACCGCTTGCAATTTACGGATAAGCGCGTTTTTGCTGACCATCTTTTTTACGCCGTAAGTGAGCATAAGCGTTACGATAAGAGCGAGGGTTTCGGGAACAGCGGCAACCGCCAAAGTTACAGCCAGCATGATAAGATGCCAGAGTTCTTGTCCCTGAAGAAGCCCAATTACAAAAATGGTAAAAGCCGCAAGAATTGCGATGGTACTGATTACCTTGCCCAGTTTGTCCAGTCTGAGTTGAAGAGGGGTTTTGTTCTTTTTTGTATGGTTAAGGTAACCTGCTATTGTTCCTATTTGCGTGTCCATTCCGGTTGCGACAACAACGGCGGTCGCATATCCGCTTACAACAAGACAGCCGGAAAAGATCATGTTGAGGCGATCCCCAAGCGGAGCGTCTTCTTTTGTCAGGGTGTCCGTCTGTTTTTCCGACGGTTCGCTTTCTCCTGTAAGGGAAGCCTCGTCAACGGAGAAACTTTCACATTCTAAAATACGCGCGTCCGCCGGGACAAGATCGCCCGTCTTCAATACAACAATATCGCCGGGAACGACAAGCGTCGTATCAATCTCCTGTTTATTGCCGTCCCTTATTACAAAGCAGGACGGGCTGTTCAGCACCGCGAGAGCGTCCAGCGCCCTTTCCGCTCCGCGCTCCTGAGTAACCGCTAAAATTACATTCATTATAACGATAGAAATAATGACTATTGGTTCAATAAAAGTTACGGTATGACCAGCCATAGCCTCGCGGAGTTCCAGCGCGAACGAGAGACAGGCGGCTAAGAGCAGGATGATAACGGCGACATCTTTAAGCTGGCGTATGATCTGAGAAAAAAGGCTTTCCTTCTTTTTTTCCGTGAATTTATTAAGACCGAATTGGAGCTTTCTTTTTTCAATTTCGTCCGCGCTTAAACCCCTCTGCGCGTCCGATTTTTGCTCTTTCAGCACCGTTTCTTTGTCCAGATTGTACCAATTATCCATGATTATCTCCGTTTTTATAAATATTTAGCGGCCGACGGGAGTCGCCTTCAAATGCTCGACTCCTGTCTCGCATTTGAAGGCCGACTTTACCGCTAAACCGCCCTCCGTGGCGGTTTCCCTCTCAAACCCTGCGGGTCTGAGAGGTCGCGGTAAAGTTTCGACTCCCGACATTTTAGCCAATAAAACAATAATTCCCTTATAAATTAATAATAACCGTTGTTTTACTTTTAGCGGCCGACGGGAGTCGAACCCGCGTCACGAGCTTGGGAAGCTAGGGTAATACCGTTATACGACGGCCGCAATCTCTAAGACCAATGATCCAGGGCTGACTCGAACAGCCGACCTGCCGCTTAGGAGGCGGCCGCTCGATCCCCTGAGCTACTGGACCTGTAGCTCAGATTATCACCCCTATATGCTATTGTCAACGAGCGTAATTCTGGGCGTTTTATCGTCGGACGCTATTGCAATAAATCGCGCTTTTAAGTAGAATTATAAGACAACATTTATATAGAGGTTTATCGTGATAAAACGAGGCGTTTTCCTGTTTTTTTTACAAATATTTAGTTTCACTTTTCTCTTTGGACAAGAAATTGTAACCGCAGAAAGGTATCTGGATATGGTGTCGGAAAATTACGCCGGCATCAGGGATTATGAGGCAACTATAAATATCCGCTTCGGGAACAATGATATGGTTGGAACTGTAAGCTATCTGTCGCCGCGCTTTTTACGGATCGATTTTTCACGACCTGCGGAACAGGTCATTGTTTTTAACGGCGAAGCTTTGACGGTTTATCTGCCGGAATCCAGGGCTGTTTTGAACCAGAACGTTAACCAAACAGGAGCCGGGTTTGCAAGCGCTCAAGGGCTTTCCCTGCTAAAGCGTAATTATGTGCCGTCTTTTGTTACCGGTCCAAACCCCGTACCGCTGGAGGCAAATTCCAGAGAGAACGTAGTAAAACTGCGTCTTACAAGACGGTTGGTTTCGGAAGGATTTAGGGAGATAATTTTGAGTATAAATCCCGAAACAAAGTTGATCCGACGGATCGAGGCGCGGACAATAACTGAAGGCGAGATACGTTTTGATTTTTCCAATATCAGACCAAATATTGGTATTCCCGAACAGCGGTTTGCTTACGATTCTCCGGCTTCGGCAAATATGTATAACAATTTCCTGTTCAGAGATAATTAAGAGCGAGGGAATTTAATGGAATCTCTTGGAGACAAATTAGCGGCTACCCGTAATGAAAAGGGTCTTAGTTTTGATCAGATAAGCCGCGAAACAAATATTTCCATTCGTTATCTTGAAGCTCTGGAGACAGAAAATTTCTCCGTCTTTCCCGGAGAGCCTTATGTTATCGGTTTTTTAAAAAATTACGGCGAGTATCTTGATCTCGATGTCCAAAAGTTAATCGCTCTTTACAGGGCGCTTCGTATTCAGGAGCAACCGATTCCGGTGGAACAGCTTTTAAAAAGTCCGCCAAAATTTCCCAAGTTTATACTTCCTGTTTTATTAATATTGATTGTTCTTGGCGCTTGTGGTTTGGGTATCCGTTATCTGATCTTAAACAGGGGAAACAGTCAGGGGCAAGTAACGCCAAGCAGAACTTCCGCCGAATATATGATGGAAGGCAATTCCATGGAACGGCGTTTGTACAAAAACGATTTTGTCCTAATACCTGTAGGTAACGAAACATACAAACTGGAACTGTACAACCTTGGCGAGGCGGTTACAATACGGACTCCCGGAGGGACGGAAATCCTTGATTTAAGCCAAGAAGTTAATATTGATTTGAACAACGACGGTATCCCCGAATTGCGCGTAACGGTCTCCGATTTTGCCAAGAACAACCCCGATATGGGAGCGTTGGTACATTTTTATTTGGTAGATACCGCGGTATATACCGGCGCGGAAATCGAGCAAAACACAAGTTACGCAACAACTTCGGTAAGCGCCGCGAGTACCACGATTCTTCCGTCTTCTATCAGCGCGTACCCTTTTACCCTTCAGGTTAATTTTCAGGGGTATTGT
Source organism: Treponema sp. (assembly GCA_031254315.1). Lineage (GTDB taxonomy): Bacteria > Spirochaetota > Spirochaetia > Treponematales > Breznakiellaceae > WQXQ01. The sequence continues at coordinate 16,984 of JAIRUQ010000043.1, forward strand.
ATGTTTCGCTGGGAAATTCTTAATGAGCGGGATCGAAGGGACAGAACCGAGCGTTACTTTCAGCGTTCAGAAGTGCTTGATATACAAGCACAAAACGGCATTCGCATTTGGGCGTCCAATGCTCAGACAGCGAGGCTTCAGGTTATCGGCGGCGGACGGACAGTACCGGTTGAAATCGGAGCGGCAGGTGAAGTTGTCGTAGCCGACATTCGCTGGGTCAGAGATGAAGAAAACCGTTACCGCCTTGTACTTGTAAGACTGGAAACCGGAACTTAATTTATAATGTATTTTTTATAATTGATGAAATACTACCTTGATCCGTTTGGATGCGTAAAAAATCAAGTTGACGCAGAGAACATGATGGCTCATCTGAACAAAGAGGGATGGGAAAGCGTATCTGACGGAGAGCAGGCAGATTTAATAATTGTCAACTCATGCGGTTTTATTGAAAGCGCGAAACAGGAATCGATTAACGCTGTTCTTGAATGGCGCAAACTTTACCCCGAAAAAAAAATACTCCTTGCAGGCTGTCTTGCCCAGCGTTATGAGAAAGAACTTCGTGAAACATTAACGGAAGCCGACGGATTTATGGGAATAGAAAATCCACCGCAAATTACAGACGCGGTATCTAAAGTCATGAATAGCGCTCAGAGCGAAAAAGTAAAAAAAACAAAAACCGCTGATAAAACTATTTTGGAGACAGGCGAAAGACCGCTTTTATCCCTGCCCGGTTCCGCTTATATAAAAATCAGCGAGGGTTGCAACAACCGCTGTTCTTACTGCGCCATTCCGCTCATTCGCGGCGGACTTGCAAGCCGTACAATCCCTGACATTGTAGAAGAATGTCGCGCACTTCTCTCTCGCGGCATTAAAGAGCTGTGCATCATCGGGCAGGACATAGGCGCTTTTGGGACAGATGCCGGTAGCGCGAAATTGCCGCAATTACTGAACGCAATTTCCGCGCTCAAAGGACATTTTTGGGTGCGCCTTTTGTACATTCACCCCGATCATTTTCCGTTACAAATCCTTGATGTAATGGAGAGGGACAACCGTTTCCTTCCGTACTTTGACATTCCCTTTCAGCATGCTTCATCAAAAATACTCACCGCGATGAACCGTCATGGTTCTGCGGAAAATTATCTTGCGTTACTCAAAACAATTCGCGCCCGTCTACAGCATGCGGTTATTCGCTCCACTTTCCTTCTAGGCTTCCCCGGTGAAACAGAAGAAGACTTCTCTGCGTTACTCGATTTTCAACAAAAAGCTGGCTTGGATTGGCTCGGTTGTTTCGCCTATTCAAGAGAAGAAAATACTTCTGCGTATTCCATGAAAAATCGTGTCTCGGCAAAAACCGCATCGGAGCGAAAGCGAATAATTGAAGAGAGACAAATCCCCATCACAGAGAAAAACATGGAGTACTTTGTTGGTCAAACTTTAGATATACTGATTGAGGAGCGTATTACAGGCGGCGGTGAGGACGGCGAAAACTTTTTACTTGGGCGGCTCTATTGCCACGCCCCCGAAATTGACGGCACGGCGGTGATTGCCGGCAGTGCAGAGGAAAAAAATCCGCAGTTGGGAGAATTTGTTAAATGCAAAGTTATCGCCGGACGAGGGATTGATTTGGAAGTACGGTTGGTGGGATAGCTGTTTTTTGGACATACACAAAGCCTGTTGCAAAATTACAGAAATTAAATAATAATAATATTAAGGAATTCTTTATGGATAATATCATCCAATCCGAGCTGGATACGCTTAAAGAAATTATTATTCGCACCGTCCACGTAGAGCAAATTTGGCTTTTTGGCTCATACGCTTATGGAATACCCCACAAATACTCAGACATAGATTTATATGTAGTATTAAAAGACGAAATTCAAATGCGAATGATAGACGTTGCAATTGCCATCAGGCTTGCTATAGGGAGAAAAAAGATAATGCCGGTAGGCATTGTTACAAACACTCTCGGCAAATACAGCGAGCACTCTCAATTTCCCACATTAGAGCGGACTTTTTCACGGCAGGGGGTCAAGATTTATGGATAAACAGACCGAATTACAGCAGTGGATTGAAATAGCCAACAATGATTTAGCCGTCGCGCAATATTTGGCAAAGAATATGCACATGGTATCTTATGAGATTGTATGTTTCCATTGCCAGCAGGCGGTAGAAAAATATCTAAAATGGGTTCTTGTGTTACACGACATTGAGCCGCCAAAGATACATGATAAGGCAATCTTTTTATGAAAAAGACAAAGACATTTAAGACACATGGCAGACTACTGTCGCAAGTCTTTTCGTCGTATAATACGACATTCGACGCATTATGCGAACTTATAAATAATTCTATACAAGCAAAATCAACTGAAATTAAAATTGAAGCTGATTTAGTTGATGATGCTGATGGTCCTAATCCATATCCTTTTACAGAATACCGTATTATTGACAATGGCGAAGGCGTTGCCAACTCTGAATTTGATCGAAAAATATTTGAAATAGCTACAGATGTAAAGAACAGCAAGGGTATAGGTCGTTTCGCCGCTTTCCAAATTGGGTCTACTGTAACTATTAACACTACCGCCCATGATAATCAAACAAATAAATATACAAATACATCGGTAACACTTGATGCTAATTTATTTACAATAAATGATATAGCTGGATATGACCCTGTGATTGATACAAGCGAATTGGAGAATAAGCCTAAAACTACATCTTATAAAGTTACGATCAAGAATTTTTGGAATGAGATAGAAAAAGAAAAATATCCTAAAAGGAAACTAGTCTCAAAACTTATCCCAGGCAACTTAGAAGAGGCGATATTCTTAAGATATTCTTCTTACATCGTTACTGATAAGATAACTTTTTTGGTTAATGGCAAAAAAATATCCAAAGACGATTTCTTAGTTGGTGAGATTGAAAATGATCGTTTTGAATACACATTTTCAGATGATTCAACAGAACAGGTATCTCTTGAATACGTAAATTATAAAGGGAAAAAGAAAAAAGTGATTTTAGCATATAGGGTCGACAATAATGAAATAAAAACGATAGCCTATGAAGATTCTTTGGGTATTGATTATCCTTATGAAAGTTCATGGATAGTCTATATTGATTGTAATTATTTTAATACAAAAACAGATACTATTCGAAATATGCCTTTAGATGATCTTGATGAAGACTTGACAAAACTAAAGAAGCAAGTTAAAAACACTGTAAGAGACTTCATAAGAAGCAAGCACAAAAATTATTTTATCTTTGTAGAAAAATTGAAAGGTGACAAATATTATCCTTATAAGGGAGGTTCTCCATCATCATCAAAAGAGTATACTTTTAATCACTTGGCATATTTTATTGAAGAAGATTATTTACTTATACGGAATGATGATGATAAACGAAAAATCATCTATCCATTACTTGATAGGGCAATGAGTAATGGGGATATAATAGATATATTGGAGAACATACTCTCACTTGACAATGAAAAAGTAAAATTATTCAAAGAATTACTGGAAATGTCTTATTTGCCGGAGGTTATAAGGTTCACTACAGAATTAGCAAAGAAACAAATTTTTCTAGAATTCTTAAATGAAATAGTATATGGGGACACGGGAAAATATTTAAAAGAAAGAAGTCAGTTACATAGAATAATTGAAAAAAATCTTTGGATATTCGGAGAAGAATATAACACGACTCCTATTTTATTTTCTGATAAAAGTATAAAAAATAATTTAGATGAACTACGCAGTAAATATTTCAGATATCAAAAAAGCGAAGATGATGGAAATTATAATGATATAACAGACAAAAGTATTCTTGATATTACAGATTTATTTTTTTATAATGAAAAACCGCTGGATAACGGCAAACGTGAAATAATGATTGTTGAACTTAAGGCTCCGATAGTCAAAATTAGCCAAAAAGAATTGTATCAGGTAGATAAATATAAATACGATATTGAACACCTTGATAAATTCAGTAAACATCAAAATCAATATAAAATTATTCTTGTTTCTACGGGTATTACGCCTTTTGGTGAATCAAAAATCGGTGTTATCAATGAACAAATACCCACATTGTATACGAAATCAAAAGATGTTAACATCGAGGTACATGTAATGAAATGGTCAGATATTATCGCAAAGAACAAACATCGTCTTTCATATTTAAGCGATTATCTTGAAACAAAGGATATTAATGTAAAGAATATGTTTGAAAAAAATTATCCAGAATTAGATATTAGCAATTTGACAATACCAATAAAAAAGAGTAAAAAGTAGAGGCTATCATGTCAAACCTCATCGATATAAAAGCCATCCATAAGTATTATAAGCTGGAACAAAATACTTGCAACTTTTTGACATGGTTCTCTGAAACAGAATAGGAGGTAAATTCAAAGAAATTCAGTCTCGTATTTTAAGAATACCGATAAGCAATATATAATGGCGGTTAAGGTAATTTACTGATTGAAGGCAACGATTTATGCACTTCTAGTGGATTACCTTCTTGGTAAAGCGGATGAACTTGCCTTATAAAAACCGCTACTTTTCCGGTAATCAATTGGAAGTTATAAGGGTTGAAGGGTGGGTGATTGCATGTTATCATAAGATGTGATAGGATAGGGGAGACATGGAAAAAAGATGGGGAACCTTTAAATTCATAGACTTATTCGCCGGGATTGGAGGGATAAGGCTTGGTTTTGAAAGCGTCGGTGGAAAATGTGTTTTTTCTTCAGAATGGGATGTACAAGCTTGTAAAACATATTCCGCCAATTTTGGTGATATTCCTTCTGGAGATATAAAAAAAATAAAATCGTCAAACATACCCAATTTTGATATTTTATTAGGCGGTTTCCCATGTCAACCATTCAGTATAATTGGAGATAAAGAGGGGTTTAACCATGAAACACAAGGTACGCTTTTTTTTGAAATTGAAAGAATTCTGAAAGATAAAAAACCCGTTGCATTTATGCTAGAAAATGTTCGTAACCTAATTTCACACGATGGTGGGAAAACGATAAATATTATTTTAAACCATTTAGTAGCATTAGGATATAATGTTTATGTAGATGTTTTAAATGCTCTTGATTATGGTTTGCCTCAAAAGAGAGAAAGAGTTATTATTTGTGGGTTTTTACATGATGTAAATTTCAATTTTCCCCAGCCATTTCTACAAGAAAATTCATTATCATTAAATGATATTCTTGAACCAGAGCATCTTCTTGATAAATATTTATGGGTGAATGACCGTATTAAAAAAAATAAAATTGAAAAAATGAAGATAGAAATGGAAAAGCCTTATATCACTCATGAAAATATCGGTGGAAATGTAACACCTCATCATTTTTCTTGTGCTTTAAGAGCAGGGGCATCTGCTAATTATATACTCGTGAATAATGTGCGCAGACCTTCTGCTAGAGAATTATTACGTTTACAAGGGTTTCCTGATACTTTTAAAATTGTTGTACCATATAGTAGTATAAAAAAGCAAACAGGAAATAGTGTTGCCGTTCCAGTAATTAAAGCAGTTGCATCCGAAATGCTTAAAGCATTGATTAACTATGAGGAGTTGAATAAAAATGACGAATTTAGAAAAGGCAAAAAATGCATTAGATTCTATAATCAGAAAATCACGAGTTCATTTGTACAAACCAATTCAAATCGCAGAAATATTGTATCATACAAGAAAAAGTCCGAACAGTTACAACTTGCTTTCAGTTGAAGATTATCGCAACAAAAGTAAAAAATGGCGTGACGATATAACAATTGTTTTACTTGGTAGAAAATGTAATAGTAGTGCGAGGTTTCAAGATGATTTATTTAACAAAAATGCGATACCTCCTAGCATCTTATCTATTTTAGATAAAGAAAACAGACGTACAAAAGGTGCTGTTGAAGCGTATATTTATCGCAATTTTATGAATAAACATAATCAATTATCAGAGGCATTAAAATATTGCTTGGATTCAACAGTAAAAACATTTTATGTAAAAACTTTCATTGACAGATTTTGGCATGAACCTGGTTTAAGAAGGAGTATTGACAAAGTATACGAAATAATTGTTTTCTCTTTATTTTCAACTCTGGTTTCCGCTCTTGAATTAAAAGTAGACATTTCAATAAATTCTGAAAAGAAAGACATACTACTAGAATTTTCAGATTTTGCAAAAATGGTTATGTGTATTGATACCGAGAACCCAATCAGTAGCCAAAACGCTCGAATATTTAGAGTTGGCGTTACTAATGCCGCTGATAGAGGGTTGGATATGTATTCCAATTGGGGTCCTGCAATACAAATAAAACATTTAAGTCTTAATGAAGAATTGGCGGAGAATATTGTTGACCATGTATCAAGTGATAGAATTATAATTGTTTGTAAGGATGCTGAGCAGAGATTAATTTATTCTATATTAAATCAAATAGGTTGGAAAAGTAAAATTCAAAGCGTTATTACAGAGCAGAATTTAATAACATGGTATGAAAAGGCGTTAAGAGGCAAACATTCGACTATTACTGGTAAATATTTATTACAATGCCTTTCTAACGAAATAATTTCTGAATTTCCATCTGTTGGCAATTTCCCAAAAATTTTAAGATCAAGAGGTTATGAAAAAATAAATAATAATTTTTGGAGTTAGATAATGAGAAAAAAGATATATACATTTTCGATTGAGTCAAAAGAAATAAAACATTTATTGCGAGCCGACAATCGTTTGTCTTGTCTTATAAAAAAAATTGGCAATATATCATACGAATTATATGAAGACTATTTTGACTTTATGATAAATACGATAATTGGACAAATGCTTTCAAATCAAGCGTCAACAGTCATTTCAAATCGTTTATATTTATTATGCAACAATTCAATAACCCCAAATAGTATTAATAATTTAACCATTGCTGATTTACGTCAAATAGGTATATCTAACGCAAAATCAAAATACATTCTAAATTTATCCGAATTTATTATTAAAAACCCGAAATATTTTGTCAAATTAAATACCTATGACGATCCAATGGTTATAAATGAATTGCAAAAATTTCATGGAATTGGTTCATGGTCAGCAAAAATGTATTTAATATTTGTTTTAAATAGAATGGATGTTTTACCATATGAAGATGGCGCATTTTTACAATCTTTTAAGTGGCTATATTCTAAAAAGGAAGTAAATAAAGATTATATATTAAAGAAATGTTCGCCATGGAAGCCGTATTCTTCGTTGGTTTCACGCTATTTATACAAAGCATTGGACGATGGTTTTACAAAACAAAATATTATGAAAATATTGAAATAGTCTACTAATCTTTATATAATGAATAATGGACATTTTAACTCCTGAACAGCGACATAAATGTATGTCCCATATAAGAAGTTCCGATACAAAGCCAGAGGTATTTTTTCGCAAAGCATTATGGAAATGGGGTATACGTTATCGAAAAAATGTAAAAAAACTTTTTGGTACTCCTGACATTGCTATTAAGAAATATAAAATTGTAATTTTTATTGATGGTGATTTTTGGCATGGACATGATTGGAAAAAAAGGCATTTTTCTTCTCAAGAAGAGCTATTATCGTCATATTCAATATTTTGGCAAAAGAAAATTAAACGCAATATCGAACGAGACAAAGAAGTAAATAAATACTATCATAAACATAAATGGACAATATTAAGATTTTGGACATCAGTCACAGAAAAGAAATTAAACGAATGTATCATTAAAACGATAAAAAAAATAAACCAGATAAAAAAATTGGAAATATTAAGTTAATCCTTACGTATAAGGGGCAAAATTCATAATTAAACTCGGCAAAGAATCAATTTTGTCTTGGTATCAATAATACTAGAATTCCAAAAAAGTAATACGGAACTTTCAACACAAAAAAAGGGAGCCGAAGCTCCCCATTATATAAAGTCCGGGACATTGCCCCGAACAGAAAGCGAGTTCCTTTCAACTCGCTTAATTAAAAATACGAAAAATCATTCGCTTAGTCAAGCATTTTTCGCTTGCTTCCCAAAATTCTCCCATGACGTTTTGCGCCTATTCTGCTATTATTAACTATGCGCGAAGCAATACCGGGAAACGCTTTTAATCACCCTGACTACCTTGAGCCGCTCAACAGTGAGCAGAGGCGTGCCGTTCTCCACACGGGGAAACCCCTGCTGATACTTGCGGGCGCAGGGTCGGGGAAGACAAGGGTAATCACTACAAAAATTGCGTGGCTCATAAGAGAGCAGGGAATGGATCCGCGCTCCATTTTGGCGGTAACCTTTACAAATAAAGCGGCAAGGGAAATGGCGGAGCGTGCAAGATCGATTGACCCTCGTGCCGCAGACGCGATGTTGCGGACATTTCACTCATTCGGGGCTTGGTTCCTCAGACGCAACGGAAGCCTTTGCGGTCTTGATTCCGCTTTTGTCATTTATGATGATGATGATGTTATTTCCCTTCTTTCATCTGTTATGGAAAATGCTCCTAAGGCTGAAGTTAAACATTGGGCGCACAAGATTTCCCGCGCGAAAGATTATTTTCTCTCCCCCGATGATCCCGATCTCGCTGTAATAGATCACAATAAAAAGTTTCGCAGTATTTACAAACGTTATGAAGAGCGCATGGCGCAGATAGGCAATGTCGATTTTGGCGACTTGATTAAAAAGCCTGTGGAGATTCTTCGTACTCAGCCGGAAACAGCACAACGTTTTCGCCAGCGGTTTTCCGTGATTATGGTGGACGAGTATCAGGACGCGAATGTCGCGCAGTTTCAGCTTCTCAAAGAATTGTGCGGAGCGGAAACTTATGTGTGCGTAGTCGGCGATGACGACCAGTCAATCTACCGTTTCCGCGGCGCGGAAGTGAAAAATATTCTTGAGTTTCCCGACCGTTTTTCGGGTGCGGACGTTATACGCCTTGAACAAAATTACCGCTCAACTACTCCCATTTTAAAAGCCGCTTCTTCGGTGGTGGATTACAACCACGGTCGTCTTGGGAAAACTCTCCGCGCCGAAAAGGGTGACGGTCCTCTGCCTGTTTTAACCTATCTGCCGGATCAAGACGAAGAAACCGCTTTATGCGCGGATATAATAGGAAACTCTGTAAAAAAAGAAGAGACAACGTGGTCAGATTGGGCTGTCCTTTACCGTACCAACGCGCAATCCGCCGGATTTGAAACAATGTTTTTACGCAGAGCGATTCCTTATCGTGTCGTCGGCTCTCTCAAGTTTTACGAAAGAGAAGAAATAAAAGACGCACTTGCACTGTTGTCGTTCCTTGTAAATCCCCGTGATGAAGTCGCCTTTCGCAGAGTCGTGAACAAACCTACAAGAGGCGTTGGCGGTGTAACGGTTGATAAAATAGTCGAAGAGGCAATTTCTAACAGCGGTAATTTGATGGAGACAGGTAGCTCGATTGAATGTTCTCAAAAAGCCCGTAAAGGTCTTGATGAATTTTTTAAGGCGATAAAAGACGCAAAGGCGTTGTTAGACGATACAGCCGCAGAGAATAAGCCAAAGAAAAAAAAGGGAAAAAAAGCCCCGGCAAAAAAACAGCAAGAGCTAAAATCAGGGGAAGGACTTTCTGTCTGTATCGAACAGATTTTAATTGATTCGGGAATTGCCGAATATCACAAGACGCAGGACGAGTTTTCCGGTAATTCAAAACTCAGTAATTTACAGGAATTGTTGAACAGTGCAAGCGAATATTCAAACGACTACGAAGGGCTTCTCAAGTTTCTGGAAGATATAGAACTGGATCGATCTATGAGAGAGGAAGCCGATAAGCAAAACAATCTTCAAAACTCTGTAACGCTTATCACTTTTCACAATACCAAAGGTTTGGAATTCAGTCATGTTATAATGACGGGGCTTGAACAAGGCGTCTTTCCAAGAGAAGATAAAAAGGATGATGAGCTTGAAGAAGAACGCCGCCTCTTTTATGTGGGAGCCACTCGCGCCATGGACAAACTTTATTTAACAACCTGCGCCGAGCGGCGGATATTCGGAAGAACAATGCAAATGGAGCCGTCATTGTTTCTTAGGGAGATTGACAGAAGCTGTCTGCAAATCGAAAATAGCGCCGAAGCCGGGTCGAGAGCGAAATCGATGTTCAGACAGCCAATTGCAGGGCGGAGCTTTAATCCGCTAAACTTGCAAAGCGCCGCCAATACCGAAGTTGAGGAGCGTGCGGGCTGGCGCAGAGGACAGCGTCTATTCCATGAAGATCACGGTTACGGCGCGGTCTTTGAAGTGAAAGACAGCGATGACGGTCCAATCGTGAGAGTCCGCTTTGATAACGGAAGCGAAAAACGCTTTTTACCAGAGATTCAGGGCAGAGCCTATGAAAAAGTTGAGGAAGATTATTGATATGACAAACAATGAAAATCGTGGCGAATTCTCGCTGTTACGCGAAATGCCTGACGTTCTTCGCGCAAGAGGCTTCCGTCTTTATCTTGCGAATGGCAAACGTTTAGTCGATCTTTGGCTAAACGGCGGCGCGGCAATTCTTGGTCACACTCCGCCAAACCTTCTACGCGAACTAAAAAATGCCGCAAGCAGGGGTATTTATGCGCCCTTCCCTCATTTTACCGAGGGGCGTTACATTAAAGCGCTTTCAAAACTTTTGCCCGGTTTCACTTTCCGCCTCTACGCCGCGCCGCCACCGGAACTGACCGCACTTTTCAACTCCGGCGCGGCAAAACTCTGGCGTCCCTTCAGCGACATTTCGTCTCCGTTTGCGGTTGAAAAAGACGCATCGCTGTTGATTCCTGTTCTGCCCGGCATTCAAACATGGCGCGGCGGACTGCCGTTGGGTCTGTGCGTAATTGCCGCTAATTCCGCGCAATCTTCAAACAGCGAAACCCTAGTGCAAATGCCGCCGAGTGACGCTCTTTCGCCAATTCTGCTTGCCATGGCAGTGCGCGGAGTTTACGATCTTCTAGCCGCGACAGAGCGGACAAAGCCTGATTTACCGCGCACTTTCAATGCTCTTAAAAAAAGCGGCTCTATGTGGCAGAGTAATGGTATTTATCTCACATTAAAAGAAAAACCTTTAAATGAAAAATGGGAAACGCTGTTTCATAAATTCTTTGAAGCCGGTTTCCTTCTGCCGCCAACTCCGTCTCAGCCGTTAATACTTCCCGGGGAACTTTCCGCAGGTGAAGATACTCAGCTTGCGGCTGTTTTGGAGAAAAGTTAAATGTTTTAAATAGTGAATTTATCACCATTGTAGAGTCTATCTGCGCCGGAACGTTTAGCATTGTTCATCCACACCGCTACGCGGTGCATCACTTGTTTCCGCGGCGCGAGCGGTTGGCTAAAGCCAACCTGCATGATTCACCATTGCAGAGTTTATCTGCGCCGGAACGTGTAGCATTTGTTCATCCACACCGCTACGCGGTGCTTTATTTGTTCCCCATTACCACAACAACATTATGTACCTTGCCGTCGCCAAAGGCAGGCAACACCGCTCCGTTAAGAGGATTGCCGTCAAGCATAATGGATTTGACTCCCTTTTCCACGCCGGCGCTGTTATCAACTGTTATGTGATAATCCGCGCCTCGGAAATGACGGGTAACTGTAAACTGATTCATTGCGGAAGGAATACATGGGTCTATAAGAAGACCGTCAAAAACAGGGCGCACTCTGAGGATGTACTGGGAAATACTGACAAATGTCCAAGCCGCTGTCCCTGTAAGCCATGAATTTTTCGCCTCGCCGTGCCGTACCGCGTCTTTTCCGGCTACCATTTGCGCGTACACATACGGTTCCATTCTGCGGAGATCGCTGTCATCTTCACGATAGGCGGGGCAAATTCTTGTGTAAGTCTCAAACGCGCGATTTCCGCGTCCAAGAACGGTTTCCGCGATTGTAATCCAGGGGTTGTTGTGGCAGAAAATACCGGCGTTTTCTTTGTAACCGGGCGGATAGGAAGAAACTTCACCTAACTCAATATGGTAGTCTTTGTAGGCAGGCTGTAAGAGAACAATACCGTATGGAGTATCAAGATGCTCTTTAACGGAGTCGAGCGCTTTCCGCGCGCGCCCGTCTTCAAGACCGATTCCTGCCATTACCGCAAAGCCGTTTGATTCGATAAATATTTTGCCGTCTTCACATTCTTTACTGCCGATTTTTTTGCCGTGCGCGTCATAAGCGCGAAGGAACCATTGACCGTCCCATCCGTGAGCATCGACTGCCCCGACCATTTTGGCTATGGCTTTTTCAGCATAGTTGGCTTCATCGGCTCTTCCTGTGCGGCGGCAAATCTCGACATAATCGGGACCAACAAAGACAAATATCGCCGCGATTAGGACTGATTCGGCGATACCGCTTTCAAAATTCGCGGTTGTCTGAAAAGATTCACCGGGGGTTTTGGAAAAGCAGTTAAGGTTCAAACAATCGTTCCAGTCGGCGCGTCCGATTAACGGCAGTCCGTGAGGACCGGTGTGCGTTACGGTGTAATCAAAAGAGCGTTTAAGATGAACAAAAAGAGTTTCAGCTAATGATTCGTTATTGTCAAAAGGCACTTTTTCATCAAGTATGCTGTAATCGCCGGTTTCTTTTATATACGCCGCAACCCCGCAGATGAGCCAGAGCGGATCGTCATTAAAGCCGGAGCCGATTTCGTTATTGCCCCTCTTTGTAAGCGGCTGGTACTGATGATACGCGCTTCCGTCAGGGAATTGAGTCGCCGCGATGTCCAAAATACGGGAGCGCGCGCGTTCCGGTACAAGATGAACAAAACCCAAAAGGTCTTGATTTGAGTCGCGGAAACCCATGCCCCGCCCGATACCGGATTCAAAATAAGACGCGCTGCGCGACATGTTAAATGTTACCATGCACTGATACTGATTCCACACACCTGCCATTCGCTCCATTTTTTTGTCTTCGGCTTCAACAGTGAATCGACCCAGCAGATTTTTCCAGTATTCATTGAGAACGTTAAACGCCTTATCCGCCGCTTCCGCCGTGCCGTATTTCTCAAGCATAGCGTTTGCGGGTTTTTTATTAATGATCCCCTGCTTTTCCCACTTTTGATCTTCGGGATTTTCACAGTAACCAAGTATAAACACATAAGTTTTTGATTCGCCAGGAGAAAGACGCGCTTTTATATGATGAGAGCCAACGGGAGCCCAGCCGGAAGCGACAGAGTTTTTAGACTCCCCATCAAAAGCAACTTGAGGATGATCAAAACCGTTGTAAAGACCGAGAAAAGTCTGTCTATCCGTATCAAAACCTTCGATAGGGACATTAACAGCCCATACCGCGTAATGATTACGCCTCTCGCGGTATTCTGTTTTATGGTAAATGCGCGAGCCGTCAATCTCAACCTCGCCAATACTGAAATTGCGCTGGAAGTTGGTCATATCGTCATTTGCGTTCCATAAACAAAACTCAACAAAAGAAAAAAGACCGATATATTTATCAACATTTGATTCGTTGGTCAGAGTTACTTTGTGAATCTCGCAGGTGTCGGTCATCGGTATAAATGAAAGCTGAGAAAACGCCAAGCCGTTTCGCGCGGAAGAAATCCG
>JAIRUQ010000060.1 GCA_031254315.1 Treponema sp.
CGCCTCTCCGCGCCATCCATGGCGCGGGGACTGGTTACAAAAAGAGGGGGAAAAAGGGAAGAAAGAGGGAAAAGAATCATGCGGCTTACGCCGCAGTAGACAGACTTTATTCAAAAAAACATGAAATAAGTTGATTTTTTTGAAAAAAGGGTGTATATATTATATATGAAAGTGGTTTCACCACTAATCTAGGCTAAGGAGGATTTTTATGAAAACGAAGAAACTTTTGTTTGTGTTTTTGGTTGTTGTTTTTTTGGGCTTTTTGAACGGGTGTCCCACTGAAATCGGCAATGGCAATGTTGTAAGCCAAGAAAGACAGGCGAGTGATTTTTCTGGAGTTACCATTGAAGGTGTGGGGAATGTGAATATCTACTATGCCGAAAATTATAAAGTAGTAGTAACTACCGATAGTAATATTCAAGATATTATCACAACAAAAGTCAATGGAAATAATTTGTACATTGACGAGAAGAATAAAAAAAATTTTAATCCAACAAAATTGATAATTGATATTTATATGCCTGAGCTTAGAAACATTAATTTAAATGGTGTTGGTGATATAAAAATTATCAGTGGAAAGTATTTTGATTTTAGAATGGATCTTTCAGGTGTTGGAAATATTGACGCTCAAAATTATGAAGCCGAAAATGTTGTTGTTACTCTTTCTGGAACTGGTGATATAAAGACATGGGTAACAAAAAGCCTTACTGGAAAAATTTCTGGTGTTGGCAATGTTTTATACAGAGGGAATCCGTCGATCAATAGTGTAAATAGATCAGGAATTGGGAATGTAAAACGATTGTAGTAATAATGCAGGTGGTACTTTACCTAAATTGCATATAAGAATCATGCGGCTGTCGCCGCAGTAGGTAAAAATATTTATTCCAACCTGCCGTACGTCCATGTACGGCAGGTATCCGTCTTGAGGTCAAAAACGAATTAGTAACTTTATTCAGTTGTTGACAATTATTGTATAATAGTTTAGCATAGAACCATCGGAAAGGCAAAACCATCGCTTAACGAACGGTAAAAGTACGCCGCCTATCCGGCGGCTAGGCTCCACGAAACACCAGTCGGGCTACGCCCTTGGTGGTGTTTCGTGGAGCCACATTTTTTTACCTTTTTGCGTTAAGCGAATTTCGTAAAACATACACAAGGTAGCGTTAATATGCAAAAAAGTTTCATTTTAATCCCGAAATAAAGGGTTAATACGACATAGCCTGTCGACACTCAGAAACACATATCTAGCAAGGCTCGCACTTTGAAATTTTTCATGGAACGTTCCGTTTCAAATCCCCCGATCCTTCAGTATTATTTATTTTTTCAAAAACTAAATATTTGTTTTACTTCTCTATAAATTTTCGGAGAGGGGGGATTTGAACCCCCGACATCCTGGTCCCAAACCAGGCGGAATAGCCACTATCCTACCCTCCGGTATCTGTATAACTATAACGATAAATTTATCTTTGCTCAAGGGTAGCCGGTCAAGTTATGATACTCGCAATGTATTTGCCCTGCTTGATATTCTTTCCTTCAAAACTAAAAGAAACATCTTTTCCGTCGGCTTTTGCCTGAATAAACAAATGAGCCAAAGCTATGCCCATGTCCACATGCCTGATGTCGCTTATCATCCTTTCGATAATGCCTTTGGGCGATCTGAGATAAAAATTATACTTATTTCCGGTTTTTTCAACCAGCCACGGCTGTAAGTTGACTGCGCTAGGCGCAACCCTGACAGCTTCTATCAGACGATCCGATGAAAGTTCCGCTATATTCCCGGTAACAATATCCTTCACCGCCTTTCGAACAAAACCATCAGGGTAGATTCGGGTTTCTTCTTTCAAAGGATAACCTGCCGTCATTGTTATCAGGCAGTCAAGCCCATCCGTTTTTCTATGCCCTCTTTTGGGCTTCTTCATCCCCCACCAGCACGTCCCCAAGCCCATCGCTTGAAGTTCAAGATCGATTTGTTGACCGATGAAACCAATGTTCTCCCTGTAAAACGGCTTTTCTTCACTGTAAAAAGCGATACAATATTTTGAACGCTCATTCTTTACCTCGCCCTTTCCAAGCGCCTTAACATCAACCTTGATATTATCGATCAAAGGCTGTATGCCAAGCGTTTGAATAATGTCGTTCTTCTCCAGTATTTCAGCCGAGGCTTGTGAATATACCCTGACCGACTTCCTTTTGAATATTGTTTGCGCTAAATGCTTGTAATCTTTCATATAATGAGCCTTTAGAAAAAATTAGCGGCGATAGGACTCGGACCTATGACCGAACGGATATGAGCCGTTTGCTCTACCAACTGAGCTACGCCGCCAAAAAACCTGATTTCTCAGCGCCCCTGAGACACCATTTCAGAAAGTGTAGAATATCTCCCAAAAAGTGTCAAGAGATAAATGAGCAATGAAGAGAAAGAACGTTGAGCGCATCCAAGTAAGCGAAGATCAATCTAAAGGAATTTTTATCAACGAATTACACGAATTAAGACGAATGATCTATAAAAAATAAATAATTAGTTGATTCTTCTCTTATCTTTTTTCGTTTTCATTCGTTATATTCGTGTAATTCGTTGATCTCTTTTCTCTTTATTTTTCCCTAAAAAACAGCAAAAAATCGTGAATTTTTCATTAATTATGCCAAAACTGCTTGCATAAATCGATAAATTTAGGCATAATTAACAAAATTCATAAATAAAAATTAAGGAGTTTTAATAATGAAAAAGAAAATTATCCTTGCCTATTCGGGCGGTCTGGATACTACAGTAATTATCCCTTGGTTAAAGGAAAATCAGGACTGTGAAGTTATCGCTGTATGCGTCGATGTCGGACAGATCGCGGACTGGAAGGCAATTTCAAAACGGGCTATGTCCACAGGGGCGTCCGCTTGTTATGTTGCCGATGTAAAACAGGAATATGTCGATGATTATATTTTGCCCACACTAAGAGCCGGAGCCGTATACGAAGACAAGTATTTGCTGGGCACTTCTACAGCAAGACCGCTGATTGCAAAAGTGCTTGTTGAATACGCGCGCAAGGAAAATGCCGCCGCGATAGCACATGGCGCGACAGGCAAGGGAAACGATCAGGTTCGCTTCGACCTTGGAATAATGGCTCTCGCGCCCGATTTGGAAATTATCGCCCCTTGGCGGACATGGAAATTAAAAAGCAGACAAGACGAAATGCGCTATTTAGCGAGAAGAAAAATACAAGTACCTTTCACAAAAAAGAATTCCTATAGTATGGATGACAATCTCTGGCATATCTCCCATGAAGGGCTTGAACTTGAAGACCCTGCCGCCGAGCCGCAATTCAGAAAAATGCTTTCCATGACTGTAACGCCGGAAAAAGCCCCTAACAAAGTTGAATATGTCGAAATCGAATTTGAAAAAGGCATTCCGGTCGGGCTTAACGGCAAAAAAATGGAAGGTATCGCGCTTATCAAACAGCTTAATAAAATAGGCGGAGCGAACGGCATTGGTATCGTTGACATCGTAGAAAACAGAGTTGTCGGGATGAAAAGCCGAGGCGTATACGAAACCCCCGGCGGAACAATACTCTACTATGCCCACAAAGAACTTGAACACGTCTGCCTCGACAGACAAACTTACGCATTCAAACAGCAGGTGTCATTAAAGATGGGCGAGCTTATCTACGGCGGACTTTGGTTTACTCCGTTACGTGAAGCGCTTTCTTCCTTTGTTGATGTTACACAGCAAACCGTAAGCGGTACTGTAAAGTTAAAACTTTACAAAGGCTCTATAAATGCCGCAGGTGTTACTTCACCTAACTCTCTCTACAATACAAGCCTTGCGAGTTTTACAACAGGCGAGTTGTTCAATCATTCTGACGCAAAGGGCTTTATCAAACTATACGGGCTTCCGGTACTTGTACGCTCCCTCATGCAACAGCAGAAAAAAGGCGGCGCGAAATCCGCCCCTGCTTCAAGTTCAGGAAAAGCAAAGTCAGGCGCGAGTAAAACAAGCTCGACTAAAAAAAGAACAACTTCTAGGGCGAAAAAGTGAAAAAGTCCTCAGGGGCAAAGACAAAACGCGCTTCTGCAAGCAGAAAACCTCGCGCTGTAGCAAAGCAAACCGCAAAACCGCTATGGTCAGGTCGGCTTGCCGAAAAACCCGAGGCGCAGGCGTTTGCTTTTCAAGCGTCGATTGATGTTGACAAGCGTCTTGTTTTTGATGACATTAACGGGAGCAAGGCGCATGTTACAATGCTTGGCAGACAGGGAATTATTCCAAAAGACAGCGCGGGCAAAATTGCAAAAGAACTTGACAAGCTATCGGATGAAATCAAGACGGGCAAACTTTCGATTGACGACACATCCTCAGAGGACATACATTCATTTTTAGAAGCGCTCCTTACAGAGCGGTTAGGCGAAAGCGGAAAAATGGTTCACGCCGGGCGCAGTAGAAACGATCAGGTAGCGGTTGATTTTCGCTTGTACTTGAAGCGCGTAATACCGCAGTTACAGGCGGAACTTGCCACGGTTGTCAATGTCCTGCTTGATACGTCTCAGTTGCACGTAACGAGTATAATGCCGGGTTACACGCATCTTCAAAGGGCGCAACCTGTAACGCTTGGCTTTCATTTAGCCGCGTGGTGCGCCGCTCTTGAAAGGGATCATTGCAGATTAAGCGATGCCTTAAAAAGACTGGATGAATGTCCTTTGGGAAGCGGCGCGTTAGCCGGCTCTACTCTGCCACTGGATCGCAAAGCTGTTTCCCTCGCGCTGGGATTTAGCCGTCCCGGTCTCAACGCTATGGATTCTGTGGCAAGCAGAGATTTCGCGTTGGAGCTTTCATCGGTTTGCGCGATCACTATGGTTCACCTTTCCCGTTTTTGCGAGGACATTGTACTGTGGGCAAGCGAAGAATTTAAATTTATCGATCTTGGCGAAAGCTGGAGTACAGGCTCATCAATAATGCCTCAGAAAAAAAATCCTGATTTCGCCGAACTAATCAGAGGCAAATCTGGAAGAACAACGGGTAATCTTGTCGCCCTTCTTACTCTTCTTAAAGGTCTGCCCTATGCGTATAACAAAGATTTGCAGGAAGACAAGGAAAACCTCTTTGACAGCATCGACACGCTGAGTAACTGCCTTAGAATGTTTGCAGGCATGATGAAAAGCGCGCAATTTAACCTTAAACGGATGAAGTCCGCATGCATAGGCGGTTTTTTAGAAGCAACGGACATGGCGGAATATCTTGTCCGCAAAGGGCTTCCTTTCCGCGCGGCGCATGAAACTGCCGCCTCTATTGTACGCGACTGTATTAAGGAAGGACATAAAAACATTTCAGCAGTAAGCCTCGTTGAATTAAAAAAACACTCGAAACTTTTTGAGGAAGACATTTACAAATCTCTTACTCCAGCGTCTTGCGTTAAAGCGCGTGATCTTCCCGGCGGTTGCGCGCCAAAAGAAGTGCGCCGTCAAATAAAAATTTTACGAAAAAAAATAAACAGCCGGTAACTCATGTCAAATGAAGGAAACGCCAAAGAAAAATTCATCACTACTATAGAAAAGTTTATCGCTCTTTCGGCTGTCCGCTTAAGCGATGACGTTATGGCGCGTCTTGAAGAAATGCGCAAAGCGGAAGACACGCCCCTGCAAAAATCGCTCTATGACAGTTATTTTAAAAATTTTGAGATGGCAATTAAACTTAACCGCCCCTGCTGTCAGGACACGGGGCTGTTACAGTTTTACATAAAAGCCGGAACTGCCTTTCCGCATTTAGACATTACAGCCGAATCTTTAACCGAGGCTGTGCGCCGTGCGACGGTCAGCGTTCCACTAAGACCAAACGCCGTCAACTACTTTGATGAAAAAAACACAGGCGATAATGTCGCAGAACGTTCTCCGTGGATCGATTGGGAAATTGTTCCGTCTTCGCAAGACATGGAAATTACCGTGTACTTTTCCGGCGCGGGGTGCAGTCTCCCCGGGCAGGCAAAAGTGTTCAAACCCTCCGACGGGCTGGAGGCGATCATTCCCTTTGTAACTGACGCTGTCTGCGGTCTTGGAATAAACGCCTGCCCTCCCCTGCTTGTAGGCATCGGTCTTGGACACAACATCGAAAACGCCGCGTCTCTTTCAAAAAAAGCGTGTATCAGACTTTTAGGAACAAAACACCCGCACCCCAAAGGAGCGGAAATGGAAGAGCGCATAACGTCCGCTCTTAACAGTTTTGGTATTGGCGCTCAGGGACTGCGCGGTAATCAAATTGTAATGGGAGTGCATATTGAGTCATCGGCAAGGCACATCGCTACCAGAGCATGCGCTGTAAATCTTTCGTGCTATACATTGCGCCGCGGAATAATTCGCTTTAAAAGCGATCTTTCCTATGAACTGCCAACTTACAGAGGTATATCATTGTGAAAACTATCACTCTTCCAATAAACAACGAAGAGATTCGCGCCCTACACGCAGGGGACATCATTTATCTTTCGGGGACGCTTGTTACGGGACGAGATGATGTTCACCGCAGAGTTGTAGAAGAGGGAATCATGTCGCCTATAGACTTAAATGGAAACGCTATTTATCACGCGGGACCTATTGTCCGTCAAGCAGGAAACGAATGGGAAGTTATTTCGATAGGACCGACTTCGTCTATACGGATGGAAAAATGGGCTTGCGATTTTATCGCGAAGACAGGTGTAAAGGTGATGATCGGCAAGGGCAGTATGGGAGAGAAAACTACAGCCGCTTGCAAAGAGTACGGAGCGATTCATTGCGTGTACCCGGGAGGATGCGCGGTACTTGGCGCGAGTCAAATCAATAAAATCAACAATTGTTTTTGGCAGGAACTCGGAATGGCGGAATGTCTTTGGGTAATGGAATCACTTCAATTTGGACCTTTGATTGTCAGTATTGATACGCACGGGAGGAATCTTTTTACTGATGATTAATTCCGCAATTTAGAAATGTATGCCTAAAGATTTTGTTTGGGGTCATGTCAGGGAAAAAACGCCGTGGCGGAGCACGGCATTTTTCCCTATGGAAGCCGCTTGCGCGGCATCTACAAACCCCTCAAGTACTCAATGAGCATACATTTCTGCAAAATAACATAATAAACCGACATCCACTGCCAATTATACCCCGTACCGAATGGCTATATCCCCTCCAAAACTCTAAATATGTATGAAAATGACACCATTTTTAAAAACAAATTGACAAAAAGCCTAGCCATCTTCATACTATTCACATATCATGACAAGAAAAACCGGAAAGAAAACCGTACACAAACTCGTTGATGACTTTGAAAAAAACGAATGTCAGTATATGTCAAAGAGTTTTCAGGAAACGGAAACTCGTAATCGTTTTATTGACCCTTTCTTTACCGCCTTGGATGGGATTTTCACCAGACTGGTATTGCCAGAAAATTTTGGGATGTCTACCGTGAAGTCAGCCAGCGCGATAATTCAACCACCAAAAAACCGGACTACGCTTTTCGGATCAAAGAAGGCTCCAAATACCGTGAAAAATTTTTTGTCGAAGCTAAGGCCCCCCATGTTGATTTGACCGGAAATATTCCGATTTTTCAAGCCAAGCGTTATGCCTTTTCTTCCCATGGAAAGACCCCAATCGTAATTCTTACGGATTTCCAGACCCTCAGGGTCTACAACGGTCTTGAAAAGCCAATTTTTGAAAATCCGCTCCAGGGTCTCATTAAAGGTCTTGATTTGGAATACCATGTCTACCTTGATACATGGGACACAATCTGGGATGCCTTTTCAAAAGAAGCGGTCACAGAAGGAAGCATTGAAAACCTGATCGGCAAGGTTAGCCGAAATACTAAATCACTTGACGATGAATTTTTGGCAGATATTTCCGCATGGCGTGAAACATTGGCACGGAATGTGGCAGTGCGGAACAAAGACCTTTCGGTTGATCATGTCAACGAAGCAGTACAGCGAATTCTTGACCGCCTGATTTTTATCCGCAATCTTGAAGACCGTGAAATTGAGGGTGAAAATACCCTGCTGTCAAATCTTGATGTAAAAGAAAATATTTATCCTCACTTACTGCCCCTGTTCAAAAGTCTTAATGAAGAATATAATGGCCTGCTTTTCAAAGAACATTTTTCTGAAACTATCACTGTTGACGATCCAACTATCAAGGATATTATCAAACAACTATGTCCTCCCCATTCACCCTATGAATTCAACATGATTGAGCCTGAAATACTGGGGCGAATTTATGAACGGTTTTTAGGAAGCAAAATCCGTCTTACCGAAAAACATCAGGCAAAGGTGGAGGAAAAGCCCGAAGTCCGCCATGCCGGAGGCGTATACTATACCCCCCAATACATTGTTGATTATATTGTCGAAAATACCTTAGGCGTAAAGATAAAAGGGAAATCCCCGGAGGAAATAGAAGCCGTCAAAATTTGCGATCCCGCTTGCGGATCGGGTAGTTTTCTATTGGGCGCTTTTCATTATCTGATAGAATACCACCGGGAATGGTACGCAAAAGCAAGTCCCACGACACAAAAGAAACACAAGGATGATTTTTTTACCAACGCCGATGGTGAAATCCAATTAAGCCTCAAGAAGAAAATGGAAATTCTGAAAAGCAATATTTTTGGCGTTGACATAGACCGTGAAGCAACCGAAGTTGCCATAATGAGCCTGTATCTCAAAATTCTTGACGAAGGTTACGACAAGGGGCAGGGTGAATTTTTCCTGCGTGGGCATATCCTGCCTGATATGACGGGGAATATTAAATGTGGGAATTCGCTCATTGACAGGAAACAGCTTTTTGACTATGACTTTTTCGGTGATCCCGACATTATTCCTTTTGACTGGAGTGAATTTAGCGCCGAGGGTTTTGATGTTGTCATCGGCAATCCGCCGTATATACGGATTCAAGAGATGCAGGAATGGGCTCCCAAAACGGTAAAACTGTACCGTGAGCTTTACAAGGCAAGTTCGGCGAAAAATTATGACATATACGTCATATTCATTGAAAAAGCCCTTTCCCTTCTGTCCTCCACCGGCCTGATGGGAATGATTTTGCCGAATAAATTTATGCAGCAAGAATACGGCGAAATGATTCGTTCTCAAATTTCCGCCGCTGGCAATCTTTACAAACTTGTTAATTTTAAGGATTTTCAGGTTTTCAAGGGAGCCACGACTTATACTTGTCTTTTATTCTTGTCAAAAGAGAATAACAGCGTTTTTGATTATGCTGAATGTCAAAATGCCGATATAGACGTGACGTTCAGCAAAATTGATACCACTCGAATTTCTGCGGTCCCTTGGGTTTTACATAACCAGGATGATCTTGCGTTTTTCGATG
>JAIRUQ010000067.1 GCA_031254315.1 Treponema sp.
CGGCATAGCTGCCCTTCCGGACAAGTTTCCCCTTCACATAACGTTCGTTCCCTTCTTTGAGCAACCGCAAAGCCTCGTCCGCATCCTCAATGTGTTCCGCCGGTCGGTGCATTTTCATATTGGTCTGGGCTCCGATCCGCAGGAAATAAGAACCGCTAAAATGAGAAAATAAAACACTTCCGTTATTTTGCCTTTCATCAGTTACTGCTTAATGAAAATTATATCTTTTTTCAGGATAAGGAAAGGGTAATGTGGAAAAAATAAAGCATCGAAAGTAAAATATATTTAACCTTCGTCCTCTTGAAAGTAAATTCTTTTTAACCTTTCCCTTTTTTTGCTTGAATAAAAATTATAATTTTTAAAATAAATATATAATTTTTATTATATAGAGAAAAGAGCGTTGGGGAACGTTAAATGATAAACTATTATACTTCATATATAACTCCTAATGAGTGGAGTTTCTTATGACCAATAGTGAAACGAAAAAAACCGGTGTATTAGCAAAACAGGTTACATTGCTCTGCCTTTCGCCTGTACTTATTATTTCGATTGTGTTTACGGTGGTTACTTTAATAAATATTGACGGTATAAGCAATCGTAATTTACAGTCAACTGCAGAACTCACCATGAACAATATTAACCTTGATATTTACAACACACTCATGCCGGCGATGGATTTATCAAGCAATGCGGCGGCAATAGTTCCCAGCATCAAATCTCAAGCGGAAATGGATAATATTTTTGCAGGTTTGCTTGATGTCGTTCCTGCAGTTTTTGAAATTTACTTCGGAACGGTAACTTCCCGTTTTGACGGAGGCTCTTTTGTTACCGCTACAGATTGGGACCCTTATGGCGATAACCCCCAATGGGATCAGATAAAACGACCATGGTTTATTTCAGGAATGCGAAATCCAGATAAGACGGTTGCTACAGACCCTTACAAAGATGACAGTACGGGAGAAATTTGCATAACCATGGTACGGGCGGTAAAAGATCAAGGGAACATTATAGGCGTTGTGGGAACGGATATTTTTTTTGATACCCTTACCGAAATCGTTACCAGCCGAAAGATAACAAGCGATGGTAATACCTTTGTAATAAATAAAGAAGGTTTATATCTTGTACACAAAAATTCAAATTTGGTAATGAACGCTTATTTTTCTGATAATAGAGGCATGGTTTTGGTAAAAGATATTACTGCAACATCAAACCTGCAAGTTAAGATACACGGAAATACGTATTGGGCATCTATGCCCATAGAGGGGCTGGGTTGGTACATAGTAACCACCGGTTCCACTGACGAGTTAAGAAGTGATTTTAGGAAGGTTTTAACTTTTACCGTTATTCTTGGCATAGTTATGTCTTTAGCCGCTATTCTTATTTCTATCAGTTTTAGCAGTTTCCTTACTAAACCCTTAGTCCGGCTTTCCGGCGTACTGGAAGCCATCGCCGCGGGAGACCTTACCCAATCATTTGAAGCAAAAGGCAGAAATGAAATCGCTACAATGACAACGTTTTTTATTGAAAGTGTCCGCGCCATACTTGAAAAAATACGCAGAGTCGAGATTGCCGAAGCAAGTACAAAGGCTAAGAGTGATTTTCTCGCGGCAATGTCCCACGAAATCCGCACCCCCATGAACGCCATTACAGGAATGGCGGAACTGCTTCTGCAAAGAGAACTCCCGGACGAAGCACGGGATGAAGTATTGGATATCAAGCAGGCGGGGAACAGTCTTATTACCATCATTAACGATATTTTGGACTTTTCTAAAATTGAAGCGGGCAAACTTGAAATTAATGCGGTCTCTTATTCACCTGCTTCCCTGATTTACGACACGGCGAACATTATCCGTATGAGGCTTGAAGAAAAACCAATTCGCTTTTCTATCAATGTCGCCCCTAATCTTCCCGACAGCCTTATAGGAGATGAAGTGCGCCTACGGCAAATTATGCTTAACCTCCTGTCCAATGCGGTAAAGTATACGAAAGAGGGACATATTGATTTTGCAATTACCTCACGGAAACAGGACAGCGCTCATATTTGGCTGAAAATCGCCGTAAGCGATACCGGCGAAGGCATAAAGCCGGAAGACCTGTCAAAACTTTTTGGTGATTTTGTCCGTCTTGACATTCAAAAGAATCAGAATATTGAAGGTACAGGTCTGGGGCTCGCCATTACAAAAAAACTCTGCGAACTAATGGGCGGAAGTATCACAGTGGAAAGTGAATACGGCAAAGGCTCGTGTTTTACGGCGGAAATAATACAAGCTTTCTCCGATGATGCGGTTATCGGCGAAGAAACAGCCGAAAACCTGAGAAACTTCCATTTTGCGGCGCTAACGGAAAGAAAAAAAATTGCTTATCAGAATTTTGACGGCTTGAAGGTTCTCGTGGTGGACAACAATATGCCAAACCTGAGAGTTGCCCGCGGACTCTTAGCCCCCTACAAGTTTGGCATAGATACCGTCGAATCCGGCAAGGAGGCTGTCGAAAGAGTTCAAAGAAAAAATTACGATATGATTTTTATGGATCACATGATGCCCGAAATGGACGGCGTTGAAGCCACTAAGATCATTCGTGAATGGGAAAAAGAGCAAGAAGAAATTAAAAAGAATAAAAGTGTGGAGTTTCCGCAGGAAACTCAAAGGTCTGCTTTGCAGACCCGGATTCCAATAATAGCTCTCACCGCCAACGCCATAAGCGGAATAAAGGAGTTCTATCTGGAAAACGGTTTTGACGATTACCTTTCAAAGCCGGTTAACCCGCATTTATTGGACGAAATCATCAAAAAATGGCTCCCCAAATCCTTGCTCTCCGTTAACACCCAAACAATTCCCAATGTGCTTCTTCCCCTTGTTGAAGAACAGCGTCTTGATATGCTCAACCATTACCGTGAAACTTTTGTATCCGGCGTTTCGTCAATAGGGCTTGCGCCGGACAGCGAATACTATAAGAAGTTTACTGCGTTTATAAAATCACTCAATATAGAAGACAACGATTTGCGTGAACAGGCGGCAGTTTTAGCGGAAGCTGGTCTTCTGGAGGATGCGCACAAAATACGGGAGATACTGCCCGGCTTTTACAAAGATATGCAAAACATATCACAGAAACAGAATGAGAGCGGCGAAGATCAAAAAATCTTGAGTAAATTATTACCAAAGCTGGAAAATGCTATAATGAACAATGAATGGGAAACAGCGGAAGAAGTGATGAAAGAGTTAAGTGCAGAAAGCTTGAGTAACAAAGGACGTGAATTGTATTTCGCTCTTAATGATTTAATGTTTGAAGGCGATACCGAAAAAATCCTTGAATTGTTAAAAGGAGAAAATCATGGTTAAGATTTTGATAGTGGAAGATCAAACCCTGTTACTTGATACGCTGAAAGACGTTATAGGTTTACAGCCCGACATGAAAGTAGTGGGTACAGCCGATGACGCATCCCTTGCCCCGGAATTATGCAGAAAGTTAAAACCCGCTCTTGTATTAATGGACGTAATGTCCAAAAACGATTCCAACGGCATTGATTTTGCCGCGCAGATACGGAAAGAAATGCCGGAAATAAAAATTGTCATAATGACAGGGCTCCCGGAAATAACCTTTGCGGATAAAGCGAAAAAAGCCGGAGTTCACAGTTTTATGAACAAAGACAGCGGAAAAGAATATTTGCTTTTTGTAATACACAATACCATGAAGGGGAACGGCATATACCCCGGAGAGTCTGACAGCAAGCCCTTTACCGAAAAATTTACAGAAAGAGAACTTTCGGTTCTCCGCCTGATCTGTCAGGGGAAATCGAGAAACGAAGTAGTCGATGAACTTGCAATGTCGGAATCGCTGGTAAAGAAAATTATTGCGACAATTCTGGACAAAACCTGTTTTAACAGCATAAGCAAATTCGCCGTCTATGCCGTAGGCAAGGGGTTAATTACACCGTAACAAATGAGTAATGAGCAATTAGCAATGTAAGATAACTTCAAGAGAGATTGTCTTTTATTGCTCACTGCTAATTACTAATTTGTAATGCCTTCTTCTGCTTCTCAATATACCCATTTTGTGCGGCGGTGAGGTTGGCGAGACGCTGTTTGAGCAGGACTTTCTCTATGGAGTCTACGCCGGGGGTACGCAACATGTTTTTTATTCTTGTTTTGTGTGAACCACAGGCAATGTGGAATGAGTCTTTGGGGAAGCCTTTTACACGGTATTCTTTACAATGGGGAATGGCTTTTTCCACCCCCTGATAAGCGGTACTATCCTCCACAACGGTAAGTGCAAGAAACGCATCATCAAAACTTTGTATGGCTTTTGTCAGACTACTGATAGAGTCTTTATCTGATTTTTCACAAAATTGCAGTTCTTGGGTTATGAAGGTATACTCGGCAAGTATCAAGGTTTGAGGGTCGGTGGTGGTTTGTGCTTCCTTGAAAGCGGTTAATGCTTCGGCTATGCCACTTTCGTAGAAAATACGTCCTTCTTCTGCTTTTCCTCTAATGGCAAAGCCTTTGCGTCCTGCATCTATATATATTACCGCATTAGTAATACTACCGGCTAAGCCAATTTGATCCAAATTCCGCCTCTGCTTCCGATAAATTCCAGCCGCCATTTATAAGAAAATCCGCACCCATTTTCTCTTTCATTACCTTTGCCAAATATGAGGGCATGGGTACAGACCTTGTAAGGCGGTTATACCCTTCTCTGTCTCCGGCTTCTTTTAAGGCTATAGCCTTGTGTAATATGGCATATTTTTCATCAAGGGTCATAGTTTGGGTTTGGGGCATACGGTAACTCCTATTTACATCGCGTGAGCGACGAAGTAAATCGAACGCCATTACAAGACAATGGCGATTACTCCTTGATTCAAAGTATACCAGATTAAATGAAAAATGAAAAGGGAAAAATGAGGGAAGAAAATGAGTAATGAGCAATGAGAAGTGAGCAATGAGCAATGTAAGATGACTCCAAGAGAGCTTGTCTTTCATTGCTAATTACTAACTACTAATTACCCTTTGCTAATTACACCGTAGCCATTGGGGCTGTTTTTCGTAGCCATCCGGTATTAAAAATTTGTCCATATTACCCTTCTTTCTCTGAAAAAATAATACGAAAATTTCAAAAATAATTACACACGAGTTAAAAGAAAACATAAAAAAGGGGAAACGGTTTTTGATACCGCAAAATAGTTTATGGAAGAACAATTAAATTTGGAGGTGGTCAGGTTTCAAAAAGAAGCCTGTATTGCCCTTGCGGAAGATAAACGGGTTTCCGACCGTTTTTTTATTATCCGCGAGGGGCAAGTGCGTCTCTACAAAAAAGTACAGTTTGCGGAGGAAGAAAAGGGCGATGTAATCGGTCCGGGCGATTTATTCGGCGTTATCTCGGCTATGTCCGGTCATAGCCACGTTGAGACTGCGGTAGCCTTAACCGATGTTGTGTTGATTGCTGTACGTCAGGAACAATTCTGCCGGTTTATTCAGGACAAACCTCAGATGGCAAAAAATATTCTGCTCACGTTTTCTAAGCGGATGCGCCTCCTTAACGAATTCCTTTCCACGATTACCTTAAGGGAAGAAACACAAAGCGACATCGAACATCTTTATAATGTCGCCGAATATTACACAATAGACAAACAGTACAAAAAGGCATGTTATGCCCTTGTCAAATACATCAAAAATTGCCCCGAGGGAAAGAATATACAGAAGGCGAAGGAACTGTTAAAAAAAGTCTCATCGGATGTA
Source organism: Treponema sp. (assembly GCA_031254315.1). Classification (GTDB taxonomy): domain Bacteria; phylum Spirochaetota; class Spirochaetia; order Treponematales; family Breznakiellaceae; genus WQXQ01. The sequence continues at coordinate 5,733 of JAIRUQ010000067.1, forward strand.
AAAGATATTAAGTTTGATTTCGATACAAACGAAACATTAAGAACTTATGAAAAAGACGATATGATATTTGCCGAAGGCGAACCGGCGGAAGAAATTTTTATCATCAGGAAAGGTTTTGTAAAAATAGCCAAGGTAACCCAAAAGGGCGAAATACTATTGGAAATCATAAAGCCCGGAGACATTTTCGGCGAGATGGCTCTGCTGGAAGAAAAACCCCGGAGCGCAAGCGCGGTAGCTCATGAAAAATGCGAACTTATGGTGGTGAACCAAGCCAATTTTGACCAATTAATAAAAACCCAGCCCCAACTTATCACTAGGCTGATCACATTACTGGCTGAACGGATATGGATATGTTACAGGAAGCTGACAAACACCCGTATCGATGATCCTCTGAACCGTATGTATGACATGCTGTTGATACTGCTTGAAAAGAAACAGGTTAAGCTCAACGTTACTGGTTCTCATATATTCGATTTTGGAACCAAGGAACTGCTTAAAATGATTGGATTTTCATCTAACGAGAGCGCCGACATGTTGAAAAAAATGCCGAAAAGCCATTTCGTAAAAATAGTACAAGACAAGATAATCATTCAGAATGTGTTTGAGTTTTCCAAACACGTTTCTTTTATCCGCAGAAAACTGGAAAAGGATAAGGAAAAGGAAATGGCGATATGATAGCAATGAAAAATGAGCAGTGAGCAAAGGAGAGGGAAATGAAATTGAACGAATCATTAAATTGTACAATGAGCGAATTAATCGTAATTTCCGTGCTGGTAATGGCATTCTTATTTGGCTTTGCGATACTGGTAATGGCAATCGTATTAGACCTTGCGCCCCACAGTTTGCCTAATCTGGGGGGAATACATTGAAACTCCTAGGCAAAGTATATGTATACACAGAAAATAAACTTACCGGCGCTGTTGCTTTTCAGGAATACGATGGGAAGGAACTAACGGCTTCTGTTTGTGGTTCTAAAAAGACCGGAAAAATAATTGACGGACAGTTCTGTTTTACTATGGAAAGACCGGAAAATTTAGAAATTATAAGCGCGGAATATATTAATAAAATTTTTGAAGTAGAATATACCGGTATAACGCTAAGTTCAAATAATGTAAGAGGTTTTGTAATTCCGTCTTTTTTCATTAACGATTCTGAAAAATACTTTTGCCTGACCAAAGAAAACTATAGAGGAACTTCATGGACTAAAGAGAGTGTGATGTACGCGTATGTTGATAAAGACATTACCGTAAGCGGGAAGACCGTAAGCCTTACGTTTAAAGCCGGCTGGAACGCGGTATACAATAATATGATTACACAAGCAATATCTCTGGCAAACCCCAAACATCTCAGATGGACGCTAAAATAGCCATAAGCGCTGTTTTTTTAAACATTGCTTATTTACCCCGTAGCCATTTGGCTATGAAAGGTAGCCGTTTGGTATTGAAAATATGCCCATATTGCCCTTCTTTTTCTAGTAAAATAATACGAAAATTTCAAATATAATTGTAAAGAATGCGGGTGAAACGGAGTTTTTTACACCTCTCTCCGTAGATTCCGCTTTCTTACGGTTAAATCTTTTAAAAAAGGAAGTTCAATATGAAAAGGATTTTATTGCTCCTTTCGGTATTTTTTTTAATCTGCTCCCTTGTTTCTTCGTGTTTTACCCCTTGGCGGGGGGACGGCGGAGCCCTTACCGTTTCTATTGGAGGCGGCAATAGTAACAGTAGAAGTGTGTTGAAATACATTTATGAAGAAGGTACTCTCTACGAAAATACTTTCTCCGTTGATAGCGAAAAACTTACCCGCCACATAATAACAGTAACCGACAGCTCCGGTGTGGAACAAAGTTTAACAATAGAAGGGGAGAGCGGGAAAGTTTATTTTCCTTCGCTTGCCCTTGGACTTTGCTCCATTGTTGTTGAAGGATATAAAGTAGACGAACAACAAACCTTAGGTACTACCACCTTGGATATCAAATACGGTTCGAATAGCACCGCTATAGAGATGGCATTGTCCCCTCTATTTATAGCCAAAAATGTAGCCGCAAATGCCGAAATTGCAGCCGTAAAGTTGGCAGAAGATCTCATAGAAAAATATTCGTACGATGACAACGAGCTCGACGTCGAAGTAGTATATGGCAACGTCGTAACCGTAAAGGGAGGCATATCTTTTGTATCTAAATATTTTACAGATCTAGAAGATGTAGACAAAATAAAAGGACTTCAGCTTGACATACCAGCCGGCGTAACAGTACGTTGGGAGCAGAGCTTGTATACTGCTACACAGGGGGCTTATAACATTACGTTGACAGGTTCCGGAACTCTGGAAATCACGGGTAATACCAAAATAGATGGCGGCTATAGTCGCGGCGGTATACTCATTGCAAGCGGCTCTCCAACCCTCAAAATCTCTTGTGATCCTCCTTATGGTTTTCGTATTAGGACCTCAATCGTAACTGCTCCGGGCTCCAGCCCGAATATCGAGATTTCCAGCGGTTCCGTTAGTGAGATTAGGTTAGCAGGCGACGGAACTATCACCGTATCAGGCGAAGTAGAGTGCGATATAAAGCGGGTTGGCAACGCAAACGTTAAGGGCTATTACCGCAACGATATAATCAGAGACTACTTCGACGAAAGCGTATACGAGGAAGACATCGGCTGGAGTTACTTGGAAGACAAAGACAGCGGCTGGGGGTCGGGATACGTGCAATTCACCGGCTGGAAAGAAGGCGTGAATTTGTTCCCGATACCGTAGGGTAACTGACACCTGATTTGCTTGCGTACCTTGTGTCAGGGTACGCCGGATGGGGAAAGGATAAAAAATAAAGTGAAGCGAACGCCAAGAAAACCTGTTTTACATTCCTCATTCCTCATTCCTCATTGCTCATTCGCTAAAGCCTCTCTTGCTTTTTTCATTTTTCACTTTACAATTCTCTTATGTTCTGCTCAATCAACAGCCGTAGAAATAGAAACCCTGCTTGAAACAAGCGCGGTAACAAACGCGCAGGCGGCGTGGTTTTTGCTGTCAGCGTCGGAAACAATGTCAACCTCCGATCATTACGAGGCTTTCCGTTATGCGCATGAACGTCAATGGCTTCCAAAAGACGCGGTAGCGGACAGTACGGCAAGACTGGACGCGGTTTCACTCCTTTTAATGCGATCTTTTAATATTAACGGCGGCTTTATGTATTCACGCTTAAAAAACTCCCATTACGCCTACAGAGAATTGACGTATAAAAACATTCTTCAAGGAAGAATAGACCCTGCCATGGACGTATCAGGCGCGTATTTACTTTTTATAACAAGCAGGCTTCTTTCCGCGCGGGAAACAGCCGCCCTTGCCGCTGAAAATGAACGGCAGAGGCTTCTCGCTCTGGAACAGGCGCGAGCCGAAGAACAGGCACGGCTGGAGGCGGAAGCCCTAGCCCGCAGAGAGGCTCTGTCTGCGGAAATTAGCGAGATAATTGAAGAACAGCAGATTGAAAATGTTACTGTGGAAGCGACAAACGAAGGAGTAATGATACGGCTTTCGGATATTCAGTTCTTGGCGAATTCATCTGAACTTCCCGATTCCGAAAAGCGGAAACTTGATGAAATTGCCAATATTTTAAGGGACATTCCCGGAGTAAAGATACAAGTTGAGGGACATACCGCTATGGCGGGAACGCCGGAGGGGCGGCTTTTGATTTCCCGCCAGAGAGCGCAGGCTGTCGCCGACTATCTTATTTTGCTTAGGGCGGTAAGCTCTGCAAATGTAACGGTAGTTGGTCGCGGCGCGGACAGGTCGGTAGGGGATAACTCCACCATTGACGGAATGGCGGCTAACAGGCGTGTGGAAATCACGATTTTGGAAAATTAGGACGGCGGAAATGTATCGTAAGTATTTTAGCTTGAGTATAGCGGTTCTGCTTTTTTTAACTCCGGTCTTTCTTAACGCCGCCGACTTCGGTTTTGTACTCAGCCAATACGCGGCGAAAGAAAACCAAGAAGGCGATTTTCTGGACGGCTTTGAGTATCGCGCCGATTTACTGCCCCGCCTCTCTTTTCTGGTAGGGGAAAGAAGCGAGTTCTTTTTGTCAGCGGGACTAACACTGGGAATAAAGGAAAGAGGTTTTATTATTATTCCCGAACTCCTGCGTACCGAATTTTCCTACCGCATTGGCAGTTGGGGAATAAACGCCGGACGCATACAGTATGCCGACCCCCTTGGTTGTATCACCACAGGACTTTTTGACGGTGTCCGTTTTACATACAGGACAAAGGGGGGAATTTTCGGAGCCGGTTTATGGTACACCGGTTTATTGTACAAGAAGAACGCCAATATCACCATGAATGAAGGGGAGATGGCTCACTTTAACGACCCTGTTGAATACGATAGTTTTTTCGATACCTACTTTGCCCCAAGCCATCTGCTTGCGTCTCTGGATTGGGAACACCCGTCTGTCGGGGAGTGGTTGCGCCTCAAAGCCGCGATTACAGGACAGGTAGACCTTTCGGATAACGGTGAAAAATACCACAGCCAGTATTTAACTGTAAAGGCGGTCGTACCTGTAAAAAGTTTTGTTTTTGAGCTTGGCGGCAGTTTTGAAGTAGCGGAAATTAAACCGGCTGTAAATGATGAAGATTTCAGTATCGCCTTTGCCGTGGATTTTGGTATTTTTTGGACTCTCCCTACAGCATTTCACAGCCGGCTTTCACTGACAGGGCGTTATTCGAGCGGGCAAACAGATGGTACTATAGGCGCTTTTGTTCCTGTTACAAATAAATTTTACGGGAATATACTAAAGGCACGGCTTCCGGGAATCTCAATATTTACTCTTGATTATACCGCGCGTATAAACCAATCTCTGGGAACAAGTCTGAACATATCGTACTTTGTGCGTAATGATCTTGGGACTTACATGGCTTATCCGGTAAACATTAAAGACAATACAGGTTATTTTCTGGGACCCGAATTATTTGCGTGGCTTGTGTGGAGTCCTGTCTCAGATATACATATCAATCTTGGAGGCGGTGCGTTTCTGCCCTCTGGGGGCAACGCCGGTCAAGATGAAAATCTCAGATGGCATGTGGAAATAAGCGCTATTTTAGCGTTATTTTAAATAGAGAAGATAAGGAAGGTTGTTATGAGAAAGATTTTATTTGCTGTTTTACTGTTTACTGTAGCTGTATGCGTAATTTTCGCGCAGAACTCGTCTGCTGAAACCGGAGTAATTCGGGAATTATCCGGCGAAGTGGAATTAAAGGTATCAGGCTCTGATACTTTTGTCGTAGCAAAAGCAGGTGATGTTGTCGCGCTGAATACAATTGTATCAACAGGTTTTAGGAGTACCGCCGTTATAGCGGTAGGCAGTTCTGTAATTACCGTAAGACCTCTGACCCGTCTGTCTCTTGCGGAGATACAGAGTTCTTCAGGCACGGAAAATACCAATGTTGCTCTGCAAACCGGAAGAGTCAGGGTAGAGGTTACTCCGCCTGCGGGGACAAGGGCAAACTTTTCGGTACAAAGCCCAAGCGCGACAGCTTCTGTTCGTGGAACAAGTTTTGACTTTGATACGGTCAATTTGACAGTAAACGAAGGTACGGTATCTTTCAGCGGTATTTCGGGGGGACCTGCCGCAATGGTGAGCATTGGCTCGGCAAGTTTTGTCGGAATTGACGGTGAACCGGCTAACCCTGTTGTTGTCATGGATGAAGCGTTGCTTCCTTCCACGCCGGTAGGCACACCAGCCGCCGAAACGGTAACACAGCCCGCTCCTTCCGTGGTTGACCTTAGCATTACAATCGGGTATTAGTTTTTGGCTAGTTGGCATTGTTGGTCGCAAGGCTTACGCCTTGGAATTGTCACAGGAGCGCGCCCCGCCCAAGTCTGCACAGCGTTAAGCTGTGCGGATGAATAAGTCAGCACGGCGTGGCGCACAATAAAACTAAAACGATGAATAATGCGCGAGGGCTTTAGCCCGAGTAGCGCGCCCCTGAAGGCTTATTGTTAATGGGGAATTTATCGGGGGCACGCCGTGCCGCATTCACCGGTAAAACACGCTCAACGTTTCGCGTGCATTATATGGGCGTGTTTCAAATCCTCAAATTTTCGGTTTTAAGAAAAATTTTTAATCTGGAAAATGAGCATCAGTAAAATAAAAATTCTGGGGAGTGGAGGATTTGGGGTTCCAGTCGCAAACATCCTGTTTGCGACTGGAACCCCCGACTACGCGTTCTCCGGTACATCCTGTACCGGACTTTTTGGTCACAAGGCTTACGCCTTGGCATAATAACAAGAACGCTTCGTTTCGAATCCTCAAATTTTAGGCTTTAAGAAAAATTTTTAATCTGGAAAATGAGCATCAGTAAAAAATAATTTCTGGGGAGTGGAGGATTTGAACCTTCGAAGGCTGAGCCAACAGATTTACAGTCTGCCCCATTTGACCACTCTGGAAACTCCCCAATAGTAACGCTATTTATTAATACAGAAAAATCAAACTTTTGGCAAGGGGGTTGAGCTGTTTTTGCGGATTTTATCGGCTGTTTCTTCTTATTCCGTCAATTGCCCATGAAGTAATGACAGTAAGCCGCTTGGAAATGGCGGAGTCAATGTGAATCCTTGAAGCGAAAAAATCGGAAATATCAACGCCGGCTATGCTGTAAAGTAAGATGCCTTCTTGAATCGGCTCAAAATAAAGCTGGGCTATAAATTTTTCTTCCCTAATGACCGGGACTAATAAATAACTCATACTCCTAAAATTGATCATGGTGTAACATAAGCCGTTTGCGGTTAGCGACATTTCAGCACGGTAATATGTGTTGCTAAAGTTCGCGTCTTTAAGTCTGATATAAACAGTCTCTGAGCGGGGCAGTGTGGTTGCCGCAGGAGGGTCGGGGATGGCGGATGTTTGCCTCTCGCTGACAATACGAGTCGCGTCTTCAAAGAGAGGGACGGCTTGGTTTCTGGTTGCTGAGTCGTATAACCTGCCGCGAAGGTCGCGGACATTTCTAAGAGCGTTATATACATCAAGCAGAGTTACAGAACCGGGATTCCCCGGAATTACCATGATGGACTCAATAAGATAGCCCGGACTTCTGCGTAAAACATTATTGACAATTTGAGGATCAAGCCTTGAGCCTTGTGAAGCAATGACAAAACCGCTTGTCCTTTGACTTGATCTGGCATATCCTGAGCTACTGAACGCGGCGGTTCTAATATTAGCTCCTATGTTTGGAAAAATATCATTAAAAGTACGTGTTTGTGCGAATACATTGGTGATACACGCGAAAAAAATTACCGCTATAATTAATCTTTTCATTTAATATGCACCCTTTCCTATAAGCACTACGCCGAATGTTTTAAATATTATCCATAAATCAAGCCATACAGACCAGCTTTGCAGATAATATATGTCATACGCAACTCTGTCAAGATAATTCGCGTTAGACCTTCCCGATACCTGCCACAGTCCTGTTAGCCCGGGCTTAACGGAAAAAACACGGTTAAAGTCATCTCCGTATTTTTCAATTTCTTCGTCTACAATGGGACGGGGTCCTACCAATGACATTTCACCCTTTAATATATTGATAAGCTGAGGAAATTCATCAAGGCTTGTGCGCCGTAATATTCTGCCTATTCCCGTAATTCTGGGGTCTTTATGAAGTTTATGATTTGTTTCCCATTCTTCTCTTAGCGCGGAATCTGTCTCCAGCAGTTTTTGTAGTTGTTGCTCGGCATCTACTGCCATAGTGCGAAATTTATATGTATAAAAATGTTTCCCGTTTATGCCCAGTCTTTTTTGTTTGTAGAGTACGGGACCGCGTGAGTTTATTTTAATTAATAGCGCAATTATCAGAAGGAAGGGAAGAATTATTATACCGCCAATCAAAACTACGCAAAGATCCATAAACCTTTTAACTATCAAATTAAAACTTAAGTTGAGTTTATTGCTCGCGTCAATTCCCAGAACACCGTTAAAATCGCGGACAGACATCCAAATACTTGATATATTGAAAAAATTGGGGATAATCACATTGTAGCGGAAAGCGCTGACCGATGTATTTAAGAGCTTTTTTAACTTTTTTGGATCAAGTGAAGGCTTTGCGACAATCGCCATTTTTATATTGTAACGTTTTACGATTTCATGTCCGACAGAAGTATCGTGAATTATAGGGATATTTTTATATTCGTCATCGCCCAGAGGCTTGTCATCCAAAATAAGCACTGGGACATAGCCTGTTCTTATACTGCCCAAGAGACAATCGACAACAAGTTTTCCGGTAGCGCCGGAACCGTAAATTACAGTGGGAATACCTCCAAGCCTTGTTTTGTACAAAAACCAGTGAGTTACACTTCTTATAGTCAGGAGGACTAGCGTTGAAAAAAAGCCGCTGATTAAAAACGCAGTGTTAACGGAATCCCACGTGGAGTGTTCAAGAAAACGGGACATGACTATGCCGCCATAAGCTATGAGAGAGCCGACAAAGAAGCGTCTCATTTCTTCAGATGGGGCGAGGGAAACGCCGGGGTAAAGTCTGTGAATCTGGAAGATCAGGATGAAGACAGGAAGATAAGGCCAGTAGGTGATGAAGGACTTTGCGTTGATACTGTCGTAGTCCAGAATAAACCCGTAAATTCTTACCCAAAAGAACCCCCATGCAAAGGTCAGCATTATCGCGAAAAGATCGGAAAATATGAAGGTTGTAGTGGTTAGCGCGGAACTGGTACGGCGGTATCTGGTTCTGTACCAGACATCAAAATCGCTAAGCGTCATTAGCCATTAATATAGCGCAATTTTACGGGTTTTTCAAGGGTGTGCATTGACATTTTTTTTGTTTTTTGTATATTTTGATTGATATAGGAGCGATCTGTGTTAAAAAAAAGTTTCTTTGTATACATATTTTTTACGTTTTTTATTGTAACCATTTCTGCCCAGACCCATACATCGGTTCCTTTAGGAGAGCCGATATACTATATCCTTGAACAGGCTCATATGCGCGGATTTTGTAGCAATCTGCCTTCGGCAAAACCATATTCACGCGCCGCTATCCTCAGATACATCGAAGAGATTTTATCCCATGAAGGTTCGCGCTCGCTTTCTGAAGCTGAACGCCGTATTTTGGAAGAATATCGAACTGCCTTTTCCCCTCCTAATCAAGGGCTGAATTTAAGCCGGGGGTCATATTATTTTGAGCATAACAAAGACGATTTTAGGTTTACCGGAAACTTTGGTATTAATTTTGATCTGCTTTTTTCAGGCGGATTTTATCCTAACGGCGGACGGAATGTCGAAGAAAATGAATTTATTTGGTCAACAGATAACTGGCTTACTATTAACGCCGAAGGAGACATAGGCTACAATTTTTCCTATGGTCTTTTAGTTTATGGGGGCATACTAAGAGTTCCTCGTGTAGAACTGGGGCAATACAATACATATTACGCCGGGTATAAGGATGATGATCCCAATTCACAATACAAGAATCAAGAAATAACAACCTACAGTGAACCTCTTTCTTTTTTCCCATATTCGTACCGGAAAAGATGGGATGCCTATGTGTATGATGTTAATAATGTTTCCAGCAGTGGCGCTGAAAGCTGGCCTGAGAGTTTATCTATAGGGTGGGGTATGCTCGCAGAATTGTCGGGAACGCTCTTCAGCGATCATCTTTCTTACCGTATCGGGCGGTTGTCCCGTGAGTGGGGAGGTATAACAAACGGCGGCAGTCTTGTTCTGAATGAAAGTGCGCGTCCTTTTATCGCTTTTGAGGCTTCTCTTACGCCTATTGACTGGTTTTCCTTTTCAACCATGACCGGCGTACTTGAGTATTATAAGCTTGCAGGGTCAAAAAGTTCCGCTGAATCAAGTCAAAACGCTTTTTCTGTAAATATGGTTGAACTTAATTATAAAAATTACTTTCACTTAGACTTTGGAAGTAGCGCGGTCTGGCCTAAGCGTTTTGAGCTGGGATATATTTTCCCGTTATTCGATAATTTTTTATATCAGAGCAATATAGGTGATTTTGATAATATGGCGTTGTTTTTTAATTTGAGGGGACAGTATCCGGGAATCGGAAAGATATGGATTTCATTTTTTGCTGATGAGATAAATATGGGGGATATAAAAAGAATATTTGAATTGGATAGACAGATGTTCGCTTTTCAATTGGGAGTTTCGGCTGTAATCCCATGGATTCCTTTCAGTTCGATAAAATTTAGTTATACAAAAATAGAGCCGTACAATTACACCCACACAAGAGAATTTGTCCCATGGTACGGTACAATCGCCATGGAAACAAACTATGTTAATAACGGCGTGAGCCTCGGCTACTATCTGCCGCCAAACTCCGATGAAATTCTTGTCCGCCTTGAGTCAGTACCGCACAACAGAAGCCTTGTCTATTTACAGTATCAGTTGATTAGACACGGCGCGGATTATGGCAGTAGGGCGGTTGACGGCAGTTCGTTTTGGTCTGAATTGGACCCGGACAATCGAAGCAGTAATCCTATTCTTGAAAAGCATTTCTTAAAAGATGGTGCATACCAATGGATGCATATTATAAGGCTTGGCGGAGAGCTTTCAATATCCCGACCAATTAAATTATTTGGCGAAGCAGGTTTCGTATATTCTTACTTTACCGATATTAGCGGAAAAGTTAACTCCGATTATTCTACTATTAATACTTACGAATATCCTCAATCAACTGCATTTATTGCTACATTGGGCGTCAGGATATTTCCCAATTATTAAAACTTAATATTTTAATAATGAAATGTCGCTGAAAGTGACGCCTGTCCTCCAAATACATCACTGTTGTTTTGTGAGAATATCCCCGTAAGATTTCCTTTTAACGTAAGATAGGAGAGAACTTTCCATTGCCCTCCAACCGATAAAATAAAATTATTTTCCGGTATACCGGAAGGAGACGTTGCATAAAAGGCGGTATCGCTTTTTTCCCAATCCCATTCTATAGGATATCCCCCATGTTCTCCTCTGGAAACCCATGAAAAATCACAGTTAAGAATTAATTTATCGCTGTTAAAAAACTTAGCTCCTGCTGTTATGGCAAGGGTATCTCGCGGATACCCAAAATAGTAAAAATATTTACCGGAATGAAAATATTCTACGTTATGCATAAATATAATACTTGAAAAAGGAGTTTGATTCATATAAAGATATGGATAAGTATATATACATTCAAGATAAAATACAGAAGCCCATGTATCAAATGAATGAGAGTACTGTACTCCGCCCATGAAACCAAGTCCGTTAGGAGCTTCGGAACTTCCTTTGGATATTTCGTTGTTAATTGCCAATTCGTTCATGACAATCTGTCCATAAGCTGAAAGTGCCTTGGTAATGTTCCAGTTTATTTCAACAGAGAAGAAAGAACCAACCATGTGTCCATCGCCGCCACGTTTCTTGCTTTCAGCCCATATATCGTAATCTCTCCAGAGCATGGCGTTATGAAAAATAATTAATGGATTTAAATACCGTAATTCCAGTGAGGAATTTCCAACCATTATTCCTTCCATTAAAGCTATAGACAGAACATTAAATAAATTAAAATCTATACGGTGCAGATAAAAATAACGCTGTATACTTGTTTTTAGACTATCTTCATCTAAACCATGCGGATAGAATTCTGTATCCTCCAGTTTCATGGGGGTATGATTTATAAGCATTGAATATTTTACATATTTTGAAAAGAACGAAAGGCGCATAAATTCATAAAAAGGAGGGTTATCCGCAATTGCCAAATTTCCACTAATGCCGGTGCCAAACGCCAGGCGATCCCTGCCAAGCTGGAAATTCCACCAGGTACCTCCGGCGGCGACAAACGCCCTCATAGGGGAGTTTCCGTTTATATCATTTCCTAAAAATACAATATTGCCGGAGAGAGAATCATTATTGAAATAATCATAAGGGTCTGCGCTGATTGCGGTATCAACATAAAGCTGTAATGTATCAGCGAAAAATAACCTTATGGGCAGTGAAAGAAGAGCCGGTATTTTTGGGTACACCGGATACCAGTCAACATCGTTGTTAAACTTTGCTCTTGCCTCAAGTGTGGAGTTGATATTAAAGAAAAAGGCAAAATGCTCCCCTGTTAAAGAAAGCGGAGTCCGCGGGTTGAGCCTGTCAGCTACCCTGTTATACGCTTCTCGCGCAGGTGGTGAAAGAGTAGATTCATCAATGCGATCCAGAAATTGTGCAATTTCATGGGGAGCTAGGGGAGCTGTGAAGGAAAGGAGCGCCTGCCCTGATTCAAGCGATAGGTAGCGAATGTCTTCAAGAATAGGGTCCCCAACAAGAATCATGTCGTAAGGTACGGCAAAAATATTAAAAGATAAAAATATAAAACAAATCAACAACCTCGCCCTAAAGGGACGAGGTATGTTGTTCTCATAAGGTATTTGTATTCGGGGTTTTATACCTTTTAAAAGCGCCCTAAAGCTCCCTCGCGTAGCGAGTTCTTGGGTATTAAACCCCTCAACACGAATAAAAAAAATACTTTTAAGTTTTTTCATAATTTAAACCTCTATAAATAATATTTATACTCTTTTTCTTTCTTCGATTACTTTTTTTATACGCTCTATAAAAGCCGTTTTTGAGAATTGCATTACATGGTCTGTAAATACTTCGCGATGATGGAACCTTCCCTCTTTTTCAAAATAATCCATCGCGCCTATAAGGGCTTCCGGCGTTTGTTCATCAAAGAAAATTCCTGTAACATTTTCTTTTACCGTCTCAAGCGCCCCTCCGTCACGGTACGCGATTACAGGACAGCCTGCGGACTGGGCTTCAATAGGCACGAGCCCCAAGTCTTCAATGCCCGGATAGAGCAGGGCGCGCGCACCGGCAAAAAGAGCGGCGGCTTCTTCATCGGAAACTCTGCCCTTAAAGGTGATAAGACTGTTTTTTGAATATTTTTTAATTTCTTTTTTCTTTGCGCCTGCCCCTGCGATGACCAGCTTTCTTCCCGATCTGACACAGGCGTCAATCGCGATATCTGCTCTTTTATAACCTGTAAGCTGTCCAAAGAATAAATAATAATCTTGAGGTTTGCGTATAACGTTTAAGTACTGCTCGACAGGGGCAGGACCGTAAACAACTTCCGCTGTACGGTTGTAACAGCGTATTATCCTTTTTGCTACATATTGCGAGTTTGTAATAAAGCGATCTACAAGATTAGAAGAAGTAACATCCCATATTCGCAAAGAAGGAATCAGGCGTTTCATAAAAAAACGGACGAAGGAACTTGTTTCCCTAAAATATTCATGGTACATATCCCACAGGTAACGCATAGGGCTATGGCAATAGCAGAGGTGATAGGCGTTGGGATTTGCGACAACGCCTTTTGCCGGTCCCGCCTCGCTTGAAATGACAAGATCGTACTGCTGTAGGTTAAAGTCCATCAACGCATTAGGCATCAGCGGCATATAGAACTGATAGAGTTTTTTCGCGAACGGAAGGCGGTTTATGCGCGAAGTAAAAACGCGATGTCCGTTAATAAGAGAGGAGAGCGCTTCGCCGTTATAAACATGGGTATAAATGTCAGCTTCTGGAAACATTTCCAGCAGGGCTTCCAGCATTTTTTCTCCGCCGCGCATATTAACAAGCCAGTAGTGTATGATTGCTGTTTTCATTTTAATTCCTCTAGAATTCTTGACGTAGTTTTTTCAAAAGTATATTTTAACAATAATCCATCAGATAAGACAGGGGAAGATATTAGTCTATTTAATAATAACGCTATAATTTTTTCTTTTAAGTCTTTTGTGTCTCCGGCTCGGAAAAATGTTATAGGATAATCAGCATAAATTTCCTTAAAAACAGGAATATCCGAAATCAGCGCGTGAGTGCCTAAAACAAGAGCTTCAAGCGGCGGAAGACCGAATCCTTCATAGAGCGAAGGCTGGATTAGAAGGGCGGCGGTGGCGAGGTATGCCATGAGTTTGTCATCAGATATAAAACCAGTGAATGTTACCGCATCAACACCTGCGCAGTCAATTTTTTGCAGAATTGAATTATCAGAGGTGCGGAAATTTTCTTTTGAGCCGATAATAATTAATTTATGCGGCAGTCCTTCATTTTTTGCCAAAAGGAAGGCGTCAAGAAGATAAGCAAGACCTTTATGCTTTTTTATGTTACCGATAAAAACTACAGTTTCAGTTTTTTGCTGTGTTTGTTTACTACGACGGTACTCAAGAAACATTGGCTGAATTGCAGAATGGGTAACAACGACAGGTTTTCCTCCCCCCAAATGATGCTCTATCCTTGATTTTGAAAATTGAGATACCGTAAATATTTTTTGCGATTTTTTATACGCCCTGCGATAAAACCACATACGTGCGGACAGACCGGTTTTTGATAAAAGTTCCGGCATATCAGGAAAGATAATGTCATGGATAGTGATAAAAACAGGGATTTTTATGCCGCAGGGAATATTGAAAAAAGGAGAGAAAAAAAGATCAAGCTTGTTAATTTGTTTTGCTAATCTGCCTGGGAAAAAGAGCAATTCCTTTAATGAAAAAGGTTTTATGTTACATTCAATTATTTTTACGTTTGTATTTGAAGAGAAAGAGATTAACCGCGCCGCATTTCCAAGAAGAAGAAAATCATTCCCCGACTGTAAGAAATAGGGCAGGCATCCCCTTAGGTATGTGCCAATACCGCTTGCGTCTATCATACGGCAGTCAATACAGATTTTCATTACCTATTCGAAACGGGAGTCCAATTCTCCGCAGAAAAAATATTATCATGGACATAGTAATCTTTTTCAGGGTTAAGTTTATATTGCGTACCTATCCTTCCTGAAATGTGAACAGAACCGGATATAGCAATATATAACGGCTCTCTTTTTCGTTCAACGGAAATTTTATTACCTGTAAACGGATTTACAGGATTATCAATTATATTAATTAAACTAAGATATGGTACATCGGCATTTGACATAAAAGACATATCTGTTTTAATTTCACCGTCAGCATTAAAATCTTTGACCATTAATAATGGGTTAAAATGATCTACATTAAAAGGCAATCCAATTTTTGTGACAAAGTTTGGTGGTGGTCCGTGATCTGAAACAAGAATGATTCTGGTATTATCATATACATTTTCTCTCTTTAATAGCTCAAACCATGTTGCCAGACGTTTTAGGGACGCTATATTAATGTGATACGCAGGCTCTTTGGAAAAGCGGCCGGTGCCGTATTCAGTAACATTTTTTACCGGCACATATTCGGGGGCTTGCATATAAGAATTTTCATGTGTTGTGTTATTTGTCATTATCAGCGCAGTATTTTTATTATCATCACTAATTTCAACCAGGCGGGAAATATAATCAAGTACCGAATACCCATTAAGCGAAAGTCTAAGACTGTTCTGATTAGCCGGAGAATACCAGTCCCCATCCATGTAAAAAGATTGGCGAATAAAAACAGGCATTCCTTTAAGCAGACTGTACCAAAGCATATTCCGTTTGATGATGTCACTCGTTTCCGGTAGCTTAAAATTGTGCTCACTAAGCCAAAGATCGGTATATACTGAATCGGTTAAACGGGCATTTATATCAGGATAATCATCAAAAATACTTAGATCACTTCTCCAGTTGTAGTTGGCGTAGGGAGGATCAGTAACACAAACAGAGAAATCATTTTCAGATAGTATTCGAGGAAGCATAACAAGAGCCTCGTTATGTTTTTCAACAAGCAGTGTATTTTCCCGCTTGTTAACTTCTTCAGGCGTGTAATCGTACCCGCCAAATACCGGAGGCGAACCGATTCTGGTAAAACCGTTAAACGAAACGGTATTAGGATAATATGTAAAACCGGAATATATTTCTTTTAATTCAGGAGCTTCCTCAAAAATAAACGGAACAAAAACGTTTATTCCTCGATCAAGATTAATTATGACTATGTTTTTTCCGTTTCTGGAAAGCGAAGTAATAGGGGAAATTTCCTGTACTTTTTTCTGTTCATTTACATAATATTTTTTTAATTCAGAAAAAGAACTGTTTATTTTATAGATATTAACAGCAGAAATGCTTACAAGAGAAAAAATACAAAGGGAAATCAAGGTAAGTACAATGTTTCTGTTTCTAGATAAATAAAGTATAACAGCGAGGGCAATCGGAACAAGCAGTACGCAAAGATTAAGCAGGATTTCCTTGTTACTAGGTTTAATACTTCCGTCAAAAATAAAATTTATTGATATCATGCCATATTTGTCGGGAAATAAAAATACATTGACCAACAAAGATAAAGAAACGGCAAGAAAAACGACAGAGAAATATTTTTTGATACTATTTGAAAAAAGAAAATAAATACAGATAGGCCAGAAAACAAACAATCCTAAAACTTGTAAAGAAGTATTAAAAATAAAAAACAGGGGATTAGTATAATTATCAATAAAAGAAAACTCTTGAGGAGATGACGCTATAAGTTGGGAAGGAATAAAGAGTCCAAAAAGAGAGAACATGAGAAAGATTGATACAAGAAAAATGCTAAGCGATTTTTTATATTCATATTCAATCTTGATAATTTTCGTAAATTTATCTTTTAAAAAGACAAATACCCATGGAATAAAAGCGGTAAAAAAACAGACCGCTGTCAATGTTCGCGCCTTTGAAATATAACTGTATTTGGTCATACAGAAAACAGCCAAGAGAATACAAAAAAAAGAAAAAAGTACTATTAATGCATGAAATTTATACTTAAGATGTATTTTATAATATATGTTTTTAACAACAGAAAAAATATTATTCATTGTCCAATACAGAACAAGTGCGGAAGGCATATTGTACAGCAATATCAAAAATATAAACGCAATCAAGAATATTTGTATTTTATCTTTTCCGGGAAGCCCCCTAGAATATATTAAACCGGAAAGACAATTAATAAACGTCATAACAAACGGAAGCAGATTTATAGAAAAGCCGCCGATTGAAAGCAAACCGTCAGGAGAACTCAAATCCTTGATAAACAAAAAAGATACACCTTTTATAATTTCCAGATGTGAAAGAAATGAATACGCGGCAATGAAAAACGGAATTTGAATTAAAAGTCCAAAGGTGCTTCTAAGAGCATATACGGGATGATAGTGATTCTGCTTATAAAATGTTGACAGAATCATGTACTGTTCATCGCCCTTAAAAACTTTTTTTATTTTGTCAATTTTTGATTTTAATTTCTTTTGAATATCACGTTCAATCTGCTGCCATTTTTCAGCGACAGCATACAGTGGAAGTAAAAGTACGCTGATTACAATACTGATAAAAATGATTGAGATGCCGCTTTCTCTGAATAACTTTTGTGAGAAAACAAACGAAAATTCAAGAATTTGCGTTATTGGATAGATGATGACGGTAAATAAAATATTCATTAGTTATTCTCCATAATAAAGCCGGGGGAGAGCCGTTCCCTGCCATGTGATTATAAGGGGTTGCTTCCCGATAGAAACAGAAATGTTTTCAGGAAGTGGACGATTTTCTCCGGTAGAAATATTGTGAATCTCTGCTTGAGATGACAATTCAAGATTGACTGTTTGGGTTTTGTTTTGATCATTCCATAATACAAGGGTATTATAACCTGAGCTACTTTCAAGGAAGCAAAAGGAAACAATATTTGCAGGTATATTTTCTCTTATAGGAAGCTCATTCGCATAACGCGCACCGGACAAATACCTTGAGCAAAGCGCGTAAGCAAATCCACCGCTCTTTAGAGTTAAATTGGGATACGCAAGCCCAAAGAAATCTTCAGAATTCAAACTGTTACTTCCGGGTTCTCCCGGATTTCTATAATCAAATAGCTGATACCATAATAATGCCCTCGCTCCACGAGCCGCCGCTCCTGTAATAGTCTTTACAACATGAGAAGGTAATTCCTGTAAAGATACTCTTGAAGGATAGAAACCT
This sequence comes from Treponema sp., assembly GCA_031254315.1. Classification (GTDB taxonomy): domain Bacteria; phylum Spirochaetota; class Spirochaetia; order Treponematales; family Breznakiellaceae; genus WQXQ01. The sequence goes on from JAIRUQ010000067.1 coordinate 23,627, forward strand.
CTTGAAGGATAACCAATCTCGGTAACCCATACATCTCCTGTATAATTAATTTCCGATAAAATATTTAAAAATTTATCGTATAATAACATCGAGCCGCGCGGGTTTAAGGCGTAGGGGTGAAATGCAATTCCATCAAGATTTTCAAGAGCTCCTGCCCTGTGCATCCTTATAATAAAATTCTTTGGAACCCTAAAAAACGCTCCGCCAATAATATAAGAGGCAGGAGCAACTTCCCGTATTCTTTGAGCGGCGGCTCTGGATAAATCATAGAATACATTTTTTGGACCGCTCCAAAACCAAATGTTAGGTTCATTCCAAATAGACCAGACATCTACTCTGTCCTTAAAGTGTAAAACGGTTTGTTCAACAAAGTTAAGATAGTGCGGAATATTTTCCCTTGATATATATTTTTTTCTTTCGCCTGAAGGGAACAACCACGGTGTTTCGTAAGCAAGGACGGCAATAACTTTTTTTCCCTCTCTATTAGCTGTATTAACATAATCATCATAAGAAGAAAAATCGAATACGCCTCTTTCAGCTTCTATTCTCCTCCAATAAAAAGTACTAAGTATCCAGTCTACACCAAGATCATCAAGGAGCGCATATTCTTCCGTGGTTCTGGAATCCCCTGCATGAACAAAACCTAAGAAATCATCAGGTACCTTGACGGAACCGCCTGAAGGAAGAGGCGTTGACGAACAGGATATTATGAATGAAAAAGAAAGCAAGGTAATAATTAACATAAAAATATTTAACTTCATTTTTCCCCCGTATTTGTCATAAAAGAATATATTCGCTTTCCTGCCTCACTCTGATACTGCCATGCCGTTTTTCGTGCATTTTCGCGCCCTGCCGCAAGTGCGGCGGAATCCCCGGCATTTTTTATGACATTTGTAATTTTTGGAAAATCTTCTTCTTTCAGTTCAATTCCGGTTTCTTTTATTATTTTGAATTGCCATAATTCATGATCAAGATCGTCAGCATCATAAGGACTTGGATCAAAATCAGAATTTACATACAGTACAGGTTTGTTGCGCAGGAACATATAATCAAAAATAATTCCTGAAAAATCAGAGATCATTATGTCTGCTTTACAAAGAGAATGTATATTTTCACGCTCTGTATCCCATTGAATATTTTTATCGTCTTCGTAGCGTTTTTGCAAACGCTCAAGCATTGCAGATTCCGATTTTTTTGATTGCGGATGCGGACGGATAATAATGCGCCACTCTGAGTCCCTCAGTGGGTCGAGTAGCTTTTCACCGTAACGGGCTAAAAGCGCGGATTGACCCCATGACGGCGATACAAGGACAGTAAAAGGATGTTCTTCTTCCGCAGGGATTTGTTTTATTTTTTCCGCATATACGTCAAGATATGAACAGCCAACGGTAACAAGCTGTTTTTCAGGTAGTCCGCGCTGTTTTTCAAGAATGCGAATATCATCGGCTTGATAATCTCCTGTTAAAAGTACCGAATCAAAATAATCAAGTCCGAACAGCCGGTATGCTGTGGCATCAGAAGGGGCATGCAGTATATGAGAATAATGGTTAACTGTTTTTGAGCGTTTTAATTGATAAACTTGCAAACCCGGAGTAGTCATTAAAATAATTTCGGCTGAAATAAAATTAAGGTGGGCAAACGCTTTATTTCCTTCGCCGATATATTCGGGTTTTATATATTCCCATGAATTTTCAAAAACCGGATCATCTTCTGCGGAAGTTAGATACCGAAGTTCTGTTTTATTTTGTTCAAATTCCTCAACTACAGGCTTAAAAACATTCCAATACTGCTTTGCTTCACAATAAATAACATATTTCCAATTATAATTTGCGGATGAAGATATTTTCCCGCCTGAAAAAAATATTTTTAGTTTTAGAATAAGAGCGCGTACTAAAAAGTATAGCGTAGCGGCGGCTCCGACAAGCACAGAGAACAGTACACTGCCGGTTCCCGGATCAATGTAAAGCGGATATAGATTAAACATTATTACTCCTGTATAAGCCAGTCTGCAAAATCCTGCAAACCGGCAAAAGTTTTGACGTTTGTATCTTCAAAATGTTCCTTCTTTGACAAATATACCGGAATACATCCGGCATTAATCCCCGCCTGAATATCTCGGTTATCATCGCCTGCCATATATGAGCTTGAAAGATCGATGTTGTATTTTTGCGCCGCTTTCAATATCATTCCCGGTTTGGGCTTTCTGCAATCACAGTCAATTTTGTATTCAGGCCGCTCGCCGGGGAAACCTTTGTCGGGATGATGGGGGCAGTAAAAAAGATCATCAATGTATGCGCCTTGTTTTCCAAGATCGGTTTCCATTTTCATGTGAATAAGATCAAGCGTTTCAAAATCAACTTCGCCACGCGCAATGACCGGCTGGTTGGTAATAACAATGGCAAGGTATCCAAGATTGTTGATTTTTTTAATAGCTTCCGCAGAACCGTCAATCAAATCAAAATCTTGCGGTTTAGTTACAAACCCGTTAAAGGTGTTAATCGTTCCGTCTCTGTCAAGGAAAACAGCTTTTTGTTTCATGCTAAGATTTTTTCCGTGTACAATACCGTTTTCAATATCTGCTGTAACATGGGCATAACGCTCTGGAGTACCCATGTCTTTGATGTATTCAGGAGTGTGATAGGCAAAAATTCGCCCTTTTTGAATCGAAGGTTTTAGCATATCACGGTCAAGATCGATTTTTTCTTTTGACTGCGGACAATTTTTCAAAAATTCTATTGACAGGATATGAACTCCGGCATTGACAATATTTTTATAATAAGTACGCTCATCTTCTTTGTTTAGCCAGCCTGTAACGCGAGCGTTATTGTCGGTTATAATTAAAGAGCTGTCAAAGGGATGGCTGTTGGGATGGACAGCAAGCGTAACTTGAGCCTTTTTTTCTTTATGAAAAGCAATCATGCGTGAAAAGTCCATGTCAAGAATGATATCGCCATTAAGTAAAATAAAATCGCCTAAAAGATTGTCAAGTTTGTACAACATTCCGGCGGTTCCAAGCGGTTCATTTTCAGTATAATATTTTATGTTACACCCAAATTTGCTACCATCGCCAAAATAATCTTTTATATGTTGACCTAGATGTCCAACTCCAATGATAATATCCGTTAAACTGTTTCTTTTTAATACTTCAATTTGATGTTCAAGAATAGGCTTGCCGCATATTGGGATCATCGGTTTGGGAATGTCACCGGCAATGGAAGCAATTCGAGTACCTTTTCCTCCAGCCATTATTATCGTTTGCATCAGAAAAAATGATCCTCAAGCATCATACAGATGACATGATATACAGGCAAATGTAATTCCTGAACTTTCCATGTTTCAGTTTCCGGTACGCAGATATTTACGTCAGAATATTGTTTTAATTTTCCGCCGCCTTTGCCTGTCAAAGCGATTATTTTTAATTTCTTTACACGTGCGACTGCTGTAGCATAGAGCACATTTTTTGAATTGCCTGAAGTGGAAATGGCGAGCAATACATCGCCCTCATTTCCGTAACCATAAACTTGCTGAGCAAAAGTTATGTTCCCGTCAATATCATTTATACATGCGGTATTTAAAGAAGCATGTCCTGAAAGCGCGATAGCCGGAAGACCGGGTTGCATGCGGGGGACGAGATAATCGGCAATTTCAGAATCAACTTTCTTGATTTCAGAAATGAATGATGCGGGTAAATCCCTTTTTTTTGAAAAGGTTTTCATCAATTCACCTGCGATATGTTCAGCGTCAGACGCACTACCGCCGTTACCTGCAATTAAAAGTTTTCCGCCACCGGCATAAGATTGCAATATAATTTCAAAAGCAGAATTAATATCATCCTTAACCTGAGAAAGCTGGGGATAACGTTCGATTAATTGTTGTAAATAGTCCATGCCTGTGTTCCTCTTTCGGTAAAACTTGGGGTAAGAACCATACCGTCCTTTTCTTTGAGAGCGCGGATAAGCGAAATTCTGTTACAGGGATTACAATAGATCATCATAAAGCCGCCGCCGCCCGCGCCCGAGATTTTTGCCGATTCTGCTCCATGAGAAAGCGCGTATTGGTATAACTCATCCAAAAATGAATTTGAAATAGAGGCGGCTACATTTCTCTTTGCAAGCCAGCCGTTCAAAAGACAATTTGAAAAACCTTTGAAGTCCCCTTTTAATAAGGCTTCTTTCATTAAGAGCGACTGGTTTTTCATTTCGTGCATACTTTCGATATTCTTATTGTCGCCTTTTTGTGTATGTTGAATCTGTTCTTTAATAATGTTCGCGCTTTCCCGTGATACTCCTGTGTAGTATAAAACCAGTGAGGCTTCAATTTCATTTCTGATCCAGCGTTTGAGCCGTAGCGGATTTACTATAACACGCTCATTTTCATAAAACTCCATAAAGTTAAAGCCGCCGAATGTAGCCGCGTATTGATCCTGCTTGCCGCCCGCGAGAGAGGCATCCTCACGCTCAATTTGATAGGCAAGGGCGGCAATATCGTATTCGCCTAACGGAAGATTCAGCCACTCTTCAAACGCTTTTATAATAGCGACAACCATAGTCGAAGAAGAGCCAAGACCGGAGCCTGCAGGCGCGTCTGAGTAAGTAGTCATCTTGAAGGATAAAGGTTTTTTGACAAAATCAGAAACAATTCTGTTATAGATGCATGTATGCAAGGGCAGGGAAGGGGAGAACGGAAGTTTTTCCCCTGCGTCGTATTCTTCTTTTTTATTTATATCGGCGGCGATAAATTCAACCTTGCCGGTCTCATTTGGTTCAATGGTACAGTAGGCGTACATGTCAACTGTTGCGTTTAACACATAGCCGCCGTAACGGTTGTAGTAGTTTGCGATGTCAGTGCCGCCACCAGCAAGACCAAGACGAAGCGGCGCTTTAGAGCGAATTATCATTTAATACTTCCTTAAGACGGGTTATAAATGTATTATTGTCTTCCGTTCCCCGTATAGCAATTCGTACATAGCTGTCATCGGGTATTCCGGTTTTTCCGGTAAGGTCTTTGATAAATATTTCGTGTTTATCAAGTAAGATTTCAGTTAACAAGGGCGCACAAATGCCGTTAAACTTACAAAGAAAATAGTTCGCTTGCGACGGATAAACTTCTACAGCATCAATTTTATCAAGTAATGACTTGATGCGACTGCGTTCCTTAGCTATATTTTTGCATGATTCTTTGTAATCTTTTTGATATTTACCGATTATCTGCAAGAAATATTCCCCAAAAGAATTTATATTCCATATTGAAAGATGTTTTCTTATTTGTTTTATAAGTTCCTCATCACCGCAGGCAAGTACGCCAAGACGAATTCCCGGCACCCCGTAACTTTTGCTTAAAGACTTAACAATAATTATATTAGGAAAATTATTTAAAATATCCTGACGCAACAACGATGGGTTTTCTTCTGTATCTGAAAAATCTATAAAAGATTCATCAAGTATAAGTTTTTTTCCCTCGGACTTAAGTGTTGAAGCAAGATCAACCACATCGTTATGTAATATATAATTACCGGAAGGATTGTCAGGATTGATAAGGATAATGGTATTACAATCTTTCGACAGAGTTTTTAACTCAGAGGCAGTATACGAAATATTCTGCGGAATATAGCGTACAACTTCTCCTCCGGCGGCGGCAAAAGATTCCTCATATTCGTTAAAAGTGGGATAAATGACGCCAATTTTTCCCTTGATTACCAATGCAAGTGCGCGAATTAATTCTGCGGCGCCGTTGCCAATGAGTATTTGTGATTCATCTATATTGTAAAGTTTAGCGCCCAGTAAATTCTGCATATTAAGACCTGACGGATAAGATGATAAAAGTTCACGAAATGACGCTTTCATTTCTAATTCCATTTGCTTTGGAGGAAAATAAGGATTTACTAAATAGCAAAAATCCAGCATAGAAGGATAACGCCAATATCCGCCATAGGCATCTTGGATACGTTTTAGTTTTTCTTTTGGCGAGGCGCAGAATATGGTTTCAGCTATATATTTATCCTGAGCATCATCAATCTCGTACCATTTTTGTCCTGTTAAAACAAATGCTTTTAATTCACTGTTATCAAGTGTTGTAATGACACGTAAAACCTGTTCATAATATTCGTTATTACCCATAGCGCAAGAATATGCTTCTAAAAACGGAACATAAGTATTTTTTAGAAAATCGCGGGAAAATTTATAAATATTAACTGTTTTGTAATAAGAAGAGCTTTCATCAAAATTAAACATTTTTTTTGGAATAAAAGCAGAAATATTTTTATCTTCCGTAAGTTTTACTACAGTTCCGTCCATCCAGCTTTCAAAACTTGCAACAGCCGCAATTGTCGGATTAGCGTCATTGATCATTTCTTGAATAATCCGGCTTTCAAATATTAAGTCGCTTTCCAAAAGAAGCGTATCATCTTGCAGTAAATATTCTTTTGCAAGATATAAAGAATAAATATTGTTTGTTTTATCATATATATCGTTGGATACATAAATAATGTCAACATTTTTATAGCGATTTCCTAAAAATGCGATAAGATTTTCTTTTTTATATCCTACAACAATGATACATTTACGAATCCCCGCATCGTTCAATGCGTCAAGAGCGTGTTCGGCAAGTGTTTTCCCATTTATGGGAAGCATACACTTTGTATTGTCCTTTGTGTACTTTCCTAATCTGTTACCCATACCTGCCGCAAGAATTATCGCCTGCATGATGTTACTCCTTTTTTCCATTATTTGTCATTTTGTATATTCTCATATTATTATACACCATCAACATCATATTATCATTTTTTTCTAGACAATTTACGAATAATAAAAGAATTAAGCGCCTTAAAATGCTTGGGTTTTTTCTTTCTGATACGAAGTAATAAAGAAAATAACTTGCTGTTTACAACATCAAGTTCCGCTTCACCTGAAATAATTCTGGAATTATGTTCAAATGCTGTTTTTGGATTTTTAAGCAATTCCATTATTTCGTGCGAAATTATTCCCGATTCTTTTACAGATGACAAAACAGTATCTGATGCCGGAATAAAAGGACAGCATATAAAAGTAAACGCGGTAGCGTAATAGTGAATAATTCTCGCTTCATACAAATAGGGAAGCCCGTTATGCGTAATTTGACAGTTCCATTCATCCCCAATGCCGGTAATTATTCCGCCCATTTCATAATTTGCCTGATTTAGCGAGGGCATATCATGGTGGTTACCCTTTTTATTGCTGTAAAGCCAGAGGGAATGCCATTTAGAAAAAAAATCGTCCCCTTGCGGCGTATCACGGCAAAAAATAATTCCCCCATTGTAACGTTTTCCGGTTTCAAATGATGAGGTAAAGCCGAGTTTTTTGTCTTCTTCCTCGAAGTATACCGCCAAATGATGTTTTGCAAGCGGAACATGGGTATCAAGAATTGCGCCAATCTTTAATTCAGGGGGAAAATTACAGTCAATATTTCCGGCAATAACCGTATCACAGTCAATGTAAAGGAAATCTCCTGTTACATATTTTTTCATTGATGTCTTTATCCACCGTGAAACTTCCCTTTGGGATAACTCATTCGGCGCGTTAATTATGACCGTATCAGAAACAACCTGCTCATATCCTACTCTTTTTCCGGTTAACCCATCCTTTGTTTTTGAGTCAATAAGTGCAACAATGCAGGCATTGGGATTATGTAGTCTGAGAGATGTTACCGAAAGGAAAAACTGTTCATAATACAGATCGTTTTGAGAACTGGTTAAGACATAGACGTATTTCATATATTATTGCCTTCCAGAATATGACCGTAAATCGTAAGTTTTCCGTCTTTTGTATGAGTATTGAATTTTATTTTCCATGCTAATTTATGAAACTGCGTTGAAAAATATTTAGCGAAATTTTCTTCTGAAAATTCCGTGTTCATGTTCTTTTCAAGATCGAATTTTTCTGCATCACTGCAGGGAACATTATCAATCAATTTTTTCATAAAAGGAATGTTGTCGTAACCAAGAGCTATAGTATAGTCGTAGAGAAGATAATCTATTTGATCGTCATGATCTTTCCAATAAGCGTACAGTATTTGCCGCATGTAATCAAAAATTATGTTTCCTTTAGTTCCGGCAAAGAGAAACCCCGACCAGCGGCTTATTTGCGGATTAATCGTTTTAAGGTTAAGACGTGCCGATTTATTGCAAAGCCCTGCAAATCGATTGAGAGTAACACTAACGCTTTTTTTTGCCGGCGCTTTTAGCGTATAAAACGGCAGGTCATCAAGCGTTATATTTTTTAATGTTAAAATAGTTGAATCCATCCAAATACCGCCGTAATCAAACAAAAGATTAGCACGCAGAATATTGGAAAAATGTGTAACTGTCATTATTTTTGAATTGACTTTTTGAAGAATATGCTCCGGCAGTGAAATAAATTCGTTAAAATTATGCTTTGTAATAAGCTTGACAGGATGCGTAAGCGCATATTTTTTTATGGAGTTGTAACAAGCTTTGACGATTTCCGGCATTGCTTCCTCTCCGTCCCACCAACATACCCAAAGTGGTGAAGAAGGTTCAATGTTGGAAACAGTATCAGTGGCTTTTCCGGCAAATTCATTAAGAATATTAATATAGCGTTTAGATAGATACTTTAAGATTGCACGATGCTTTAAACCGGCAATATGCGGCTTTAATGGTCCAAAAAAACGGTTAAAGGGAAAAAAGAGAATACAGAATGCAATTGAGAACCCGTACAAACGCCACTGTTTAAAAAAACGCGGAATCCGCGAAATATTGGATTGGAAAAAGGATTTTATTTTCATAATTTTTGTTTATCAACTACGGATAAATATTCTTTTAAGGTAATACCGGAAAAGTTACTTGAAATTTTTTCGAATAGAATTTGCAAATCAGAGTAAAGGCGTTCAATTGAATTTTCTGTTCTGAAAGTAGGACTGCCATTGGGCATTAATTCCGATGAATGAAGCATGAACATAAGATAATCATCGCCGGATTTTTTTATATGTTCAACAAGGGTAAGCATATCCTGCAAATTACTGCCTTTTGGTCTGAGCCAAACAGGTTTTCCGGTAAAGATTGCTAAAAAGTTCTTAAGAAATGCACGTGGATGTTTAATAGAACCAAATGAAAAACGGCGAAGTTTTCGTATAGTTACAGGAACTTCAAGGATATTAGTCAAGGCAGAACTGTGTTTAACCATATACGGATTTTCAGGACTCTGTAAATAATTTGAACCCTTACTGTCCGCAGAAAAACCCGCAGTCGATTCCCATGAAGCATGGGGTGTAACAGAACAGTCGATTTTTATACCATGATCTATAAGAATGTCAAAATAATTCTGATTCATTGCCCATCTGCCCGAACGGTGTGAAATAATCTCCGTATTAAATTTTTCGCTTAATAATTTATGTAGAACAGTAAATTTTTCCGCCATGATATGCCGGGGGTATTCAATTAAATAAGGCAGACCACAGGTTTTGCCGCCTTTTTGTAATTCATAATACGGAGGATTATTCCATGCATGAAGATGAATGCCAATTTCACATTTATCTCTGACTAAAATTTCATTTGCAAAATTACAAAAAAAATTATCTTCTGCCATTTCGTAATTAACCAGATACACCGGCTTAAAGTTAAATTTTTCGCACAGCGTCTGAAAGCGAGGTATATACCGGGCATTTTCCGTCTTTATCGGGTCGCCCTGATTATATTCCCAAAGATTATCACCTTCAGTATCAATAGTTATAATAAAGTATTTCAATTTTGCGCTCCGACAAGTTCCTGATATATAGCACAATAATTTTTAGCCATACTAAGCGATGAATAATCTTGAACCATTTCCAATGATTTTTTACCCTTGGCTAGACGAAGCTCCTTATTGTCCCTTAATTCTTTCATTGCCGTGTAAAGTGCATTTTCATCGTTGCAGGGTATAAGAAAACCATTTTCACCGGCAAGGTCACGAACACCCCCGGCATCTGTTGATATTATTGGCAATCCTGCCGCCATAGCTTCAAGAATCGATAAACTCAAGCCTTCACGGTTTGAGGAAGAAATATAAATATCAGAATCGGAAAGATATTGCTCAGAAGATGAGACATACCCGGTGAAAATTACCTGAGCGCTTATACCAAGGTTTTCTGCTTCTTTAACAAGTAAATTGTGGCAATCACCGTCGCCAACAAGGTATAATTTAAAAGGGATAGATTGATTTTCACGATAAAGTCTGGAAAAAGCCCTCAGTATAAGCGACTGATTTTTGTTTTTATCCTGCCTTGAAACATTTATAAAGGTAATAGTTTCGTGGGGAATAAAGTGAAAATTACTGATATTAATACCATTATTTACATAACAAGAATTTTTACTATCAAGATGCCAATATGTTTTAATCAATTCAAGGTTATACTCGGATATTGCGGCAAAAATAATACAGTGAAAGAAAATGCAGAGCCGAAGAATTATTTTTTCTGTTATGCGGTTAAATGCCCCATCGGGTCGTGAATGAACAGTTGTAATAAGAGGAATTTTTCGCCGTATAGACCAGAAACCAGCCCAAATTCCATATTGATGGGCGTGGATAATATCAGGTTTTAATTTTGATAACTCTTTACAAAGATATGTTATAGAAACAATGTCAAAGAAAACAGAAAAAAGTTTATTTATTACTTTGCAGAAAAAACTTTTTTTCTGCAATCTTGGATTTTTTAAGAAAATAATATTAAAATTTTCATTAAGCATCTGATCTTCAAGATGAGAGCCTGTTTTTCCGTCAATACATACAATTTTTACCGTAAAAATATTTATGTCAATATTTTTAACAAGTTCATATACCATGCGCGCCGCACCGCCCATGTCAAGCCTGTTAATGGTAATTATTAAGTTCATTTATTAATTAACCCCGGAAAATTATGCATCCTGAAATTTTATATATAATGGATTATGAGTCTCTCGTTTTTCAACGGGCGGTAACTCCATATAGTTACCGTATACTTCTGTAAGGAACAAGTCAAAATTGCATGGTGCATAATATTCATTCCCCTCAAAAGAAACTTTTGAAAGAGGAAGTAATTCGCTGTATTTATGTGTTTCCTTTTTATAACCATATCTAGCTGAAAAAAACGAAATGTGTTTTGTCTTAAATTTATTAAACAGTATATGCAGTTTAAAATGCAAGGTATTTAAAAATTTAGCAGAAAAAAAGAGGCATAATATTCCGCAGATTATGCGCTTGTATCTTTTTTTTGAAATAACAATTTTTGCTTTATAACGAAACAGCTTTAAAATAAATCTTATTAGTTTTGTTTGTACAGGTGCAAAAAAGAGTACGCAATTATCAAATGGAAAAATATCAATATATATTCCTGAATACATTGACGGATTGACAAATTTATCGGCAAAAACAGTACCTTTTTTACAAAGTTTTGCAAATTGATTGTTATGATCTACAATTTGTAGTGATCTATATGAAAGAGTATAATAATTTGAATTATTATTTTTATCATATATATCAAGAAACTTTTCATAATCGCTTCGTGGCATCGCGACATCAATATCATCATCCCAGGGAATAAAACCTTTGTGTCTGACAGCTCCGAGCAAAGTTCCTCCTGTTAAAAAATAAATAAGATTATTTTCTTTACAAATATGGACAAATTCATTTAATATTTCAAGCATAACACCACGAAGTTTGTTCATAGTTTCCTGTTCCATTTTTTCTCCTTATTGATTATAATGCAAAATATCTATAGTTCTTATGATGCCGTCTTTTATCGGATACAATGCTTCCCATCCAAGCCTGTAAATTTTTGAATTGTCCAATAAGGCTTTAGTCGCTTTTGAATAACCGGAGGATTCCAGTGAAGACGGAATATCAAAGACAATTTTCTTGCCTGTATAATCAGAAAAAATATCAGCAATTTGTAACAATGATAAATTACAATCAGGTTCACAAACATTATATGCTTCGCCTTTTTTTCCGTTTAGTAGCAAAGTAAGCAAAGCGGAACAAGCGTCAGCTACATAACAGTATGAATATTGTTGATCGCCTTTACTTTTTAACGTGATATTTTCACCCATTACTGCATTTTTAATAAACTGAGCAATTACCTTACTGTCATCATCTCCCATAGTTGGACCATAGATACGGCAACATCTTGCAATTACAATGTCAATATTTTTTTCTTTTATATATGCCTGGCATAATGCTTCGGCGGTGCGTTTACCTTCGGGATAACCGGCACGCAATGTATTACAATTTATATAGCCGCAATAATCTTCATTAAAAGATTCAACGTCTCCGCGATTTTCTCCGTAAATCTCAACAGTAGAAAGAAACAGCGTGCGTTCTACATTCTGAATTGAAGCAAAATCAAGAACGGATTTTGTTCCGAGCACGGAAAGCAAAATTGTGTTTATTGGTTCAGTCGCATAGGCGATAGGGTGTGTATTGCTAGCCCCATGAATGATATAATCAATAGGAGCATTTAAATTTATTTCTTTTTGTATATCATGTTCAATAAAAAAAAAGCAATCAGAATCAAAATATTCATTAAACCGTGTAAAAGCTTTTTCTTTATTTCTCCCCATTGCGTATATTATGATGCCATCATTATAATTAATATTTCGATACATCAATAAATCAACTAAAAAAGTACCGATAAGTCCTGTTGCACCGGTAACAAGTATTTTCTTGTTCTTCAGTTTATTCCAGTCAATGTTGCCGGATGCGATTAGGTGAATATCTTTTTTGTAGAAATCATTGGCTTTGAACATCGTTTATTTCTTATCTATATGATTTTGAATGTTTCATCATGGCTCTGAAAATTTCAATATCATCGGCAGTGGTAATCTTAATGTTTCTATCAGAACCGGAGGCAAAATATAATATTTCACCAAGTTCAACCATCATTGTATTGGTATAAGATGATCCAAAAATGCCAATTTCGTTTTCAAAAGCTTTTTTATAACAATCATACAATTTTCCCAGTTTATATGCCTGCGGCGTTTGGACACGGCGTAGTGTTTCCCTTGGTATGTATTCAGTGCTGGTTAATCCGTCGTTTGTTCTAAATATTTGTTCATTGTATGGAAGGCTGGAAACTGCGTTTCCAAATTTACTGCATACCTTAATACAATCGGAAACAACAGACTCTTCTATAACCGGGCGTATTCCATCATGGATAATGACAATGTCATCTTTATTGCAATGTTTGTATAAATCATAGACTCCGTTGCGAATTGATTCTTGACCGGTCTCTCCGCCGGTTGTAATCCATTTTAATTTCGATATGCCGAATTTCTGAGCATAAGCGGTTACTGTTTCCTGCCATCCGTCAAGGCATACCAGTTCTATGGCATGTATATCAGGGTGTACCTCGAAACTTTCCAGTGTATACACAAGAATAGGTTTACCGTCAATATCGACAAACTGTTTGGGAATTTCCTGTTGTGCTCGTTTGCCGGTTCCTCCGGCGATTATTAGTGCTATGTTCATAAATTATTTAGGGATATTATCTTCTACATTCTCAAAAATAATATAGAAAGGCTTATGTGTTACTCGTTGTTCAATAGGCGGTAATTCCATATAATTTCCATAATAATGTGTTAAATAGATATCCCAGTTACCCGGAACACAATACTGTTTTCCCTCAAATTCAAGTTTTGTAAGCGGAAATATTGTATCGTATCGGTGAGTTTCTTTCTTATAGCCACATAAACCAGAAAAAGAGGATATATAACGAGTATTAAATTTATTAAACAGAGTAAAAAACTTATTACTTAAGATAAAAAGTAATTGTTTAGGGAAAATAAAAAATATTAATCTAATAATAACTTTTTTAATTTTTGCCTTTGGAATATCTATATTATTTCGTAAAATATATGCCTGCCGTGTAAAAGAAATTAGTTTTCTTTGAGGAACAAGAAGAGAGCGTATGCAATTATCAAAAGGCTTAATATCAATCCATATTCCTGTATAAGCGTCAGGATTTTTTTCACTCTCAGCAAATACAGTATCTTTTTTGCAGAATTTTGCAAAAGTTCTATAGTGATGGGGTGAAGTAATCGAACATCTGTTTGAGAGCAAATAATATTTAGTGTTATTTATTTTATCGTAAATGTCTACAAATTTTTCATAATCATTTCTCAACATCATAACATCTATATCATCATCCCAAGGGATAAATCCTTTATGTCTGACAGCTCCAAGCAATGTCCCATATACTAAAAAATAGGTAAGATTATTTTCTTCACATACACGGACAAATTCATCCAATAACTCAAGTAGAACTGTACGAAGTTTGATGGTAGTTTCTTGATCCAATTCTTTTGTTACTTTTTCTTTTAAAGTTTCTGTTTTATTTTGGTCGTTTGTATTTTTCTCCATTTAATATCCTTTTTGTGTAATTTATGCGCGATTAAATTTCGCAGTTCGATCTGATTAATAACTATAATACCTTCAATAACCGTTTTTTTCCCCTCGCCAGCTTCTCGCCTTTGTTCAGAACTTAATTTTCCAGTAGTTATAAATATAACTTCTTCAATATGTCTTACAAAACAACCGGCAAGAAATTTTAACCATTCTTCCTTTGTTGGTGCAGATGTTTCTTTATGATTTTTACTAAAAATATACTATATTTACAGATAGATAATGTTGTGTAATATTTCCCCAAATGTTCCGGTTGTATATGACGCTTTAGTGGCAACGCGTATATAATCCTGTTGAAGCGACATATTGGCATTTGTTACATTATTTTTAATCATTTTTTTCCGAAATGATTTTTGTAATTAATATTTTTTTTATAGTTTTTCCATCACATTCAAAAGTACCATCTCCAGAAATATTTTTTTTCTGTAAAACTTCTATATTTTTATTTTCTTCGTTAATATATTTTTTAATTGAAATTATAACATTATTAAACTTAAATTTTCTATAACAGAAATCATAGACTATATTTTCTCTTAAAATATTGATAATTATATTTCCTGTAATATTGTCAAATAATAAATTACTCCAATCTATTTTCTTAAATTCATTTACCAATAAATTATTCAAAAAAATATAAGGTTCTATTTCTCCATGTTGTTCTTTCGTTACATATATTAAATTAGCCGCACGATTATCTAGAGCATTTCCGGATATATGATGAACTTCAGAATCTTTTAAATTTATTTTTTCAAAAAATGCCTCTGCTACTAATCTATAAACATAACCATAATATTTTTTTGGAATTGTAACATGAAAACTAGTTTGTTCCCATTCATTATTTGGATTATCTCTCATTTCCTTTTGTGATACTATCTCATTATTGTTTTTAACTCTACCATAATTACTAACAAAAATATCTTTATTTTCTATATACAGATATTCTTCGTCTTTTATAATATTAAAGTCAATTTCTGGTGGATTATATTTTTTAGGTTTAAATGGAGCAGAAGATGGCGTTTCAATAAGATTTTGAAGTTCCACTATACTGAAAATTTCTTCCTTACCGTTTTTCCATTTTCTTATTACTTGTATAATAACCTCCTATATTTAGGATAATACTCATTTATAATTTGAAATAGTTTCAACTAATATTTTGTCAATATGTCGCCTAACTTTTAACTTACACAACCCCAGAGAATCTGCAATTCCCAGTTTTTCGGTATTGTCCACTATGTTTCATGACATGGTATACGCATTGGTATAATATTTTACTGGATAAACTTGCATTATATACATGTCTACAAGCTTCTATATAAGCTAACCAAAATCACTGTATTTATGTTCTAAATCAAAAACGATGATGTGAAAAACATCCTGTTCAACATAACCAAAACAACGGTATCTCCGTGAAATTCTAAATTTATGAATTTTCTTGCCATAAGATTTAAAATATTTTTGTGTGGCATTGTACTCTTTGTAATCAAGTCCGTTATCCACATTTATCTGGGACCAGGTTAGTTCAGTAAATTTTCTAAAACCGTCAATGAACAGTTTCTCATCTTCCTTTTTTAGAATTGAAAAACCCTCATTAGGATCAATTGTTGAGAAGTCTAATTTGGTATCCTTGAATTTTCTTATGCAATATTTCTCACAGGTGATAAGATTTCGTTCCCGCGCTACTTCAATGTAGTCAGTCTCACCGGATAAATTATCAAGCGTTATTTCGGTGTTTTCTCTCAAAATTGAAAGACAGCAGGAAGAAAAATCACGATGGAAAAAAGAAATAACAATTCTATCCCGCTCGCAGGCTTCGGCAATGGATTGACCTGTGACGCAGTTATTATTGAACAGATAGAGGACATCTGGCGAATGTTTTTGACCGTTTTCCCAATATGACTCTTCAAATAGGCAAGAAAGGCTTGTTTTCATTTTTCGTATTTCATCATACTGCCTGGATATTGTTCCAACAAGAATATCATGTATGGATATACCATCTGTTGTCATGGACTCAAAAAATTGATAATTTTTGTAAAGCAGTACATCCGGACCCTTAATTTCATTGAGGATGGCATTAAATTTTAATAAAGCGCCGCCGGTTATGAATTCGTCTACAGAATTAAATTGCCCGGTTAATGACAACTCATTAATGAGTACTTCTGTCATTGTAATCCCAATAAAGCGTCAAGATCATCATCAAACTGATCAAAGAGACCATTCTTGTAAGTCAATATACGACCTTTATCAGATAATTTTATTTCTGTTGCCATTGAAGAATTATCAAGTAATTCAAAAAAATGGATAGCGACATTTTCTTTTTCTATTTTATTAAACGCTACAGCCTTACGAATTCCATTGAAGATATGATCGCTGTGGGTTTCAACAACAATTTGTACGCCGGTTTGAGCCGCTAATGATATTAACTCTGCCAGTTTTGACTGTCCTTTAGGATGAAGATGCGCTTCTGGATTTTCAATTAACAACAACGAATTCGTTTCTGCAGATAAAATTGCCGTTATAACAGGAAGGACATATGTCAAGCCATAAGCCGCATTTTCAGTTCTAAATTCATCGGTTGGTCCGAGACTTCCTGCTCTGTTAAAAGAATAACAAATCGTAAAGGCTTCTCCCGATTTTTTTGGAATAATATTAACATTAGGACTTATCTCCCGTTCCCACGCTGTAACTTGACTTAAAAGATCGTTAAAATCAGAATTACTGTTTTTTAACTTTGGATTTATTTTTGTTTTTCCCCAATAATCAAGGTACTGCGCAACCAATTCACCGTAACCGTTCTTAAATGATATTTGACGCTCATTCTCTACAGCCAGATCGTTACGTTCGTACTTTAATTCTGGTAGCCGCCCTGCGCTTAGATATTGAAAATTATTGGTAAACAATTGTAACCCATCAAAATCACCGTGGGGAGAAATGTTACTATATTTCAATGGAAAAAAGTCTTTGTTTTCCAGGGCTGAGAATTGCCATGAACAAGACAAAGCATCTGTTTTTAAGCTGAATTGCAAAAAATCATCTTTTGATGATTGGTAAATAGCATCCTTCCCAATCCCAATACTGCAAAGAGAATCATTAAGTACCAATGCCTGATTGCTCAAAAGGGGAAAGTTTACTTCTTTATCCGTAGCGATTAATCGCTGTTTTTTGAATGATTGCCGCAGAAGTAACAGACTTTGAATAACGGAAGATTTTCCGCTTCCATTCAATCCTGTCAATACTGTTAAAGGTTTTAAAGACAATAGTGTATCGGCATGAGATTTAAAATTTTTAATGTGTAGTTCATTTATCATTTTCATTAAGTGTTTCCTCTATTATCTTTTTTATTTCTGTAAAACGTTGCAGGACATTCGCTTTAAGAGCTGTTCCCTGTGTTAAAGAACGCAAAAACTTTTTATCTTCTTTGTTATGCAAAGCAATAAGCTTGTTCTTAAATACATCTTTTTTACCAATTAGTTTATTGCATTGCTCTTGCGGCAAGTTAGCAAAATTTACACTTAATGAATCAAACAAAGCCTTGTTAATTGGTTTCCTGGGCTCATCCAGATTATATCGTTTTCGAAAAGCATCTTTTCCAAATATTCCCCATGCAGTATTCAGAGCCTTGGTATAGTCTGTTTTTAATTGGTTTATTTGATTATCTGTAAGACATTCAATTTTTTTCATACCTTTACTCATGAAAGAGTCCATATCGGGTGTATAATCATTATAATCAATTAGGTAAAAAGAGACAAAACGAGTAGCAAAATCACGGTCTTCCATTCGTCTGGTAGGAATACAGCCCATAGTTACTTTTACGAACAATTTCCCTTCTGGGGTAGCAACTTTTATATCAGTTCCATGTTCATTTTCCTGATTATATTCCTCGTTTTTGTCACGTACCAAATCTGCAATTAAGTTTGCCGGTTTGCCTTGATGCAGGGCATTTCGGAGTTCCTGTGGCGTTAACACCAACCCCCCCTGATTAAGACGGCTAAATATATTATATTTTACCTCATCAGGCGTTCCTTTTTCCAATATATAAACAGTAACAGGGAAGGTTTTTATTCTTCGCTGTAATTCACGGGGTAATTTATCATAAGTTAATCCGTTATATTCTTTTAAGAATTCAAGATTCTCAAGAACAAGAATATTCTGAATAACAAAACTTTTTAATGTACTTATTCTTTGCAATCCATCAATTACTTCCCATTTATTATCATCTTTACCATCAAAATAAAATGTTGGAATAGGCAACCTTAAAAGTATCGTTTCGATCAGACGGCTTTTCTTTGTATTATTCCACAAGTTGGGCAAACGTTGAAAATCACTATGTAGCTTGATTTCCTTATACTCAAGGCGCTCTATTAAATCACCTAAAGTGAGCGGTTGCGTTGTTACTTTAATATCAGCCGGATTAAAAGGCACTTCAATAACAATATTGTCATCGTTCTCCTCGCGTTCTATGGCTTCATTTTCATCAGGTTTATCTTCTTTAATCATGCTATTTCTCCGCTTTTATATTTTCATTGCTGACTATGATAACAAACAAACTCTGTTTCTTTTGGATAAACATCTTCCAGCATATGCCTTGCTGTAGTTAAATCACTTTTAGAATACTTTAACCACTCTTTTGCAAGATCAACTGCGTTCATATAGAACAACTCCTTTCTGTGCAATTGTTCGTTCTATAGCAGGCAGATTACTTTTTTCATCAAAAACCGTCTTATAACTTGCAAGCACATCAACGGGTACATAATTTTTATTTTTTGCTAAATTACAGTAAATATTTTGTAGAACTAAAATAGGTTTTTCAGTGCCATCCCTTAAAACCACAAAAAAATCATAGTCGCTCTCTTTGTCCGGTGTACCATAAGCGTAGGAACCAAATAAAATAATCTTTTCACAATCTTTACCAACTGTGTGCAGGATACAATCTTTGATCGAAATTATGGCATCATTTAACATATTTTTTCTCCACTCATCATTTCGTATGCAATACGGTCTATGTCGTTACGGAATTCCTGCCAATCAGGCTTTTTTGTCCAGGCTATTGTTTCAAATATACTTTGAGGAATACTAGTTAAGATATCGGCAATATAAGTAAAGTCAAGACCGGCTTCTTTCTGTCGTGCTTCTCTTATAATTGTTGACCAGTCTATAGTTTCATGGAGGGTAATCTCCCTGATATCCGCGACATCTTTTCCTTCTAAACGGGTTAATGCGGTTAATTTATTTGAAAGTATATTTCGTATTGAATCTGTCCGGTAAAACAGGTCTGTTTTGGTAATTTTTCCAAATAGGGGAACCAAATCGTTTACAAAATCCAACTTTAACACAAAATCAGAATTCTTTCCTACCTTAAAGGTGGTAAAATCTTTTGCTCTGGTAAATTCAATTTCGGTACTCCAGATAAATCCATTCTCACGGAGCAGGGCAAAAACCTTGTCCAACTGTTCATCGTAAGTCTGTGATTGGTTTAAGAAAAAATCAAGATCATCAGAATAACGATGATGGTAATAAGCACGGCTAAGCGCCGTGCCCCCGGTTAGAAAAAAATCTGTGTCGCTGTGACTTAAAATATCCATCACCCCATCCTGTACGGGGTAAAGGTTCTCTTCGTAATACTGCGAGGGCAAAATCAAAATGATACCTCCTCTCCTTTGGCCAGATACGTTTTGCTATTTCTGGTGTGTATAACTCTTTTATTTTTTCTATTCCCCAAAGGGCGGTAACATAGTGCCAGGGAAGGCGTTCAAGTGAGCGGACAAAAAGTTTGTCCTGGGTAAATGCGCCGGAAGTTTCAAGGCGCCCCTCAATCACCGCAAGCATATCCTCATGCGTGTCCAGATAATCCCAGTTGAGGTTGCGCATTAATTTTAATTTTTCTTCATGGGTTAGGAGCATCTTTTTCCTATGAATAAATTTATATCATCTGCAATTGCTCTGCCGCTCATTGTATGTAATGCCGGATAGTTTTGCGTAATATAATTGAATATGTTGTATTCTATAAATAATTTTATTATGTCTTTTGCCGTTTTATTTTCTAAAAATTTGTATTCTTCGATAACATAAACCAGAAAATCATTTACAATATTGGTTTTCATATATTATGCTTCTGTTGGGAAAACTATTTTTCCTGTTTGAAGTTCCATTTCCAGCAATTCATATAAGGCAAGCGGACTTAAATGCCATAGTTTAGTACTCTCTATTTCCAGTTTTTGATACAATCCGGAAAAATACAATAATTTAATGGAATCAATAACGGATGTATCTTTTTTTTCCATTATCGTCTGTATTATCATTGGGATAAGCATTTGTAAAGTTGCTTTAAATTCTATTGCAGTCATTATAGTAATTCTCCGGAAAAAAGCAAACACCTTAACGCTTCTTCATTCGTGAAAACCAATTGATTATACAGTCTGCGTATTTTCAACCGCGTTAAAGTTTCTTTTTCGCTTAATATTCCGTTTTGGTATGCTATGAATGTTTTAAAAATCGTATCATTGGCGACGGGTCCATAAATAATGTCATAGATTTGACCGTTGTAAGTTCCGTTTCTATTGGCAGATACAAAATCCAGCCATTTTTTATCCGGTTTGTCGAAGGAAAGTATATTTTGTTTTTTTAGCAAATCTATGTTTAAAACAAAAATACTTATATGAGTTTGAGAAGAGCCATTTCTATCTTGGACTTTTTTTGCAAAACTTTTTGCCTGCTCAATGTTTGTTGTTGTATAAAAACCATGACCAAAATCCAGCGCTCTAACCGGCTGCATTATTTTAGGTTCTTTTACAAGAATATCACTGCCGTGGTATACCTGTAAACTTTTTAATTTGAGTATTTCTTTAAATAAAATATTTTTATTCTTCATGAGTTAGGAGTATAATTATTTATTATAACTATTTTTCACTTTATGTATTTCCATGCGGGGAAAACTTCAATTTTTTTTCTTTTAGTTTGGATTATGTCTTCTGTGTCATAAGTAATAATTGTTCCGCGATTCAGCTCGAAAAAATCCATAGCTTCCAGTAATCCATTGATTTCACGATCCTGATTATCATTCGTTAATTCCCAGCAAACCTGGACGCAGAATGGTTTTCCTTGCGGGCTAACGATAAAATCACATTCACCGCCATTTTTGCCGGTAAAGTAATAGATGTCCCGCTCAGCGTATGAACCGAAAACTCCGGCTTTGCTCCGTAGGCTGTTAAACACACAATTTTCAAGTAACGCTCCGTAGTTAGCGCTGAAAGAAACGGCTCCTGTTTTTATTAACCCCGTATCAGCTATATATACTTTTTTGGGCGCAAGGCTCTGCGCTTTGACAGACCAAGCAAAACAGGGCAAAAGATAAATAAGATAGGCTGCTTCAAAAAAAGAAATATATTCCAGAACTGTAGTAGGCGATTTAACGCCTATAACATTCGTCAGTCTGCTGGGTGAAAAAAGCTGAGACGGATTGGATATTAAATATACAAACAGCCTTCGTAGCGGAGCCGCATCACGTATCCCGTATCGTACCGCAATATCACGATACAATATGTCTGATTGAAGCTGAGCCAGAACATCCGTATTTTCTGTTTTTAGATATTCCGGGAAACCGCCTTTTTCAAGATAATCCGAAAACGATTTCGCTCCAATACTTAACCCGGCAAAAGTACAAAATTCATTATAAGAAAAAGGGAAAAGCTCCCTTGAGATATGCCGCCCTGTTAAACGACTTCCAAGTTCCCTGCTTAAAAGGGAAGCGTTTGAACCTGTTATGGCAAGCTGAAAACCCTCATCCAGTTTCTGCCTGACGTATAGTTCCCAACGTTCCGCCGATTGAATCTCATCAAAAAAAATAAATTGTGCACCGGAGTCCGCGATTGCCCTGTCAATTAGTTTGAAATCCCTGTGAGAAAAGGATGCAAGGCGTATATCGTCAAAATTAAAATAAAAAAAGGGACGCCGTAGCTTTTTTACAAACTGGTGGAGCAGGGTACTCTTTCCACACCGCCTAATTCCGCTGACAACCAGTGCATGACTTTGAATATTGGGCAGTTTCGCCAGAAGATTACGCCGCACCCCCTGTTCCTGTTTATCAAGCGCCAATTTCTGGGTAGTACTGACATCCTGAATTTCTGATAGTTTCATACTACCATTATAGACTAAAATAAGTTATTATTCCAGTACAAATGGAATAAATATTACAGTATAAATGAAATATATATTCCAGTAGGAATTGAATATATGACCAAATTTAGCCGCTTTTTTACCCGTATTCTCCCCTCAATACACCCCTATTCTCGCCTATTCAACAATCTTTCCATTGACAATGCGTATTCTTCTTTCGCAATGTTCTACAGTACTAAGGCGATGGGCGATAATTATCAATGTTTTGTTTTTGCTTACGTTGTAAATCTCGTCCATTATTTTTTGTTCTGTTTCGTTGTCCAAGGCGGATGTCGCTTCGTCAAGCACGAGGACATCGGGGTCGTCATAAATGGCGCGCGCTATGCAGATGCGCTGTTGCTGTCCTCCGCTTAACTGAATACCGCCGTCCCCAACGCGAGTGTTTATTCCTTCCTTTTGCGAAAGAAAATCCCAGATATTCGCTTTTATAAGAGCCGCCTTTATTTTTTCCTCATCGTACACTGAACCGAATGAAACATTTTCCGCTACAGTACCGTCAAACAGATAAATATTTTGAGGGATGTAGCCTATTTTTTTTCGCCAACTGCGGATGTTATCGTTGGTTAGTTGAATATCATCAATAGAAACAATTCCCAAAAGCGGCTTATGAATGCCTATGATAATATCGACAAGCGTGGATTTTCCGCCGCCGCTCTCACCTGTAAAGGCGATCTTTTCACCTTTTTTTATTTCGAGAGAAATATCTGAAATTACCTGCGCACCTGTCAAATATTGAAAAGAAATATTTTCAAGACGAATGGATTTTTCAAAATTTATAGGTAAGTTTCCTTCGTCTTCTACAGGCTGAATAAGGTTGTCGTAAACATTTTTTAGTATTTCTTCTGAATAAACAACTCCATTAATCTCCTGCAATGATTTTATTATTGACGGAAGAATTTTGTACAGGGCAAGAGCGTACATCGATATTACAGGAATAATCATGGAGGTATTATTGTTAAACATAATAATTAATACTACAACAGCTATAAGAAATGAAAAGCCAATGCTTTCTAAAACACCTCTTGGCATAGCGCCAAGAACATGGGTAATCAATTCAGACTTGGCTTTAGCTTCCAATGCGTTATTATAGGTAGTTATAATTTCTTCTTCATTTCCTTTTAATTTAACATATTTCATGTTACTAAGCGATTCTTTTACAGTGCGGCTCATTGTTCTTCCGGTTGAAAAAGATATTTTTCCCTGTACAGAATTAATTCTTGTTATAATTGACATCAATATTATAACAATAGTAAATAATGCAAAAGTTAGGACAAGTGTCATTTTCCAGTTTAATATAACTATTACCGTATAAACTAAAATTATAGTGAACATCTCTGAGCATAAGGTCAAAAGATGAAGTACTACTTTGCCTACTTCAACCGTTTCAACTTGTATAGCCCGTATCAATTCTCCTGTGTTTCTTTGAGTGTGAACTTTGTAAGGTATTTTTAAATTGACAGTTAATGCTTTTCTGGTAAAGTATTTATACATACTTAAGGAAAAGCGTTTTATTAAATATGCCAGCATGACACAATATCCGCCCCTAAGGAAATAAAAGATTACAATGCAAAGACCAAAGAAAATCATAAACTTTTCAGGAGAGGCAAAAGCAAAAAAGTCATACGCCATTTTATAATAACCGCTTTCAAGCAGTGAAGGCTGTGACACTATCGAGATAAAAGGCATTATTGCGGTAATCCCGATTGTTTCAACAAGTGAAAAACCAATGGTAAAAACCAGCATAATGACAAGGAAAAATTTTTGTCTTGATGTCATTAGTCTGGTCAGTCTTGAAATGACAGGTTTTAGGAATAAAAATTTTTCAAGTAATGTCATTGTATTCCTTAAACCACTGCGCAAATAATTTTAATCCGTCATCAATGGTTGTTTTTGGCTCCCAGCCAAGAGATGATCTTGTGCTGTCAATGTCCGCCATTGTTACGGGCACATCACCGGCTTGCATCCCAAGATATTTTTTTTCTGCCTTGCGTCCAAGATGTTTTTCAATAGTTTCTATAAACTCCGTTAATTTTTTGGGCTTGTTATTGCCAAGGTTGTACAACACAAAAGGAACAGGAGCGCTCTGTGGAATATGAGAGAGTACAGAAACAATGCAATCTGTTATATCATCAATATATGTAAAATCGCGTAACATATCGCCGTGGTTGTAAACCTCAATAGGAATATTTTTCATTATGGAGCTTGCGAATTTGTAATACGCCATATCAGGTCGTCCCCATGGACCGTAAACTGTAAAGAAACGCAAGCCTGTAGCCGGTATCTTAAAAAGATGGGCATAAGTATGAGCCATTAGTTCGTTTGATTTTTTTGTAGCGGCATAGAGACTTACAGGTCTATCCGTCATATCTGTAACGGAAAAAGGAGTTTTTTCATTGATTCCGTAAACAGAAGAGCTTGAAGCAAAAATTAAATGTTTTATTTTATAATTTCTGCATGCTTCAAGAATATTAATAAAACCGTTAATGTTACTGTCAATGTAAGTGTAGGGGTTTTCAAGACTGTAACGCACTCCTGCTTGAGCGGCAAGATTGCAAACGCAGTCAAATTGTTCTTGCGCAAAAAGGGAGAAAAGTTTTTCCCTGTCTGTAATGTCGATTTTGATAAAATTGTAGTTGGGCAGGGTAGTACTTTGTATTTTTTTCCCATATTCAATTTTTTGCCTGTCTATACCTGATTTTTCAAGACGGGCGTATTTAAGGTTGACATCGTAATAGTCATTTATATTATCTATTCCGGTTACAGAATGTCCAATGGCGGACAGTTTATTAACAAGATGAAAACCGATAAAACCCGCAGTCCCTGTAACAAGAATCTTCAAACTGTTTTCCTTATATAAAAATGTTTTAACATGGGTCTTTTCAAATACAAAAATATTTTAATCCAGAAGATGTAACTTCATCCGGTTTATATATATTGCGAAGATCAAAAAAGTATGTTGATGTCATCAATTCTTTTGCTTTCAATAAATCAATATTTCTAAACTGGTTCCATTCCGTTACAATTACAAGCGCGTCCGCCCCTTTTATAGCATCGTATTCATCATTTGCATAATACACGCTATTTTTTATCACTTCCAGCCGCCACTGCGCTTCCTTCATTGCGGCTGGATCAAAGACGCGTAATTTTGCGCCGCAGGAACAAAGATATTCGCAAATAGTGATTGCAGGGGATTCGCGCATATCGTCTGTATTTGGCTTGAATGCAAGTCCAAGGACGCAAATAGTTTTTCCTGCCAGAGAGCCAAAAGCGGCTTCAATTTTTTTTGCGGCGCGCAATTTTTGCTTTTCATTTTTTTCAATCGCAGTTTCTACAATGTCTTGTATTTCGCCTTTGTCTCTGCCTATTTTCGCGAGCGCCCTTGTGTCCTTTGGGAAACAGGAACCGCCGTAACCGGGACCGGGATGCAAAAACTTTGCTCCGATTCTTCCGTCCTTGCCCATCGCTTTTGAGACAGCGCGGATGTCCGCGCCGGTTTTTTCGCAAAGGTTGGCGATCTCGTTAATGAATGTGATTTTAACGGCGAGAAAAGCGTTTGAAGCGTACTTGATCATCTCTGCGGATTCAAGGTTTGTTTCGATAAAGGGAGTTTCATTCAGGTATAGGGAGCGGTAAACATCTTTCATTATGTCGAGGGCGCGTTTACTTTCAGCGCCGATAACAACACGATCAGGATGGGTAAAGTCGTATACGGCGGAACCTTCACGCAAAAACTCAGGATTAGAGACAACGTCAAAATCAACATTTGCGTTTCGCTTTTCAAGTTCTTCTTTTATCCAGAGCGTAACTTTTCTTCCGGTTCCGATAGGTACAGTGCTTTTATCTACAATCACCGTATATTGAGAAATTAATTGTCCTATTTGGCGAGCGGCGGCTTCCACATAGACAAGGTCTGCACTGCCGTCATCTGCGGGCGGAGTGCCGACCGCTATAAAAACAACATTGCACTCTTTAATCGCAGACGCAATATCGGTTGTAAAAGAAAGCCGTGTACTTTTACTGTTTTTTTCTACGATTACATCAAGCCCCGGTTCATAGATAGGGATAATTCCTTTCTTCAAGGACTCGATTTTTTCCGTATTGGTATCTACGCAGATAACATGGTTGCCAAAATCGGCAAGGCATGCCCCTGAGACAGAACCTACATAACCTGTTCCAATAACAGCGATTTTTGCCATAATTTACCTCTAATAGTGAAGTTCAGTGCCAATAAATATTTCGTTGCTTAATCCTCTGCTTAATCTTGCGGCTTCAATGCCTACCGCCACGGAAACACGCAGGAATAAACTGCGGAATCTAAGCGGGAAAATGACAACTTCCAATCCGGCTCCAATAAGCATATTTTCCAAGCCAAACGGTCTTTGATTTACATGGTCATTGTAGAACGCTACGTCAAGAAAAGGCGTTACATGAAAGTCAAAATCAATTATACGTGCTTTTTCGTTACCCGACCAAACGGAAGGCAGGAATCTTAACACCTTAAATGTAAAATCCATATTTAACGAAAGCATATAATTTGCCGTAATGTCATTGTCCAAAACTCCGCGTATAACATCACCGCCTGAATCCGTGTAATCGTCAAAAAACCATTGGCGGTACATAAGGCGGCTTGAAAAGTTAAAATAACTGTTAATAATCTTATACCCGGAGCCTGTAAGACTGAAACTGCCGCCCCATGGCTGGTCATCATTATTAAATTTATAAAGATCATAACTAAAGGAATTATTTATACTTGCGGAAAAACCTTTAAGGAAATTATCTATCCAATCAATCCTGCCAAAACTTAGATTATGAGAAAAATTAAAAAAAGGTCCTTTTCTGTGATCATCAAGGGGTGATTGTTCTAATTCATGGTTAAAAGTAGCTGATAATTTTGGAGTATAATTAATTTCGCCCAGATCGTAGTAATAAAGTCCTGTTGGTATTTTCCATGAAATGTACGGATTACTGGATAAATAGAATCCTTCCTGAAATCTCCCGTATTTCTTCCGGTACCTTCTTGCGTTTTCCTCGTTAAGTATAAAAGACTCGTTAAAACCAACAGTAAAGATTGTATTATTAAAGGGAAGTTCTACGGATATGCCGGTTGTGTTTTTATAATAATAAGATTCACTCAGATTTGGACGATATGAAAAATCATGATCAAAATTAAAACTCCAGTTAAGATCAAAGAGCCTGAACGGAATATCGGTATCCAGCATAAGGTCAAAAGAGTTGTTTCCTTCCTCATCGTAACTGTATCCGATATCCAGTCTTAAAGGACTCATAGTACCCAGAAAATTGTAATCGCGCGCTTTAATTGTTATGTCAAAACCGGAATTGGAGCTGTACTGCGGACGCGGAATCGCTATAATATTCCATGTATCTGTTACATGAATTAAAAGGTCAACCGGATATTTTCCGTCCTGCCGTACCTCTGAGATAGTATACTCAATATCGACACTTTCTAAAACTCTTTCATTATAAAGCAGTTGGCGTTTTTCATTTATATATTTTTCAAGATTTTCAAACCCTATTATTTCTTCTCCGACGGCAAGTTCCGCTTTATAAATTAACGCGAAAGGACGTGTATAACCTTTTATATTAAAAGAAAAAGAGTTAATTACATATATTGTTCCATTTGATCCCTGTAATTCGCCTGAGGATGTGTTTCCCGCTGTTTCATTATTCAACTCCTGTGAAAAGAGCTTAAAACAAATAAATAGGAATAATATAAAAATTAATAAATAGCGCTTCATGTTAAAAATAAATTTGGGCAAAATTATCCATTCCGGTATAAAACCGGAAAAAAAATGAGGTGAAATAGCCTGTCCGAGTACTCAGACGGACGGCAAATGTATTGGCGGCCGAAACACGCTCAATAAATTCGACGATTTCCATAATTATATCACAATTTTTTGGGCTTTTCAAGTGGTTTTGGGGGATTATTCATTACTCGGAGAGGTTGTAGAGGTTCTCTTCTATGCTGTTTATGATGGAATTCACGGACAATTCCGGTACTTCATTCATTTCCGCAAGAAAATATACCCAATTTCCGACAAATTCAGCGGCTGTTTTACGGCTCAAAGGCAGAGATTTCCCATTTAGAATGTCTTCGGCGTCCTTATTTCGTAAAATTGAGTCGCCTTTGTAGACAACTCTTATCTCGGAGAGGATATTTTTTTGGGTTTTTACCAAAAAGGCGAGCGTTTCATTGTTAAAATAGCCTTCGCAGTAGAATTTTTTGTAAACCGCATAATCCCATTGGAGCAAGGGCAGTTTGATTCTGGTAAGAAGCTCATGTTCATTCAAAATAGTATGATCTTTTGAATGAAAACGCGGGGCAGAGACCCATCGCGTGGCATTTGAAGCGCCGCGAAACTCATATTGGGCGTCCAGAGCGGTAAGAATCGCAGGTAAATCTAGGAGGCGGGAAACACTGCATATATTGCCGCCTATTGTAGCGATATTTCTTACCTGAGGACCGGCTATATTTTCAAGGCAGGCGCACAGGATTTCAGGCACAATTTTCCCTAAGCCGGTGAGTCTATTTAAGTTTACCATCGCGCCGATTTCAAGATATTGCTCTGTCCTTGTTATACGTTGCAATTCTTCGATTTTATCCAGACATATAAATACAGGCGGCAGACTAATGATATTTTTTGACTGTTTACCGATTAGATTGGTTCCTCCGGCATAAAGGACAGCGTCGGGGAAACGGTTCCATGCGGCAAAAAGTTCCTGAAATGAAACGGGGAAAATCACCTGATTAAGAGGAGCCGCCATACAGCCTCCTTTGTCTGATTGCCGCGATTGAATCTACAGCCCTTACAAGCCTTTCTACATTTGTACAGCGGCACTTAATGCCTGAAAACCCCATAAGAATTTCTTTTTTAGTAGGGGAGGGGATTTGCTCAAGAAGCGCTTCCGTACACAGAACTTTGCCCGCTTCACAGTAACCGCAGTTTCCAAGATGTGCATTAGCAAAAGCGGTCATTATTTCCTGATATTCAATTGTTTGGGAAAAGCCTTCTATGGTGATAATTTCGCTGTCCTGTATCTTAAATGCCGGTATTAGACAGGCGGGGCTTACACGGTCGTTAAAAATTATCGTACACGCGCCGCATTGTCCTGCAAGGCAACCGGGTTTTGCCCCGAACAAACCAAAATTACTGCGCAGTATGTCGATTAACCTGACACCGGCTTCGCCATTAAAGACAACATCTTCACCGTTCAAAATAAAACTAATTTTCATTTTACCGCCTGCGATGAATAATCAATATTTCTTACCCGTATCTTTTCCCAAATATCTTTTCTTTTTAACGGGATCGACTTAAAGCTGTAATCCATTGCCTGAGAGACAGCTTGTAAAAAAGCCGCCGGTATGCATGTAAAGGGAAGGTCTCCGATTCCCTTTGGCTCTGTACCGCCGCCTGAAATAAAATCTATGTGTATTGGCGGAATTTCTACAGGTGAAAAAATAGTGAAATTATCATACTGAGTTCTGGGTAGCGCCCCGTTGATGTAGTCAATGTTTTCCGTGAACGCCCAGCCCAGCGCCTGTGTAGCGGATCGGTTTAAGGTTCGTTTTGCCCTGTTTTTTGAAATTATTTTGCCGCCGTCAACCGCAAGCCAAACGCTACGGATAACGGGTATACATTCAACTAAATCTATTGTTACCTCGACAACTGCGGCGGCAAGAGCGGGTTTTGAAAAAGGGCTGGCATCCATAACTTTCCAGCTTCCGTTTCGCAAAGAGCCGCTTTGAGGCTTTACGGAACGGCGTACGGTTATGGGGAGCGGGTCATGGGCGCGTTGTTTACGGATAGCCAGACAGCATTTTTCTACCAGTTTTGTAACGGCGGTAATATTTCTTGACGCGCATGAGGGTCCGCAGTCGGGGGCGTTTGCGGAAGAAATGCGAACCATTTCCGGTTGTATGGACATAATTTCTGCGGCGAGCCTTTCCCAGATTTTATTGTAATCCTCAGAGGTTACTATGCTGGTTTTAATTTCTAAAATACTCTCTTTGTTTAACGTAACCTCTACACTGTAAGCTCCGTTATCCTCACCGTAGTAGAGAAGTCCGTTCCCCTGAAATCCAACCGCTATTCCAATGCCCCTTGGGTTCTCTCCCTTCTCAGGTAGTTTTCCCTTTCTGCTGTCTCTGAGCAATTCATAGGAAACCCATTTACGGAAATAATCGCTCGCCTTTGCAACGGACTTTATTAACTCCTCACTTGAAAGGTTGTTCTTGGACGAAGCAGACGGAAGTAATAAACCGGGGCAGGCGCGTTCCATGCGCCAAATAGCAGGGTCTTGATTTGTTATATCTGAAATTATAGAAATATGACGCTCCATGGCAAAAAGCCCCTGCGCAAGCCCAAAGCCGCAAAACGGTCCCTGCGGCGGGATATTAGTCTTTTTTGCCCTCGCGGTGAGTTTTAGGTTCTCAAAACCGTAAAAACTGAGGCTCCCAAGGCATATATGATCCAAAATTTCTTCGCCGTTAACCACGTACGCGCCGAGGTTAACAGAAATATCTATCTCCGCC
Source organism: Treponema sp. (assembly GCA_031254315.1). Classification (GTDB taxonomy): domain Bacteria; phylum Spirochaetota; class Spirochaetia; order Treponematales; family Breznakiellaceae; genus WQXQ01. The sequence goes on from JAIRUQ010000067.1 coordinate 54,749, forward strand.
GCGTTTATTTTGCCTTTATCATCGATTATGCTCGCTATATCCATGTTGACATTGCACCTTTTGGGCGTAAAAAGGAAATCTTCTTCCCTGCTTAAAATAAGGCGTACCGGCTTTTTGGTAATAAATGTTCCAAGCGCCGCGTGGCAGGCGATAAGGGAGGGATACCACAATTTCCCGTCCATGTGCATATTCAGGGCGGTTGGAAGGACAGAAACGGCAGTTTGCTCAATAATTCCCAAGGCTCGAATTACGGAGCGTTTTACATGATAAGGCCATTGGGTCGCTGTCCTTACAATGACGGTATTTGCCTTCTTTGCTTTCGCGCCCTTGCCTCCCTGTTCATTTATTAGCCAACAGACAGCGCCTACAGGCTCCGCGTACCAATGCTCCTGTATTCCCGTGCTGTAACTTCCTGTAACGATTTTTCCCG
>JAIRUQ010000084.1 GCA_031254315.1 Treponema sp.
TTTACCATTCTGAAATAATTTTCATCTTTTAATTTTGTAAATATACCTGTGTCCAGATATGGTTTTACATCAAATATTTTTATTTCATTATTTTCAAAAGTGAGTTCCAATTCATAATCGTTCAAAGCCTTTACATTATTTACAGATAAATACATTATCATTTCTCCTTATTTAAGAGGCTCGATATTGTATGGAAGTTCGCCATTTTGTGCCAATTCCCAATCAGCCAATAATTCGTCTTTGTGCAAAATTATCCACGCAGAAACTAATTTTTCCTTGTCTTTGGGAAAATTTCCTTCCGTCTTTTCACCTGTTTTTACATCAAAAATTGCCTTGTCATCTTGAAAAAAAGCGTGAATATGAGGAGGATTATGTTCCTTTTTCCCGAGATACATCCTTATCAGGATTCCATAAAACATGGAAATTGTTGGCATATTCTTATTCTAACCTATAATCCAAATCTATTCAATAGGTTATTTTTACACTTTCTGGTCCAAAAAAATCCAAATTTTACTCTTATGTATGATATTTCATACACTTGTATTAAATCCAAATGGCATATAACGTCTGGTGGTAAATGACGGTTTGCCAGCCCGTACAAGGGCTTGCGTAGCAAGGTCAGGGCTGGCAAACTGTGGGCGTAGGCTTGTGTGGGAATGGAGCGCAGCGGAATGACCTAGCAAGCCGAAGCCCTAGCCGCTTTAGCGGCGTATATTTAACATCCTGTTATATGCCGTTTGCCCATACAGCATTTTTTTATATCACTTTTTTTGTGCCGTAGGTGTACATAAGTTATTTTTTCCTAATAGCCAAATCCAACTAAAAGATGACTATCCAACACATTAAATTCCGTGTCTGTTATAACCACAAAGTTTCTTCTAACTCTTTTTTTCCCTATCCAATATAATCGATCATAATCATATGTTACTTCAATGTGATATTTAATTTCTTCGTTGCTATATGGTAATTCATAGATAGAACGATAAAAATCTTTTATACCATCTATGCGAACGAATTTGATCTGAAGATCATGAAGCCCGTGAGGTGGCTCTACCCGATGATGCTCTACTAGATAAGCTGAAATATTGGTCATAGCAATAGAGTGTATTTCCCCAGAGTCATATAAGGGAATATAGTGTTTTATCCGTACCATTTCAAGATAGTACAAATTTGAAACAATATTTTTATTTCGTAATTTTCCAAAATAAATATTTCCACAGTACTCCCTAAATATTTCCCATTTTTCATTTTGCTCTATTTCCAAAAGTATCGTAAGAAATTGGTCAATAGTATAACCTGTTACTTTAACAAGATACCAGGGATTTTCACTTTCCATAATATCTTTTCTTCTAATATTCTGATCGTCAAGAAATGAAACACATGAAACCATAAAAATAAATACCACAATACACAACAGAAAATTTTTCATTATTATATTTCTCCAATTCATGTCTTGATTATATGTGATATACTTTTTATTATCAAGTACAGTTATCCAATTCTTTATTCCAAATTGGTGGCGAAGTCGTATGATATAATTTTCCAACAAAATTTTTGGGCAAATGGCACATAACACAAAAATATACTAAAACCCTACTTCGCTCCAAGAGCCGCCATTGTGATGTAATTGTACGGCTGGTTAAAGTGAGGCAAAAAGAAAATGTCCAGCAGTTTTAATTTATCAATGGTTACTTTCTCCTCAATCGCAAGGGAGAACATATGAATACCCATTGAAATATCCTGAAACGAAGCCATTTGCGCTCCTAAAACACGGCGTGTTTTTTTGTCGTAAACTATGCGGAGTTTTACTTTGTCGTTGTTTTCCGTAATAAAGGCAGGTTTCTGGAAATCTTCAAATTGAGTTGACTCAGGAGTGTAGCCCACTTTTTCCGCGGCTTTTGTGTTAAGTCCTGTTGATACCATTTTATAACCATAAATGCAAATCCCGTTGGAACCCTGCACTCCCGCGGACTCAATCGCTGTCCCGCAAATATTATGACCCGCCACTATACCACTACGCACAGCGTTAGTTGCAAGGGCGATGTACGCGCTGTCTTCGATGGCGTTACTGAATACCGAAGCGCAGTCGCCAATCGCATAGACATCTTTCTTGCTGGTCTCCTGCTTTTTACTTACCTTGTACGCGCCGTTTGGCAGGGTGGCAAGTGAATCCTTTGCCAGTTGTGAATTAGGTTTGAACCCTATCGCCATAATTACCATATCAACTTGATATTTGCCCTTGTTGGTAACAATTCCTGTAACTTTATCACCGCCCTCAATCTCCTGAACAAGTTCGTTAAAACGCAGTTGTATCTTGTTATCTGCAAGTACCTTGTCCATGTCTTTGGTGAACCAATCGTCATAATAAGTGCAAAGGCTGGTGTCCGCCGCTTCAAAGAGAAGCGTCTCCTTGCCCCTGCGCTGTACAGCTTCGGCAAGTTCCACCCCGATATATCCGGCTCCAACTACCGCGACGGTCTTTATTTCCGGCTTTGATAACAGCTCATCTATTTTCTGCCCGTCCTGAAAAAGTTTCACATAACACACGTTTGGGGTATTCAGCCCTTTAATCGGCGGCTCAATGGGAAGAGATCCGGTAGCCAAAATCAGTTTATCGTAGGTTTCGGTTATCTCTTTGCCGTCCTTTCCTGCCGCGTACACTTTTTTCGCGTCAAAATCAACTTTGGTAACTTTAGTCTCCATTAAAACTTTTGCCTTTTTTGCTTCCAGCTTTTCTTTGGATGAATAAAAAAGACAGTCCGTTCCGTTGATCTGTCTTCCAACGTACAGAGCAGTGCCGCATCCCAAATAACTGCAGTTGCTGTTAGCGTCAAAAATGACCAACTCATTTCCGGGATAATTATCCAGAATTGTGTTTGCCGCCGCGGTTCCGGCGTGATTTACGCCAACCAATACTACCTTACTCATATCTTCCTCCTTTATACTGACTATACAATATTATGTTAAAATAAAAAATGTTAAAAACTACGCAAGCGTCTTTTCGTACAATTCCACGTACTTCTGCGCTGAGGTTTCCCATGAAAAATCCTGCGTCATTCCGCGCTTTTTCATTTTCTCGATGTCTTTGCGTTTGTTGTACCATGCCCAAACAGCCCAGCCTACCGTGTTGTATATAGAAGACGGGTTTAGTTGATCAAACATAAAGCCGGTTCCGGCTCCTGTCTTTTCGTTGTAATTTTCTACGGTGTCAACAAGACCGCCTGTTCTGCGAACGATAGGAAGCGTTCCGTAAACAAGCGAATACATCTGATTAAGACCGCATGGCTCATAACGGCTTGGCATCAGGAAAAAGTCCGAGCCGGCTTCTATAAGGTGGCTTGTTTTTTCGCTGTAACCGATTTTTGCCTTAAAGTTCGAAAGGCGCGAGGAAAGAGACGAGATTTCGCTCTCACACCAATGCTCTCCTGAGCCGAGCAGTACCATCTGCACATCCATGTCTCTGCAGATTGACCAAGCGGAACCGTAAGTGGGACCGAATAAATCCCCCACTCCCTTTTGATCCGTTAATCGAGTAACCATACCAATAACCGGCACATCGGGATTTTTTGGAAGACCGAATTCTTTTTGCAGAGCTTCTTTTGCTTTTGCCTTGCCTTCCATATTTTTTACCGAATAAGTTTCGGGTATGTATTTGTCTTTTGCGGGGTTCCATACGTTTGTATCAATTCCGTTTAATATTCCGCAGTAATCCGCGCTTCGGTAACGAAGAACTCCGTCAAGTCTAAAGCCGTGAGCCTGTACTTTTGTCTCTTCGGCATAGTTAGGTGAAACTGTGTTGATCTTGTCTGCGCTGTAAAGTCCTGCTTTGAGCATGTTTAACATACTCCAGTCTTCAAATCCGGCGTTATAAAAAACATCCCAGCCAAGTCCAGCATAGTCAAAATTGTCTTTGTGATAAATCCCCTGATACCCAAGGTTATGAATTGTAAGTATTGATACTGTCTTTTTAAATCCCGCTTTACTGCCGGGAACTCTTTCCGCGAATTTTAAATATACGGGCGCAACTGCCGCAGGCCAGTCGTGGGCGTGAAGTACATCGGGATACCATTTTATTTTTCTGCAAAGTTGAAGGGACGCGCGGCAAAAAAATGTAAAACGTCTTGAGTTGTCGATAAAATCCGTCTCTGTGGGACTGCCGTAAATGCCGTCCCTTCCAAAAAAGATTTCATGATCTATAAAATAAACTTTTACCGGATTTTTTTTGGTTGTGCCCGGCATATCGGTAGCATAAATCGCGCTCCACTCTTCAATGCCTCCGCCCATCGGCGTTCCCATCGCACCGGGGAGCAGTTTTAAAACACTGCGGTCAATCGGATAATAGCGAGGGATAACAACACGGACATCATGCCCAAGTTTAGCGAGACTAATCGAGAGGGCGGAAACCATATCGGCAAGACCGCCTGTTTTAGCCCACGGGACAGCCTCACTCGACACCATCAATATCTTCATTAAAAGTTATCCGCCATTTTATAATTATTTTCGCTTAAAATTTTCTGTCCCTTTTCATGATCTTTTAACTTGAAAACTACAACTGCTTTTCCAATCTGCCCTTCAAGCGAAGCATAAAGGTACTCGATATTTATCTGCGACTTCTGGAAAAACTCCATTAGCTTAGCGAGGCTTCCGGGCGTATCTTCAATTTCTACCGCGACTACATCAGTCTGCCGTGTAGTAAAGCCTGCGGAATTAAGCGCGTCAACAGCTTCGTCTGTCTTATCAACGATAAGGCGTAAAATGCCAAAGTCCGCAGTGTCGGCGATGCTTATCGCGCGTAAATTAATTTTCGCGGCGGCGAGTGTTTTTGTAACTTCGCTCAGCCTGCCTGTGGTGTTTTCTAAAAAAACCGATATTTGTTTTATTCCCATAATTTTCCTTCCTTATTATAACTTATATTACCCTATTGTCGATAACTCTTTTTGCCTTTCCGATTGAGCGTTCAATTGTTTTTGGCTCAACCAGTTTTACTTTTAAACTGATCTGCAGTTTGCTCTTCATTATCTGTTCGATACGACTGCGAAGATTTTCAAGACCACGAGTCTCATCGCTAAAGAGTTCTTTCTTAACTTCGACCTGCAGTTCCACTTCGTCCAAATGACTTTCGCCGCGATTAACAATAATCAGATACTGAGGCTCTGTTCCTTCAATTTCGATAAGCGCATGCTCTATCTGACTTGGGAATACGTTTACTCCACGGATGATAAGCATGTCATCGGTGCGCCCAAACAGACGGTGCATGCGGATTGTTGTGCGTCCGCAACTGCAAGGTTCATTTATAAAGCATGTAATGTCTCTTGTGCGATAGCGCAAAAGCGGCGTTCCTTCTCTGGTGATGGTGGTAAAAACCAGCTCGCCTTTTTCTCCGATGGGCAGAGTTTTTCCTGTAGCCGGGTCAATTATTTCCGGATAGAACATATCTTCGTTAACATGAAGACCGTGTTGCGCCTCACACTCAAACGCTACACCGGGTCCGATAATTTCTGTAAGACCGTAAATGTCGTAGGCTTTCATGTTATAGCGCGATTCGATTTGTCCGCGCATATTTTCGCTCCACGGTTCCGCGCCGAAACAGCCCTTGCTAATCGGGAGGCCACGAAGATCGATTCCGGCTTCCGCCGCTTCTTCCGCAAGATAGAGGGCATAAGAAGGAGTGCTTGTAAGCAGAGTTGAACCAAAGTCGCGCAGAACCATAAGTTGTCTTTCTGTGTTGCCGCTGGACATCGGTAAAACTTCCGCGCCTATTGTTAAAGCGCCATAATGCGCGCCCGCCCCGCCTGTGAAAAGCCCGTAACCATAACAATTTTGAACAATGTCGTCCTTTGTGCAACCTGCGCCTGCCAAAGTTCTCGCCATTGCCTGCCGCCATATATCGACATCTTTAATTGTGTATTCGTTGACAACAGGTTTTCCCGTTGTGCCTGAACTCATGTGCACTTCTACAATCCTGTCCTGCGGGCAGGCGCGAAGACCGTATGGATAATTATCACGCAGATCATCCTTTGTGGTAAACGGCAATTTTTGAATATCTTCGATAGAGTGAATATCTCTCGGAGTTATTTTTGCTTCTTCAAATTTTTTACGGTAAAACGGGACTTTTGAATATACAGTCTCAACAAGATTTTTCAGAGCGGCAAGCTGAAGCTTTTTTCTTGCCTGCCCGTCCATACATTCATACTCAGGGTTAAAAATCATAATTACTCCTACAAAAAATTAAATTGTATATTACATTATGCATCAATTTTTTCGTCCATTTTGCGAAGCCGCCGCGAAAGCTCACGCGCCAGATTCATTATTATTAAAGAAAAAATTTTGACATCGATCTTGTAAACCTCTCGTAAAGCCTTATTGTTAATAGTCATCGCCGTAACCGGAGAAAGGGCTTTGATCGACACAACCGCCGACATCACATCCAGCACTTCCATTTCACCAAATGCCTCGCCTTCGCTAAAACGGGTAATTTCTACGTTTCCCCTGATCACAGCGACCTGCCCCTCAACAATAAAATAAATCTTGTCGTTGGGCGTCCCCTCGGCAATTATTATATCATCGGGGCTGAATTTTTCCTGCGCCATGAGAGGGATGATTTTTTCGATCTGCTCCTCTTCTAAACCGCCAAAAAGAGAATACTTTTGGAGCGATGATGGCTCTACCATAGGTAATATTACCAAAATATGGGAAAATCGGCAAGTATTTAAGGGATTATTTTGAAAAAATCGCAAAATTACACATTAAATTTAAAAAACATCACATCCCCGTCCTGAACGACATAATCCCTGCCCTCCAAGCGGTACTTTCCGGCTTCCTTGATTTTTGCCTCCGTTCCGTAATTAAAAATATCTTCGCAGGTATAAACTTCCGCTTTGATAAAGCCTTTTTCAAAATCTGTGTGAATAACGCCGGCGGCTTTGGGAGCGGTGTCTCCCGCGCGGAATGTCCACGCTCTGCACTCGTCCTTTCCCGAAGTGAAAAAAGTTCTTAAACCAAGCAGTTTATAGGTACTGTGAATAAGGGCGGAAAGCCCTGTTTCTTCCAGCCCTAAATCTTCAAGGAAGGCTTTTTTTTCTTCGGGATTTTCAATTCCGCAAAGGTCGGCTTCAAATTTTCCGCAAATACTGATCGCCTCCGTCCCCTCGCTGTCCGCTCTTTTTTTTACTTTTTCGGTGTAAGCGTTGCCGGTTTTAATGCCCGCCTCATCGACATTGCAAACATAAAGCTGAGGTTTCGCGGTAATAAAGTGGCAGTCATAAATCGCGGCTTTTTCTTCGTCTGTTAAACTAAGCGAGCGGATAGGCTGGGCGTTTTCAAGAGCGGGACCGATTTTATCAAGTATGGCAATAACGAATTCCGAGCCTTTTTTTTCGGCAGGATTTTTCAATGTTTTTTCAGCGCGCTCGCGCCTTTTTGCAAGGGTTTGCATATCCGCAAGAGCGAGTTCAATATCGATTGTTTCCATGTCGGAAGTTGGGTCGATTTTTTCGTTCACATGAATAACGTCGCTGTTTTCAAAACAGCGGACAACATGAGCGTAAACCGACGCATCGCGGATATGGGAGAGAAACTGATTGCCAAGCCCCTCGCCTCTGGAAGCGCCTTTTACCAATCCGGCAATATCGACAAATTCCACAGTTGCCGGAATAGTCCGCTCAGGCGCAAAAATCGCCGACAACTTGTCCAGCCGAGGGTCGGGGACATTTATAATTCCCACATTTGCCTTAACGGTGCTAAACGGATAATTAGCCGCTTCCGCCGGAGTGGAACATAAAGCCGAAAAAATCGTAGACTTTCCTACATTGGGCAAGCCTAAAATACCGCAGTTCAAAGCCATGCGGAATTGTATCATATAGAAGGAATTGATTGAATAGCGCAAGTCCTAAAAAGGCGAAAATGCCCAAAATTGAAGGGTTGACACTTTTTTGGGTTTTTGATAAGGTTGAAAAAGTGATATGTTTGCGGGAATAGCTCAGTGGTAGAGCGCGACCTTGCCAAGGTCGATGTCGCGGGTCCGACTCCCGTTTCCTGCTTAAAACCGGCGTCAATAGATGCCGGTTTTTTTACATTTCCGGTCTTTCCTCAGTGAGAAACGTACAGCGAAGAAAATCCCTACTCTCCTCTATCCCTTTCAAAACCAAATATTAAATTTTAATTAAAAGAAATATTAGCGTTTTTAACACTTTGTTAATATCTTCAAACATTTCTGCCATGCGTAGTATCCACTCTGCTGTGGGCATAGCAGTCTTTTTACTACTACGTTCAAAAGCGTTTCATTAAAAATATGCCTTTTTCTGTTAATTTTGCCTAAAAATTAACTAAAATTTTTATATACAAAATGTATATTATCTATCATACTTATAAATCTGTCTTAAAAAAGGAGGATATATGTTTGTAATTTTTTGCAGGGTATTCCAATTTATTTTTAACTTTGTGGTAAAGTTTCTTCCATGGAGAAAGGCAACGCGTGTTGAGGGAGCGAGTTGTATCGGAAAGATTCCTGAATTACTGCATAAACACAAATTAAAAATGCCTATGCTGGTGACAGATGAAGGTTTGGTAAAAGCAGGCATCGCACAGCGTATTATTGATGTGCTTGCTAAGGCGCATTTTCCCTATTTG
>JAIRUQ010000127.1 GCA_031254315.1 Treponema sp.
TTAGGCGTGGTTCGGTCTGACTTAAATTTGATGATATTAAATTCATTCTCAACAAGCGTTTCCAATAAAGCTGTAGTACAATTATCAAAATTATCATTTTTATCTGTCTTTGAAAGAAAATGATATTTTACACCGCTTCGCATTTTTGATAAAACATTCCTGATAGTCAACAATGTATTAATACCATTCTTAGTCATGATCTCCCTGACTTCCCACCTGTTGTTTCCATTTAAATAATCAATATAAGATGAAATGTCGCTTCCGGTATCCATTGCCCACGCGCCTTTCGATATAGCACCTTTGCCGGTAGCGGAAAAATTTAATGTATGATAAATTCCGTCAGCGCTACATATTACATAAAAACTGTGTGTGGTAACGGCTGTCTTTAGAACTTTATAAGAGATCGCTTTTCTGTCAAATGCTTTCATTGAATAATCATTATGATTCCGAATAATATTTTCTAAAAATAGTTTAACGTTTTTCTCATTCTTAAGAACTTTATTTCCATCATATTTAGTGGACAATACAATACTGTAAGCGTGTGCGATTGCAGAGAATGCCAATAAAGTTGATTTGATACCCATTATCGTCCGCTCCTTGATTTTTCCAGTATAATATAAATAATGTTAATTTCCAACAGTAAAAAAAGGCTCTTTTTTACTCAATAACCATCATCCCTCTATACAAATGTATAGTATCAGGAAAACCGTTAACAACCGCCAAATTTACTATAAATCCAACAAAAAAAGTTTATAAAAAGTTTATTTTTACGAAGTATAATAACTCAAGGTCGCCATAAATGCAAAACAGAATACTCGTAGCGGATGATGAACCCGGCGTTATCTCTTTATTAAAAGATTACTTTGAAATGAACAACTACCTTGTCCTCACCGCCAGGGACGGTGAAGAGGCGATTAAGCAGGCGGAACATGAACCGGGTATTATTTTGCTTGATATAAATATGCCCAAAATGGACGGGATTGAAGTCTGCAAGCGTATAAGAAAATATGTTACATGCCCGATTATCTTTCTGACAGCCCGTATTGAGGACATGGATAAAATAGCCGGATTTGTATCCGGCGGCGATGACTATGTAACAAAGCCCTTTTCCATTGAAGAACTTGGCGCCCGTGTAGCGGCGCATCTGAGGCGTGAAAACAGGCGCGCCGGAAACACAAAGGTCCGTTTTGAGGATGACCTCGTGATTGACTACGCGGAGCGTAAGGTAAGCATTGGCGATGAGGAAATACCGTTCGCGAAAAAAGAATTTGAAATCATTGAATTGCTTTGCGCGAACATTGGTCAGGTATTTGATAAAGAAAAAATTTATGAGCGCCTGTGGGGATACGACGCCGAAGGTGACAGCGCGGTAATTGCCGAGCATATAAAGCGCATACGGATAAAATTTAAAACGGCGGGAGCGGGAGATCACATTAAAACGGTATGGGGGGTGGGATATAAATGGAATTGAAACGTCTAAAAAGTTTTCACCCGTTCAGGAACTTATCGTTAAAATGGAGTTTTGTTTTGTATGCAGTCGTATTTTTAATTGCTGGGTTTTTGCTTACCATGTGGTTTGGATCATTTCTTGAGAGGTGGCATATTGAAACCATACAGTATTATCAGAATCTATATCCTGATGAGATCAGAATAGAAAATCGTGTCATATTTGAAATATGGGAACAAGGTGTCTCCTTCCTCAGGATAGAACCCCGCGAGTTGCTTTCAGAATGGGATTCCAGAATGTATGACTTTAATATTTGGTTGCAAATTTTAAGTTTTCCAATCTGTTTTACTTTAAGTTTTATTGCCGCCGGAGTGGCATTCTATTTGCGGAAACTTAAAAAACCTTTTGCGATTTTAGATTCCGCTTCCGCGCGAATAGCGGCAGGTGATTTGGATTTTAATGTGAAGTATGACAGCCGCAACGAGTTTGGCAGGCTTGCCGTATCCTTTGAAACAATGCGCGAATCTTTGCTCGAAACAAACCGTGAAATGTGGCAGATGATGGAGGGACGCAGGCGCTTAAACGCGGCATTCGCCCATGATTTGAGAACGCCTTTGACAGTCCTTCGCGGGTACTGCGATTTTCTGCTTAAATACGTTCCGGACGGTAAAGTCGACAGCGAAAAAGTTATCTCGACTCTCTCAATAATGGATGTGTATTTACAGCGGCTGGAAGGATATACAACAACCATGTCCTCATTGCAAAAACTGGATGAAGTGGAAATAACGCCTAAAGAGACGCGCTTTAACGACCTTTGCGAAGAACTTAAAAATATTTCTTTTATATTGACCGATGAGAAAAAACTGAACTTTTCCGGCGGCGGTTCTGACACGCTATTCGTTGATGTGCCGGCTGTTTCGCGGGTGTATGAGAATCTTGTTTCCAACGCGGTACGTTACGCAAAATATGAAATCAACATAACCTGCGAGGTCAAAGACGGCATCCTGAGCATTACTGTTGCCGACGATGGTCAAGGTTTCACGCCACAAGCACTTAAAAACGCCGCCGAACCTTTTTTCCGTGACGACAAAAAACTGTCTGATTCCTCGCACTTCGGCATCGGTCTTTATATTTGCCGCTTATTGTGTGAAAAACACGGCGGCACACTGACTATTGAAAATGCCGATGGCGGCAAAGTTACCGCGAGTTTTAGCGTATTGCCGCATTAATAATTTTTTGATTTCTTTTGAAAAGTGGATAAAAAAATTATAATTAACTGTTATAATCTCCCTTGATTATACAGAAGGAAAGTATTTTTATGCGTCATCGTTTAGGTATCGACATAGGCTCCACGACAATAAAGCTGGCGGTAATGGACAGTGAACGGAAGATACTGTTCTCGGAATACAAGCGCCATTTATCGAATATACAGGAAACGCTTTTGGAAATGGTAAACCGGGCGTACGACCGCCTCGGGGACATTTCGTTTACCGCTTTGATTACAGGTTCGGGCGGGCTCAGTCTGGCAAATTGGGCGGGCATTACATTTATACAGGAAGTGGAAGCGGTCGCGAACGCCATCGCCCTCTACGCTCCGCAAACCGA
>JAIRUQ010000114.1 GCA_031254315.1 Treponema sp.
CCGCAAGGTTTGCGTTCTTTTCGGTGTCAACCGTAACCTGCGTAACGCCGTAACGGTCTCTCAAGTTTATAAAAAATATTCCGCCGTGGTTTCTCTTGCGGTGAACCCAGCCGTTCAAAGTTACCGTGCGTCCCGCGTCGCTTTTTCGCAGTTGTCCGCAGTCCGCTGTTCTTTTCATTGTTTCCATTCCCGAATGATAACAATTTTTTGATTTTTATGCTATAATCTTTGTATGCGTTTTGAGTTGGACAATGTCCTGACAGACGAAATTATTTTTTACATGGAAAATCAGGACAGCGATTTTGTTCTTGACAGTCAAAAAAAAAGCGTTGTTGACATCTTTAACAACGCTTATGACGAAGGTACAGATTTTGGCGCTGAAGAGCGGTTTATCCCCCTGCCCGTATGGGAGCCAAAAGACGGCTATCGTCTTATGGAAAAGTTCGCCGCCAGCCTGAAAAACCCTGTTGTCCGCCAAGAATTGTCCTCTGCTCTCAACAGAAACAAGGGCGTTTTTCGCGCGTACAGAAATGTCCTTGAGGGGTATCCCGAAATCGAAAAAATGTGGTTCAGCTTCAAAGAACAAAAAATGAAAAACGAGGTAATTCTCTGGTATAACTCTTTAAGGGAAGAATGGGGGCTTGAGCCTGTCGGCGGCGAGCCTGAGGACAACTCATCCCTTGTTCTTGAGGACTTTTTTTTACGAGAGGGAAACGGCGATTTTTGTTTTATAGCGGAAACGGCGGACGGCGATATAGCCGGAAGTATCAGCGCGAATCTTTCTGATTCAACTTTGTGTATAGGCGCTCTTGAAGTAAAAAGCGAATACCGCGGCATGGGCATCGGCAAAACTTTGCTAGCGAAACTTCTTGAAAAAGCTGATGAGCGAGGACTGGATGTAACAATCGACCTGCCCTCCAATGTGGATTTTTTTTCCCGCTCATTGCATCTTGAGAACTTTACGCCATGTATGCAGAGGTTTGTAAGACGGAAGAGTTAAGATGAAGAGTCAACGAATTACGCGAATTAAGACGAATTAAGACGAATGAATATATTTTTTTATTCTCTTATTCGTGCAATTCGTGTAATTCGTTGATCCTCTTCTCTCCGTGTACTCCGTGGTTAAATTCTTATTCCCTATATATTCCTTACAACGAAAATTGAACCTATACAAAGGGCTGAAAATTCCATAATTCCCACCGAATAATAACCTAACCAATTAGTTTGAAACGCTATGCCTTGTATTATTCCAACGATAATCAATGGAATGAGCCATTTCATTTTCTGTCTGGTAATTATATCTACTATTATTCCAATATATATTAATATTGACGCGAAATAATTATGTATAATAATAAACTCGACAAAATAAGAACTAAATGTCGCTAAAGCTAAAAACCCTATTCCAGCAAACCATTTATTATAAAGAAGCCAACAGCCTATTATCAATAAAAAGAAGGTATAGAAATAAACTCTATTTATATCCATTCCCATAATTGAAGAATAAGTCGCTTGACCATGTAACAAAATATCCAAAAATCCTGTAATTATAAATCCAAATAATAAAATGCCTGTTACTATTTTTTTTATGGTGTTTTTATTCAAAATTAACTCTCCTATGAATAAGATTTGCAAATAATTATTTTATTATTTTCAAAATTATAAATATTATTTCATATAATTATCTTCTGTGTTGTTTGAAATACTCCATGTTGTACCGTTCCATGTGTAAGTTCCTGCCCTTTTTCCGTTTGAATTGTAGAAATCACCAAACCTATTTGGAAAGGAATCACCCAAAATAACATCATTAGAAATTGTTATACTAGTTATTGGATTTTCCGCAAATGCATACCGATTAATTCTTGTAATATTGGCAGGAATAGTAATACTAGTAAGATTATTGTCAAAAAACGAGTTAGACTCAATAGTAGTAATTCCTCTGCCAAAAACTACGTTTTCTATTTGATTATTACAGAATGCCTGATGTCCAATAGTAGTAACATTGTCGGGAATTGTCAAACTAACAAGTTTATTATTTTCAAATGCCCGCTCGCCAATGGTAGTTACACTGTTGGGAATAATAATATTTGTAAGTTGATTATCGGAAAACGCATACTTGTCAATAGTAATTACACTGTTAGGAATAATAATATTTGTAAGTTGATTATCGGAAAATGACGCAAATCCGATTGTATTAACGTTTTCTGGAATAGTCACACTGATAAGACGTCCATACTGAAAAGCGCCTCTCTCTATTTTTGTAACAGGCAAACCCTGTATCTGCGGTGGAATTCTTACATCATATCCGGTATTATCAGGTAGGTTTATTCCATTTATTATAAAACTATATCTGTTAATAGATACACCTGTATTATTGTTAATATATTCTATATCAAAATGTAATACATGATCATATGAGGATTCAACACTCCATGTTTCTCCATCCCATGTATATATTCCTGTTCTGTATCTATTATCATAATAGAAACTTTGAAACCCATTGGGGAATGATAAATTACCATAAGAAACAAGACCATGAAGAGTTATACTAGAAAGAGGGTTATTTCTAAATGCTTCATGATTAACATGAATCATATGATCATTTTCTACTATAGTTAAGCTGGTTATTTGATTGTTTTTAAATGCTGAGTGTTCTATTTTCCTAATTCCACTGCCAATAATTACATTGGTAAGATTATTATCCATAAATGCGGCATCCCCAATAGTACTTACCCTATCTGGAATAGTTATATGGGTGATTTGATTATTCCTAAACGCGCTTTCACCAATTGAATATACACCTTCTGGAATGATTACTTCAGTAAGTTGATTGCTATGAAATGCTTGCTTACCTATACTAGAAACAGTATCAGGTATAACTACGCTGGTAATGTTTTTTCTATCGAACGCTAATTCGCCAATAGTTACAACAGGAACGCCTCCTATGAGTGGTGGAATACGAATTTCCTTTTTCTTGTCTTTATAACCATCAATGGAAACTCCATATGGTCCCCCCATGTCACTTAAAACCGTAAAATAAAAGTCATTTTCATCATCAAATTGTTCCTGTATAACTTCAATAACCTCTTTATTATTATCTATAAATTCAAGTGTATTATTATCCGTATTTTTAGTATTATCAGGATTTTTAGATGTAGTATTATTACGTGTACATGAAATTATACTAATTAGTAAAATAAATAATAAAATAAAGTTGAAACATATACTTTTATAGCTCATTGTTTTTCCCATTAATCTTCTATATTCCATAATTTTATTGATGTATTTCATCTAACTACACCGTATACGTCGAAGCACTAGTATTACCGCCGTGCCCTGTCCAATTTGTGTGAAAAAACTCTCCGCGTGGTTTATCAGTACGCTCGTAGGTGTGCGCGCCGAAGTAGTCTCTCTGCGCTTGCAAAAGATTCGCGGGAAGGCGCTCGCTTCGGTAGCCGTCAAAGTAGGACAGCGCGCTCGCTAATGCCGGTGTCGGAATGCCGTTTTGTACAGCGGTTGACACTACCCTCCTCCATGAGCCTTGAGCGTCTTCGATAATGTCTTTGAAGAAGGGATCAAGCAGAAGATTTTCAAGAGAGGGATTTTTGTCAAAGGCTTCTTTTATTTTTCCAAGGAAAACAGAGCGGATGATACAGCCGCCTCTCCACATAAGAGCGATGCCGCCGTAGTTAAGGTTCCACTTGTATTCTTTTGCCGCCTCTCTCATTAGCAGATAACCTTGCGCGTAGGAAACTACTTTGGAAGCGTATAACGCTTTTTCAAGGTCTTTAATAAAAGCCTTTTTATCCTGAGGCGAAGTAATTTTGGGAGTAGAAAATATTTTCGCGGCTCGTAGGCGCTCATCTTTAGCGGCGGAAAGACATCGCCCAAAAACAGCCTCGCCGATTAATGTCAAAGGAACGCCGAACTCAAGGGCGGCAATGCCTGTCCATTTGCCTGTCCCCTTCTGCCCTGCCGTGTCAAGTATTTTTTCGGTGAGCGGCTTTCCGTCGTTGTCTTTGTAACGGAGAATGTCCCTCGTTATCTCAATAAGGTAACTGCCAAGCGAACCTTTGTTCCACTCGTCAAAAACGTCGCCCATTTCATCGCAGGAAAGGGACAGTACGTTCTTCATCAAATCGTAGGTTTCGCAAATTAACTGCATGTCACCGTATTCAATGCCGTTATGCACCATTTTTACAAAGTGTCCAGCGCCGTTCTCCCCTACCCAATCACAGCAGGGAGCGCCGCCTTCAACTTTCGCGCAAATTGCCTGCAACATCGGTTTTACATAACTCCAAGCCGAGGCGGAACCTCCGGGCATGATTGACGGTCCTTTTAACGCTCCCTCTTCTCCGCCCGAAACTCCCGTACCGATGTACAGCAATCCCTTTGACTCAACATAAGCTGTCCTTCGCATTGTATCCTGATAATTGGAGTTTCCTCCGTCTATGATGATGTCGCCTTTTTCAAAAACTTCCAAAAGCTGTTCGATTGTATCGTCTACCGCCTGCCCCGCTTTTACCATGATCATTGCCTTGCGCGGAACGCTTAAAGCGGCTGTCAGCTCCGTGAGGCTATGGCAAGCCGTGATTTTTTTTCCCGCGCCGCGTCCGTTTACAAACTCGTCTACCTTCGATGTTGTCCTGTTATAAACAGCGACATGAAACCCCTTGCTCTCAAGATTGAGTACAAGATTTTCTCCCATTACCGCAAGCCCTATCAAACCGACATCAGCGTTTCCCATTTTTTTCTCCTCTAATTTATGCTATCATAATAAAAAGGAGATTGTCCATGTTAGAAAAAACTTATGTTGACTGCGGCGGCGCGGACAAAGACATCGGCGACCGTGAACTTGAAGAGCTTTTTTCAGGCGCGCTGTCTTCCGCTCTTGCCGATATAAAATGCTCAGGGCAGGTGATCATCCTTCCGCCTGACATTACACGCTTTCATTCACGCGCCGGGTTTTTTACCGAAGTTGCGGCACAACAGCTTTCGGATCGCTTGGGCGCGGTGCTTCCAGCTCTGGGGACACACATGGCAATGAACGACGCTGAGCTTACTCGAATGTTCGGCAAAACTCCAAAAGAAAAATTCCGAGTTCACGACTGGAGGGGCGGCATAACTGAGCTTGGCAGAATTGAAGAAGACTGGGTTGAAAAAGCGACAGGCGGCGCTGTTCGCTACGACTGGCCTGTGCAGGTCAACAAAATGTTGCGCAAGGACGGCGGCTTCTCTCTCGCCCTTTCAATCGGGCAGGTTGTTCCACATGAAGTAGCGGGCATGGCAAATCACGGGAAAAATATTTTTGTGGGGACGGGCGGAAAAGAAGCAATCGATAAAAGCCACTTTGCCGGAGCCGCTTATGGAATGGAAAAAATAATGGGCAGGGCGGACACTCCCGTCCGCGCCCTCTTTGACGAAGGCTTGCGCCGTTTTTCAGGACAGTTGCCGCCAATTCTGTGGGTGTTAACGGTAATCGGCTCGCGGACAGACAGCGAAGCAGTAAGCGCGGGAAAAGAGCGAGGATCGCTTGCTGTGCGTGGTTTGTACATCGGTTTTGGTCGGGAATGTTATGAAAAAGCCGCCGCCCTGTCTCGAAAAGTCAACGTTAACCTCATGCCGGAAGCGGTTAACAAAGCGGTTGTCTACTTGGAGCCAGAAGAATACCGCACAACATGGCTCGGCAACAAGGCGATTTACCGTACACGGATGGTAATCGCCGACGGCGGAGAGCTTTTAATTCTCGCTCCAGCGCTCGAACGCTTTGGCGAAGATCAAGGAATAGACGCTCTAATCCGCAAACACGGCTACCGCCCTGCCAAAGAAATCCTCGCTAAGACTTCAGCGGACGGAGAACTTGGCGCGAACTTAAGCGCGGCGGCTCACTTAATTCACGGCTCAAGTGAAAATCGCTTTACCGTCCGCTACTGTCCCGGAGCGAAAGTTTCAAGAAAAGAAATTGAATCTGTCGGTTTCCAATGGGGCGATTTGCGGACAGCGAGGGAACGTTATGACACCGGCAAACTCGCGCCCGGCTGGAACACTGTAGAAGGAGAGCGGATTTTCTTTGTGCCCAATCCTGCCCTTGGTCTTTGGGCGGAAGAGAGATTGTTTGGGTAGATATGGGTATAATACATTAAGGAGGATTATATGAAAAATATTTTGATTAAATTGAACCGGCTTTTTATAGCCGTTTTAATTATTACCCTGCTTATTTGTTGTAAGAAACAAACGCCGCAGACACCTCAACAAGTCGAAACAGAACCATTTATTTCTTCTGAAACTAAAGAAACCTTTGAATACGTATTACCCCCTAAGGAAACTAAAGAAGCCTTTGAATACGTATTACCCCCTAAGGAAGAGCCAATTCAAGTCTATATTGTTGGAATGGATGGTGGAGCTGTATATTGGCTAAACGGAGGAAGGAACGTACTACCCTCAAATTCTGTTTCGGCAGCATCTGCGGTTGCCGCCTCAAGTTCCGATATTTATATTGTTGGAGAGGATGGAGATGACGCCGTATATTGGCTGAACGGCAGGCGGATAGTATTGCAATCATCTGAGAGAGCAAGGGCAGAAGCAATTGCTATTTCAGGTTCTGATGTTTATATTGTTGGATTTGATGGAGATGATGCGGTATATTGGCTGAATGGCATACAGGTAGTACTGCCTAAATCATCTGAGAGAGCAGCAGCGAGATCAGTTGCTGTTTCAGGTTCTGATGTTTATATTGTTGGAGATGATGGAGATGATACCTTCTATTGGTTAAATGGTACAAAGGTATTACTGCCTGTATTATCTCAGAGAACTTTTATTTGGGCAATTGCCGTTTCAGGTTCTGATGTTTATATTCTTGGAGAGGATGGATATGACGCAGTATATTGGTTGAACGGAATACAGACAATATTACCAAAACCATTAGAGGCACGTGCTATTGCTATTTCAGGGACAGATATACATATTTCCGGAGAAGATTCTGATATTGAAGAAATAGTATATTGGAAAAACGGCAAACAGATAATATTACCAAGTAATAAACCTTTTATGGCATATTCAACCGCAATTACTGTTTCAGGTTCTGATGTTTATATTACCGGGTATAATGCAGGTGATGCTGTATATTGGCTGAATGGCAGTTTAATTACATTACCCAAAACAACATCAAAGGCCCTTGCATTTGGTATACTAATATTACGGTAATTGCTAAAACAGAATTATCTGATGTTAACCTTATATTTTATATGGTTAACACATAAAAAGAGAAAAGTTAAGAGGTTTTTTTTCGAAAGATAAAAAATTACGAAAGACAGAAAATTTGTTTGTTTTTTGTCTACACGTGTAGACTGTTCGTCAAACCGCTTTATTCCGCGCGCTTAGACTGTTCATTAACGTTAACCTAACACTCATCATGGTTAACAGTAAGTGTTAACTTAAAAAATATTATGGTTAACGTATACGGCGTCAGTCACCTCGGGCTATTACTTTTTCCCATTTCTCCTTCCATTAACCAGAACTTGACAGCGGCATAGCTTTAATTCTCCAGTATCGTAATCTCCACGCGGCGGTTTTCACGACGGCCTTTTTCCGTGGTGTTGCTCGCCCTCGGCCTTTCGGCGCCGTAACCGCGTACCACCACCCGTTCCGGCGTGCGGGCGTTTTTCTCGATAAGGTAGTCGGCAACAACCGAGGCCCTTTCGGTCGATAACCTTTGCCGCGCTTCGGCTGTGCCGGCAAGGGCGGTGTGGCCGCCTACCAGAATATCCCTGTCCTGATACCTGCGGAGAATATCGACAATTTTATCGAGCTTTTCATGTTCGCCGGGAAGCATATCAGCCGTGTCCGCTATGAACTGAATATCGTCAAGGCTGATGACTATCCCCTCATCCGAGACTCTAACCGTTACATCGGGGATATCTAAACTGTTGATTTCATCGGCTATCTCCTCGGCGATTCTTTCCTTATCCATCCGTTCCG
>JAIRUQ010000006.1 GCA_031254315.1 Treponema sp.
CCGCAAGGTTTGCGTTCTTTTCGGTGTCAACCGTAACCTGCGTAACGCCGTAACGGTCTCTCAAGTTTATAAAAAATATTCCGCCGTGGTTTCTCTTGCGGTGAACCCAGCCGTTCAAAATTACCGTGCGTCCCGCGTCGCTTTTTCGCAGTTGTCCGCAGTCCGCTGTTCTTTTCATTGTTTCCATTCCCTAATATTAAAGGTTATTAATACCTCATAGCAAGCCCTGCCTGGAACTATTCGAGAAGAATATTAAACCACGGAGGACACGGAGTTTTGATGTGTTTTTGCTTTTTTCTCCGTGAACTCCGTGTCCTCCGTGGTAAAATTCTTACTTCTTAGACATCTCTCAGGAGTGATGATATTATGAAGAAATCAATTCTGCTCGGTTTAATAATTTTCGCGCTTATTACAGGAATTTCTTTTGCTCAAAGACCTCCGCAAATTACAGTAGTTAATAATACAGGCTATTCAATTTTTTACTTATATATAAGCCAGACAGAGAATGTATGGGGAGATGATGCGCTAGGCTCTCATATTATTAACGCCGGTTCGACAATGATAGTTGCTCTGCCTTCTTCAATAATTTTGACAGATCGATATAACATCATGGCGGTGGGCGCTGACGGAGATGCATACATCAAATGGGACGCGCTTGTACCGGAAAACAGCAGAGTTGAATTTACCATGGCGGATTTTAATACAGATACTGAGTTAAATGTTTATCCGCCGCAAAATATGCCGCAAATTACAATTGTAAATAATACGGGTTATACGCTCCATTACTTATATATTAAACCGGCAGTCTCAGACTCATGGGGAGGGGATTTGCTTGGAGAGCGAACTCTTAACAGCGGCTATCAAATTAATGTTAATATGCCTTATCCGGCAAACGTGTCAAATCAATATTATATCAGAGCGGTGAATTCCGCCGGAGATACATATACAAAATGGAATGTATTTGTGTCGGAAGGCGGTAAAATTTATTTTGCCGTCGCTGATGTTGATTAACGGCGAAGGTTTAATACCTTCTGCATGCTTTCGTTTACTACCGCTAGTTTGTAAAAAATGGACGGCAACAGGGTATAAATGAGAGAAGTGAGGCTCTGATTGTCTATTTTTTGGAGATATTAATGCTATAATAAGGATTATTCTATGCCTAAATCACTGTTAATTTATTTAGCATTTACAGTAATTACCATTATTTTATTTTTTTGCATACCATATTTACCGTTTGGCTTTGATAGTCCTTTTAGAATTTTGCCTGATTTAATACGTTTTTTATTTACTATTTGGTACATTATTACTGTAATATTACTAATAAGCAAATCTGTAATTTTTTTTATCTCAAGAAAAATAATATTAGGTATAGTGTTTTTATTAGCAGGATTGTTTTTGCTGATAATCTCATTTGAGATTATTTTTTTTCTTTTTCTTCTTGTTCTTTGATTAAAGGTTTGAGCTCTGGGCAAGGTATAAGGTATGTTGATTAAATAAATTATTACAGATAAACTTTCCCCATGGATCGTGAAAATAAAATTAAAGAAATGATTTCCCAAATGACGCTGGAAGAAAAAGTCTCCCAGTTACTTTATAAAAGCCCTGCAATAGAGCGTTTAGGAATACCCGAATATAACTGGTGGAACGAATGTCTGCACGGAGTAGCGAGGGCGGGTATCGCTACGGTCTTTCCTCAGGCGATAGCTCTTGCCGCTACTTTTGACGATGATCTTGCCGGGCAGGTTGCGGACGCTATCTCTGATGAGGCTCGCGCCAAATACAACGAAGCCATTAAGCAGGGCAACCGAGGTCAGTATTGGGGGCTTACTTTCTGGACACCGAACATCAATATTTTCCGCGATCCGCGTTGGGGACGTGGACAGGAAACTTACGGCGAAGACCCGTATCTTACAAGCCGCATCGGTCTTGCCGTTGTTCGCGGTCTGCAAGGCGACGATCCCGAAAACCTCAAACTTGCCGCCTGCGCCAAACATTTCGCTGTTCATTCAGGACCGGAAAAAGACCGCCACGTTTTTAACGCGATTGTCAGCAAAAAAGACCTCTTCGAGACATATTTGCCCGCCTTCAAGGCTCTTGTTTCAGCTGGAGTAGAATCCGTCATGGGAGCTTATAATCGTACTTTGGACGAACCCTGTTGCGCAAGCAATTTCCTCCTTAAAGACATTCTCCGCGGACGCTGGGGCTTTAAGGGGCATGTTGTCTCCGACTGCTGGGCTATCCGTGACTTCCACGAATACCACAAAATAACCAATTCCCCCGAAGAATCTGCGGCTCTCGCCCTTAACGCCGGGTGCGACCTTAACTGCGGCTGTACCTACCCCATGTTGACTGTCGCCCACAAAAAGGGGCTTGTCAAAGAAGAAGCGATAAATACGGCTCTTGAGCGTATTCTGCGGACAAGGTTCCGGTTAGGGATGTTTGATCCGCCAAAGTCGGGAAAATACGGCAAACTTGGCAGGAAAGTAATAAACTGCGAAAAACACCGTAAACTCGCGCTTAAAGCGGCGCATAAATCGATTGTACTGCTCAAAAATGACAATAACCTCCTGCCCCTCGATTCAAGTCCGAAAAAAATCGTTGTTACCGGACCCGGCGCGGCTAACGCCCATACGCTTTTTGGCAACTATTACGGGGTAAGTTCTCATTTTATTACTATATTAGAGGGGCTTGGCGAGAAAGTTAAAGATATGTACGGCATCAACCTTGATTACCGTCAGGGCTGTCTTATGTACAGCGAAAACAGCAAATCGCTTGAAACTTATGGCGAGGCTAATTTTACCGATGTCGTTATTGCGGTATTGGGACTGGACGGGGCGTTGGAAGGGGAGGAGGGCGATGCTATCGCCTCTGACTCAAACGGCGACCGTAGCGCGATTGAACTGCCCCCTTGGCAGATCAAGTTCCTTCAGGCAATCAAAAACGCGGGCAAAAAGATCATCCTTGTCCTTACAGGCGGCAGTCCTATTGCCTTCCCGGAAGACTTGGTTGATGCGGCGATTTTTGCCTGGTATCCCGGCGAGTCAGGCGGTCAGGCTGTGGCGGACATCATTTTTGGCTCTGTCGTCCCATCGGGTAAACTCCCTATAACCTTCCCGGCTTCTACAGCCCAACTGCCCCCTTACGAAGATTATTCCATGAAGGGACGCACTTACCGCTATATGACGGAAAAGCCCCTGTACCCCTTCGGTTTCGGGCTTTCCTATACCACCTTCCGTTTTGACTCCATTACCCTCTCTTCGCCCGCGATTTCCGCCGGGGGAACCGTAAAAGCCTCTGTAACCGTAACAAATACCGGTTCCAGAGATGCCGAGGAAGTGGTGCAGATATATGTCTCAAAGGACGGACGAGCCGAGGACGAGCCACTTTCATCGTTAAAGGATTTTCGCCGTGTTTTAATACCCGCGGGCAAGAGTAAAAAGGTAGAATTTGACCTTTTTTCCTCTATTTTTGAGACTGTGGGCGCGGATGGCGAATACCGGCTTTTGCCCGGCACTTACAAGGTTATTGCCGCAGATTCTGCCCCAGTGCCTGTTTCTGTGGAAAAAGGGGCTCCTAAGCCCGTTTTGGCGGATATTAACATACGTTAAGTGGAAATCATGGTATTATTTTAAGAAAAACAATAATTTGAAAAAAAGATTAAATTATTTGAAAAATTAGTTGACCGTTTTCCAAAATTATGGTAGGATATATCAAATAATCTAAACTCCCAAAAAAAGGTTGGGAAAAAAAGTATTTGGAGGAAGAAAAATGAAGAAAGCTTTAGTTATTGCGTGTGCGGCTCTTATCCTTTTAGGAATGAGTGCCTGTGAACCAAAAGGCGAATTAGTGGTTTGGTCATTCACCGATGAAGTCGGTGGACTGATTAATGACTACTACGCGAAAAAATTCCCTAATGTAAAAATCGACTATTCCTTGACCCCGACAGAACAGTTTCCAAGCAAATTGGACCCTGTTCTTACAGCAGGTCTTGGAGCGCCGGATGTTTTTGCTCTGGAATCCGCCTTTGTTCGCAAGTATGTCGAGTCGGGACTCCTTTTGGATCTCACTTCCATAGCTAATAGGAACAGAAGTAAACTTCTGCAGTATCCTATTGATGTTGGAACCTATGAAGGTAAGGTATATGGAATGTCATGGCAGGCTTGCCCTGGTGCATTCTTTTATCGCAGAAGTCTTGCCAAGAAATATCTTGGTACAGACGATCCGGCAACTGTGCAGACATACTTCACAGACCTTAACAAATTCCTTGAGACTGCAAAAGTTCTTAAGGACAAATCCAACGGATCCTGCGTAGTAGTATCCAGCCTTGGTGATCTCCAGTTCCCGTTCTACAGCGCACGTCAAAATCCGTGGGTTGTAAGCAACAGACTTGTTATCGACCCGGTTTTGGATCAGTATCTTGAAATTTCCAAGACACTGCATGACAACCGCTGGGAAGGCAGAGTTGGTCAGTGGTCAGAAGGTTGGTTTGCCGGTATGAAAGGTGAACTTACTGATGGTGCAAATCCCTTAGAAGTATTTGGTTATTTCCTTCCCACATGGGGACTCCACTATGTACTCAAGTCAAATGCTGGAAATACAGCCGGTGACTGGGCAATGATTCAGGGTCCTGTTCCTTATCGCTGGGGCGGCACATGGCTTGGCGCATGGGCAGGAACAAAAAATCGTTCATTAGCTCTTCAGATGATCGAATGGCTTACAACCAATGATGCTTTCCTTGAGGAATATGCCAAGGCGAGCGGAGACATGGTCAGTAATATTAAGGTCGTGGACAAAATAAAGGACACATTTAGTGAGCCCTTCCTTGGTGGACAGAATCACTATGCTCAATTTGCCGAAATGGCGAAAGGTGTAAACGGAAGACTTACACAGAGCTATGATGACGTAATTCAGGCTCTGTTCCAGGAAGCTGTTACCGCTTATGTAAACGGTGAAAAATCAAAAGAGCAAGCAATGGCTGATTTTAGAAATCAGGTACGGTCCCAAGTCGGTATTCAGTGACATTAGTCAACTGACAACTTAATTTGAACCAGCACCTTCCATTCCAGCACCTAAATTCTTAGGTGCTGGGTTAGGTGCTGTTTTTTTCAGGAGATGACCAATGGCAAAAAAGAAAAAAGTTGGTCAAAAAGCAAAAGCAGAGCTTTTGCAGGAAAATACAGACACAGACACAGCAAATACAGAGTCTGTGCAAGAAGACACAAGCGAAGTAAAGGCAGAACTTTTACAAGAGAATGTTGATGCAGGTGAAGCAACGACAGAGGTTTTGCAAAAAGAAGACGCTGTGCAAGAGAAAAAAAATATAGCTACGGCTAATAAAAAACTTAAGACAAAGAAAATAATCGGTCATGAGGAAAGAACAAATCGCTATGGATATATTTTTGTGGCTCCCTTTGTGCTTGCGTTTTTAATCTTTAACTTCTGGCCTACAATAAATACCTTTGTAGTCAGTTTTACCGACTTAAGAGGTTTAAAAAAAGATTATATTTTTAGTAATGCTAGATGTCCGTCATGTGATGCTACAGGGCAGTTATTACAGATTGATAATAACGGAGCCCCCAAACTTGACGCACAAGGAGAGTTTGTCTTTGAGACCTGTGATGTTTGTCATGGGACAGGAAGAATAACACCTGGAAAATATAATTATTCCAAACTGGTTAAAGACCGTTACTTCTGGGAAGCCTTGGGCAATACATTCATTATTTGGGGCTTAAATTTTATTCCACAGTTAGGTATGGCTTTAATACTTGCAATTTGGCTTTCAGATGCCCGGCTTAATTTGGCTGGCAAAGGATTATTCAGAGCTGTTGTTTATATGCCCAATCTTCTTACAGCCGCATCGGTAGCCTTGCTATACAGGAGTCTTTTTGGTTTTGGCGGACATCTTACCGCGCCCGCGAATCAATTTTTAAGCTCTTTGGGTATACAAGCTACAGTTTTATTCAACGGAGAATATGTAAAAGAAGCATTTAACTTTTTCCGTAGTGTTCCGTTTGCAAGAGGATTAACCGCGTTTATTCAATGGTGGATGTGGTACGGTCATACCCTGATTATGCTTATGGCAGGAATTACCAGCATCCCGACATCGTTATATGAATCCGCTACAGTTGACGGCGCAAACAGTACACAAACAGCGTTGTTTATCACTCTGCCATTACTTCGCCCAATGATGCTCTACATACTTGTTACATCAATGATTGGCGGTATGCAGATGTTTGATATTCCGTATCTGCTCACTAGTGGAAATGGAGCGCCCAACTTCAAGATAAGAACAACGGTTGTATATCAATACAATGTTGCCTTTGGTATGGGTGTAGGCGATAAGGCTTATGGTGCGGCTATTTCTGTTGGAATATTTATTATTACTATCATTCTAGCTATGTTAATATTCTTCTTCTTGCAGGATCGCAGTGATTTGGCAAAGAGAAAAGGAGGCATGAAATGAGTGTTAGCGATCAACCAATGAAACGTTATTTAATTCATGCTCTTATGATTTTCCTTGGTCTTCTTGCAGTTATACCTGTATATGTTTTGCTGATTAATGCTACACGTACTGTTGAACAGATTAATACGGGGCTTTCTTTGCTTCCCGGTCAGAATGCGTTTTGGTCATCAACTAAGGAAGTATTTGCTGATTGGGGAAAGGAACCTGCGAAAGAGCCGGAATCTGTTTCTACCGATGAATATACAGAGGGACAGGAATCTGTTGAAGAGCCAATTCAAGTTGTTGATGCTTCCCAAATTAGGTTTGGTACTGTCAAATATCTAGATTTAATACCGGGGATAACCTTAAAAGAAGAGTTAAACTCAAAAACCGGAAAGACAGAAAAACGTGTAATTAAGGTTCTAACGGAAAGCCGTTTGCCGCGTATTGTTATTGTTGATGTTGATGATAATGTAATAGGTACTTTTCTTCTTACCGATCGTACCATTCTTTATGTTAATGACGGAGACACCGTAGAAAGAGGGCAATTGCTTGCAAAATCCATTAGGCTCCCGAATGTTCTTAATAACTGGCGCACTCTGACAGGACGCGGCTTTAAGATTTGGCAGGGCTTTGGAAACAGCGCTTTTGTTGCCGTTTTTGCGACATTATTAAGCGTATATTTTTCCGCATTTACAGCTTATGGGCTTCATATTTACCGGTTTAAGGGAAGAACTGCTATCTGGGCAATAATTTTGGTTATTATGATGCTTCCCGGTTCTCTTACCTTTATCGGCTTTTACCAGCTTATGGTAACGTGGAGATTAACAAATACGTATATCCCGCTGATCCTTCCCGGTATTGCCGCCGCCGCAACGGTACTGTTTATACGGCAGTATATGACTTCTGTACTAAATATGGAACTTATTGACGCGGCGCGAATTGACGGCGCAGGGGAGTTTCGTATTTTTAATATTATAATTTTCCCTGTAATTATACCCGCTCTTGCGGCACAGTCAATTTTTACATTTGTTGGTTCATGGAACAACTACCTTCTTCCTGCTGTAATTCTTTCCAACGAAAAATTAGCCACTCTTCCAATATTGATTATGTCCTTGCGTGGTGATATTTACCGTACGGATGTTGGCGCGATATATCTAGGAATATCTTGTTCTTTGATACCGATTATTATTTTCTACTCCTTTATGTCGCGGTTTATCATTTCCGGTCTTACAATGGGTAGTATTAAAGAGTAATGATTTTATAAGGAAGGTATTCTGAAACTGAAGTTTCAGAATACCGAGATTTTTCCCTTCCATGGGAAGTAGTTGAGCCTCCTTAGCTTTTTGGTTTTTAATAAATAATCAAGAACTTGGGAGGCTTCTTCTTGTCCCCATCGGAGCGTTTTGCTTTCCGCTAAAATGCTTGCCCCTTGATCCTGCGTAAATCGTCTTTTGTTTTTACGAAAAAAATTTAAAATTGATAATTCTTCCCGCAGGTTATTGTCCGCTTCTTTTTCACAGACATCACAGCATATTTTTTCCGGTACTTCTCCGCCCGAATCGTAGTTAAGCATTGTAAGGAGCGAATGTCTGCGACAGTGTTCTGTGTCTCTTGCGTAGTTTAACAGGGCGGAGAGCCTTGCGCGATCTGCGTCTGTCTTTGCTCTTTTAAGAGCGGTTTCGTCTTCCGGTCCCCATAAAAGAATCGCTATTGATTGCTCTCCGTCACGTCCGGCTCTCCCCGATTCCTGCAAATACGCTTCTACTGAGGGAGCGCAATCTCTATGTATTACCGTGCGTACATCGGCTTTATCAACTCCCATTCCAAACGCACAAGTGGAGCAGAGCACGGCTTTGCTGTTATGCAAAAGCCATTTTTCAGTTTCGGTTTTTTCTTCCCTACTTAACCCCGCGTGATAAAAGCGAATTTCATTGTACCAGTCATAGCCCATTTCTTTCATTTCATTGCTGAGGTAGCGGGCAAGTTTTTCCGTGCCGGGGCGTGAGGAGCAAAAAACAATCGCAGGGCGGCTATGCTTTATCAAAAGATCGCGTACCGCCAAATTGCGGTTAATGCACCCTTTCGCGGAATAATAAATATTAGGTCTGTCGGGGTTTCCTACGATTTGGCAGGCGGAAGAATCGCCGAAAATGTACGTTCTTATTTTTTCCAGTACAGGAGCGCTTGCCGTAGCAGTAAAAGCTGTAACAAGCGGCGGATTAAGTGAGTTTATAATTGAGCCGATTTCAAGATAACTTGGTCTGAAACTCTCTCCCCATTCGCTTACACAGTGCGCTTCGTCAATTACAATATGCATAATTTTGATTTTTTCCAGCCGCTCTTTTACCTGCGGCGTAAGCAAAACTTCCGGGTTTGCAATTATAAACTTGCTCTGTCCGCTTTCCAGTTTCCGCCAAATCTCGTCACGCTCTTCTTTACTTTGTCCGCCCCTTATTGTTACCGGAGAAAAACCCCTTTCATGTAACCGCCTCTGTTGATCCGCCATTAGCGATAAAATCGGATAAATCACTAAAGTCAGTCCTTCTATCAACATTGCAGGTAGTTGGAAACAGAGGGACTTTCCCGCTCCTGTTGGCAGAATAACTATTTGTCTCCCGGAAGTTTCACGGTCGGAGCACTCTTCTTTGGCGGACTGAGCGGCTTCCATAATATTTGTTATTACCAGTCTTTGGTAGGGGAACAGGTACGAAAGCCCGAACAGATTTTTGACCGCTTCGCTAAGCGGGTCAGCAATTTCAACATTGTTTTCAATCATAAAAACCTCCACCTATATATGGCGTGAGAACGGCGTGGCGCTTGCTCGAAACTGAAAAAAATTGAAAAAATTTGAATTTACCTTCAACCTATACGCCCAAGCATGTACCGCATCAAGCGGTGTACTCCCCACTCTCCTTATATTTATTCGTGTTCATTCGTCTTATTCGCGTAATTCGTTGATCCTCTTCCAATTCCTTCAATATTAAGATAAAATGTAAAATGAACGGAGACAGAAAAATGAAAAAAGTTTTAACTTTGGCGAGTGTACTTTTTGTGCTTATTACTGTCAGCTTATTTGCTGATGATATAACAGTTTGGTCATTTACCGATGAGGTAGAAGGACTTCTTAACTACTACAGGAGAGCATTTCCTAGTGTAACAATTAACTATTCCTTGACCCCGACAGAACAATTTCCAAGCAGGTTAGACCCTGTTCTCGCGTCAGGTCGTGGAGCGCCGGATGTTTTTGCTCTGGAATCTTTCTTTGTCCGCAAATATGTCGAGTCGGGACTCCTTTTAGACCTCACCCCCATTGTCGAGAGGAATAGACATAAACTTCTGCAATATCCTATTGATGTTGGAACTTATAACGGCAGAGTATATGCAATGTCTTGGCAGGCTTGTCCAGGAGCCTTTTTCTATCGCAGAAGTCTCGCCCGAAAGTATCTTGGCAGTGACGATCCGGCAGTTGTGCAAACATACTTCACCGATTTTGACAGATTCCTTGCCACTGCAAAGAGGCTCAAAGACGCATCTAACGGTTCCTGTGTGGTAGTACCAAGCCTTGGCGATTTACAGTTTCCATTCTATGGCGCACGTTCACAGCCGTGGGTTGTAAACAACAGGCTTGTTATCGATCCGGTTATGGATCAGTATCTTGAAGTTTGTAAAACTCTGCATGACAATTGCGGGGTGGCTGAGCTTTATCAATGGTCAGATGGCTGGTTTGCCGGTATGAGGGGGGAACTTAGAGATGGCAGAACTCTGTTAGAAGTATTCGGCTATTTTTTCCCCACATGGGGACTTCACTATATACTCAAGCCCAATTGCGGAAACACAGCCGGTGACTGGGCAATGATACAAGGTCCCGTTTCTTGGCGCTGGGGCGGCACATGGCTTGGCGCGTATAGAGGGACAAGAAATTCTGAAAGAGCTATTCAAATGATCGAATGGCTTACCACCAATGATAACTTTCTCAGGCAGTATGCCACAGATACCGGAGATATGGTTACCAACACGAATGTCATAAACAGCATTCAAGGTAATTACAGAGAACCCTTCCTTGGCGGACAGAATCACTATGCTGAATTTGCCCGGATGGCAACAGGTGTCAACGGAAGACTGACGCAGCAATATGATGACGTAATTCAGAATTTGTTTCAGGAAGCTATTACCGCTTATGTGAACGGCGAAAAGAGCAAAGCTCAGGCTCTTGCAGACTTTAGGCGGCAGGTAAGTTCTCAAGTTGGTATTAATTAGTTCACAAAAGCAAGCGGAGGCAGAAAAATGAAAAAAGTTTTAACTTTGGCTATTTTGGGTACATTTCTTTTACTTATTAGCGTAGTTGGTTGTACAATTAACACGAATAGCCGGGGAATGAACGGTGAATTAACGGTTTGGTCATTTACCGATGAGGTAGAAGGACTTCTTAACTATTACAAGAAAGCATTTCCTGAAGTAAAAATTAACTATTCCCTTACACCAACAGAGGCGTTTCCAAGTAAATTAGATACTGTTTTTGCGTCAGGTCGTGGAGCACCGGATGTTATTGCTCTGGAATCTGCCTTTGTCCGCAAATATGTTGAGTCGGGATTCCTTTTAGATATCACTGCTATAGCTGACAGGAACAGAAGTAAGCTTCTGCAATATCCTATTGATGTTGGAACTTATAATGGTAAAGTATATGGAATGTCTTGGCAGGCATGTCCCGGCGCGTTTTTCTATCGCAGAAGTCTTGCCAGAAAATACCTTGGCAGTGACGAGCCGACATATGTACAGACCTTATTCATGGATTTGAACAGGTTTCTTGATGCCGCAAGACGCCTCAAGACAGCCTCAAACGGTTCCTGCGTAGTAGTAGCAAGTCTTGGAGATTTACAGATTCCCTTTTACAGCGCACGTTCACAACCGTGGGTTGTAAACAACAGACTTGTTCTCGATCCTATTTTAGATCAGTATCTTGAAATTTCCAAGACTCTGCGTGATGAACGTTTGGAAGGTCGCGTTGGTCAATGGTCGGAAGGCTGGTTTGCCGGTATGAGGGGGGAACTTAGAGATAATAGAGGAAACCTGCTTGAAGTATTTGGTTATTTTCTTCCCACATGGGGACTCCAATATGTACTCAAGAGCGAGGCTTCCCGTACTGCCGGCGACTGGGCAATGATTCCCGGTCCCATACCCTATAGATGGGGAGGTACATGGCTTGGCGCGTATAAAGGGACAAGAAATCCTGAAGGAGCTGTTCAAATGATAGAATGGCTTACCACAAATGATGACTTTCTAAGGCAGTATGTCATGGCTACCGGAGATATGGTTACCAACACGAATGTCTTAAACAGCATAAAAGCCAACATTTATGAACCATTTCTTGGCGGACAGAACTCCTATGCTGAATTTGCCGAGATAGCTTTATATGTAAACGGAAGACCGACACAGCAATATGATGACATAATTCAGGCTCTCTTTCAGGAAGCTATTACCGCTTATGTAAATGGCGAAAAGAGCAAAGCTCAGGCTATTGCGGACTTTAGGCGGCAGGTAAGTTCTCAAATTGGAATTAATTAACAGGTGGACTTTTACTTAACTTTTTAAATTAAAAATTTATAGTTACATTTTTTTGATTTTATGATAAAATGTAAGGTATACGGAGGTATGAAAATGAAAAGAGTTTTAACTTTGGCGAGTGTACTTTTTGTACTTATTACTGTCAGCTCATTTGCTGATGATATAACAGTTTGGTCATTTACCGATGAGGTAGACGGACTTCTTAACTACTACAGGAGAGCATTTCCCGATGTAACAATTAACTATTCCTTGACCCCGACAGAACAATTTCCAAGCAGGTTAGACCCTGTTCTTGCGTCAGGTCGTGGAGCGCCGGATGTTTTTGCTCTGGAATCTGCGTTTGTCCGCAAGTATATCGAGTCGGGGCTTCTTTTAGACCTCACTCCAATAGTTGAAAGGAATAGAAGTAAACTTCTGCAATATCCTATTGATGTTGGAACTTATCAAGGCAGAGTATATGGAATGTCATGGCAGGCATGCCCCGGCGCGTTTTTCTATCGCAGAAGTCTTGCCCGAAGATATCTTGGTACTGATGATCCGGCAACTGTGCAAACATACTTCACTGATTTTGATAAATTCCTTGAAACTGCAAAGCGGCTCAAAGACTCATCTAATGGCTCCTGCGTAGTAGTACCCAGTCTTGGCGATTTACAGTTTCCATTCTATGGCGCACGTTCACAGCCGTGGGTTGTAAACAACAGGCTTGCTATCGATCCGGTTATGGATCAGTATCTTGAAGTTTGTAAGACCCTGTATGACTATCGTTTGGAAGGTCGTGTTGGTCAATGGACAGAAGGCTGGTTTGCCGGTATGAAGGGAGAACTCAGAGATGGCAGAAATACGCTTCAAGTATTCGGCTATTTCCTTCCCACATGGGGGCTCCAATATGTACTAAAGACCAATTGCGGAAACACAGCCGGTGACTGGGCAATGATACAAGGTCCCGTTTCTTGGCGTTGGGGCGGTACATGGCTTGGCGCGTATAGAGGGACAAGGAATGCTAATAGAGCTATTCAGATGATTGAATGGCTTACCACCAATGACGACTTTCTCAGGCAGTATGCTCTGGCTACCGGAGATATGGTTACCAACACAAATGTTATAAACAGTATACAAGGCAGATTCAGCGAACCATTCCTTGGCGGACAGAATCACTATGCTGAATTTGCCCGTATGGCAACAGGTGTAAACGGAAGACTGACACAGAGTTATGATGATGTAATTCAGGCTTTCTTTCAGGAAGCGCTTGACGCTTATGTGAACGGCGAAAAGAGCAAAGCTCAAGCCATTTCGGACTTTAGGCGGCGGGTACAATCTCAAGTTGGTATTAATAGTAATTAGGGGACTTCTGAAAACTCCAGTTTTTGGAGTTCCCTTAAGCTTCTTCGAGACCCAATTCGTCGTTGGAATCCATAGCGGAATCTTCTTCTGATACTTCGGGGGTTGCCGCCGTAGGTTCGGCTTTTTTCTTCTTGAATGATTTGACCTTTTTCATTCTTGGGCGGTGATAACTTCTTGCCACATAAGAGACAATAGAGATATATATTGCAATAGCTATAGTTATGGCAATGACCTGCCATGATGAGAGAATTTGCTTTAATAAATCCCACAAACTAATAGGGTGCATTTTTACTATTATCGGTCAAATACACCAAAAAATTGATAAACGCCATTGCAAAGCAACGGCGTTTATCAACACGATAGACGACATTAAAACGTCGTCTATCGTAGCGGTTTACGGGGCGGTCTAAGACCGCCCCTACATTCCGCCTGTGGGCGGAACGTCGTAAACCGCCATAAGAGAGCATGCAATGACGGCATTTTATCAACACGTTTGCGGCATTAAAATGTTGTTTATCATAGCGGTTTACGGGGCGGTCTAGACCGCCCCTACATTCCGCCTGTGGGTGGAACGTCGTAAACCGCCATTCGATATTGCAATGCAACGGCATTTATCGCCCCGATGGCTGACAGCCGCCCTCAAATTCAGTACAATTTACAGATGAATTCAGCGTTAGAAATATTAAAAATAAGGGGCTTTTTTCAACAATGCACCGATGTTTCAGCTTTGTCAAAATTAATGGACGCAGGTCCAATCACTTTTTATGAAGGCACAGACCCTACAGGCGGAAGTCTGCATATAGGTCACATGGTTCCCTACTTTGCTTTCCGTCATCTTCGGGACGCAGGACATAAAGGGATCGCCCTTTTGGGTGGAGGGACGGCGAGGATCGGCGATCCTTCCGGCAGGAGCGAGGATCGAAAAATGCTCACCTATGAACAACTGGATGAAAATACCGAATCCATCCGCAAACAGCTTGACCGCTTTGTCGGTTTTGATGACAAGACCGCTTTTACAGCGAACAACAAAGACTGGCTCGCTAATCTTAACTATATCGATTTTTTGCGCGACATCGGAAGACACTTTTCTGTAAACCGTATGCTTAGTTTTGAAGCTTACAAAATGCGAATGGAAACAGGTTTGTCATTTATCGAATTTAATTATCAGCTTTTACAGAGTTTTGACTTTTTGGAACTGTACCGCCGTCACGGATGCCGTTTGCAAATTGGCGGCGATGATCAATGGGGAAACATTGTCGCTGGCGTTGAGCTTATCCGTCGTGTAGAAGGCGCGGAAGTTTTTGGCTTTACATTCCCGCTTGTTACAACTTCGGACGGAAAAAAAATGGGCAAAACTTTAAAAGGCGCGCTCTTTCTTGATCCTGCTAAGACCAGCGTTTACGACTTTTTTCAGTACTGGCGAAATGTTCAGGATCAGGACATCCTTCGCTTCCTGCTCATGTTCACATTTCTGCCCGTTGACGAATGTCGCTCTCTTTGTGAATCGGGCAAAAATCCAAATGACGCGAAGGAGCGTCTTGCTTGGGAAATTACCGCTCTCATTCATGGCAAGGAAGAGGCTGACAAAGCTCTGTCCGGCGCTAAGGCGGCGTTCTCAGGCGGCGGCGATAAGTCCGCTATGCCCTGCGCTGAAATTGACGGTTCCCGTTTGGAAGCAGGCTACAATGTGATAGACATTTTCGCTGACACTGCTCTTGTTCCAACCAAGAGCGAAGGACACCGCCTTGTACAGCAGGGGGGAGCGTTTGTTTCCGCCGCCAATGGCGAGCTTTTAGCAATTAAAGACAAGAATGAGGTTATTGGGAAGGACAGGCTTAATGCGGACGGGGAGTTAATTTTAAGGGCAGGAAAAAAACGCTATTTGCTCGTGCGGCTCAAAAAATAGTCCGCTGAAGCGAGAGTACGACACATTTTTATGAAATAGGTTGCAAAATATTTTGACATAGTCTCTAAAATTCTATATAATAGGCTTATTCGGAAGCTGATGTTTTCGGACAACTTTTATAATGATAGCTTAAGGAGTACCTATGTTAAAATTTGAAGACTATGTTTCTAAAAGAGTCCTCGATCTTCCGTACAAAAATTTTGCCGACATGGTTGATTATACAGCACGGGAATACGCAAATAGAACTGCGATTAAATACCGTTCCGGCAAGCAGAGAGAATTCACCCTTTGGACATATTCCAAATTTGGCGATGAATGTCGCAGAATAGCGCGAGGTTTGCTTGCCGCAGGTTTTGTCAAAGGCGATCGTGTTATTCTTTGGGCGGAAAACCGTCCTGAGTGGATGTCTTCATGGATGGGAACGGTCATTGCAGGTATCGTTATTGTGCCGGTAGATTTTCTCGCTACAGAGCAGGAATGTCTTAATATAATAAAAATAACAAGGGCGAAGGGTTTCTTTTATTCCGGCAGAAAGAGGGAGTTCGCTTCTTCGTTGTCGTCTAACGGTATTTCCATGTCTGTCTCTGTGTGCATAAGCCCTGAAGGCGAAGATCCTCCTTCAGGAAATAAAACCGAATACGATACATTTGGCTTAAATGCGGACAATCAAACTCTGCCTGCAATTGAAAGTATATCGCCAAACGATCCCTGCTCCATTGTTTTTACATCGGGGACTACAGGCTTTGCCAAAGGCGTTACCCTTTCTCACAGAAACATTATTGCCAACACAAGCGCGGCTATCCGTATGCTTGAACCAACCGACGACGATGTTTTTATGGATGTCCTTCCCCTTCATCACACTTACCCGACTACATGTTCGTTTATGGCTCCGCTTTCGTTCGGTATTCCCACAGTAATTTGTGAAAAAATTGTCGGCAAAGTTGTCATTGATGATATAAGAGACGGAGGAGTTACGTTCCTAATTGCGGTTCCTCTTCTCTATGATAAAGTAATGGCGGGAATAGAAGCCGGTTATAAAAAACTTTCTCCGCTTCTTCGCGGACCGCTTAACCTTCTGCGAAAAGTCGCGCTGGCGAAAGCAAAGAAGGGCAACCCTTATTTTGGACGGAAAGTTTTCAGGTTCATCAGAAAAAAAGCCGGTCTTCATTCAATTCAAATAATGGTCGCAGGCGGCGGTCCATTAAACCCAAAGACCGCGGATTTTTTTGATTCTTTTGGCTTTAATATCGTTCATGGTTACGGTATGAGCGAGAACTCGCCGCTTATTACCGTGAATACACCGCACCACAAACGCAATGTATCGGTAGGGCTTCCCGTTCCTTACACAGAAGTAAAAATCTTTGATCCGGGACCGGAAGGTATAGGTGAAATTGCGTGTAAATCGCCTTCTGTCATGCTTGGTTATTTTGAAAATGAAACAGCCACAAAAGAAATTATTACCGAAGACGGCTGGCTTCTTACAGGCGATCTTGGCTATCAGGATGAAGATGGTTACGTTTACATAAGGGGCAGAAAGAAAAATCTTATTGTCGGCTCCGGCGGAAAAAATATCTATCCCGAAGAAGTCGAAGCCAACTTTGCCGTCTCCCGCATAATTGCCGAATCGCTAATTGTCGGCAGACAAACTCCGGGCGGCGAAATTATTTATGCCGTGATGGTTCCCAACTATGAAGCTATCAAAGAAGATCATCCGGGCAGGGAAACCGATGATAACTTTATTAATGAACTTATTAAGAAGGAAATAGAAGAGGTTAACCGCACATTACCGGTGTATAAAAAAATCAGTGACTTCTGTGTACGCAAAGAGCCGTTTGAAAAGAACGCCCAGCAGAAGATACGACGGTTCCTTTACAAGAGTTATGAAACTCCCTAAGCTATGCATTAGAGGTAAAATAATGAAAATAAAAAATTTCACCTTATTATTTCTTTGTTGTAATATATTCTTTTCATGCCTTAGCCTCCCTGCGCCTTCTGATTTGGAATTAATAAATGAAAAAAGCTGGCTTAGTGATTTTGAAGTAATTGATGATAAAGTATTAATTAAATGTAGAATTACAATAAAAAATAATACCGGAAACGATGTTAAATACAAAATAAACGCCATATCCAGAGATGATGTTGATTTGGGACTATTGAGAAACGAAATAATTGAAGGATATAAAGAAGACTTGGTGACAGATGTATTTACTATTTCCGCAAACGAAACTGTTGAAGAAAGAATAATATTTGTTGGGGATTTCGCCGGAAATTATCAAAAACACGACAGGCTTTTACCTAAGACAATTAATATAATATTATTAGAATAAATGATTGTACAAATAGTACTTGACATTGGTAAAAAATATGTTTAGATGAAAATTGGAGAAATAATAATGGTAATAATGAAAAGAACAATCGTAAATATTCCTTTGGTAATATTCTCAATAATTATATTATACTCATGTTCATATAAAAATGATAAGATTTTATTAAAAAATAATGAAATTGAGTTGTTGAAAGTTGATTATCAAATCGTTAATTATGAAGAAACTGAAACGACATTCTATGAAAATGGGATTCAAATGAATCTAAAAATAAAAATAACAAATCCTAAAAAAATAATTTTACTTAATAATTTAATTGATCCTATAATTCACTTGGAATTTAATAATAAAAAATATTTAGCGAAAGGCTTATTTGTGCTTTCATCGGGAGTTCCACCAAATTGTGATTATTTTTTTGCAATAGATGAAAATAAAAAAATACTATTATCTGAAGATAAAATAATGAGTTTAACAGGATTTGAATATAGATGAGCCTCCGCGGAGCAGAGCGCGGACTGAAAGTCCGACGGGGTAAGTACAAGCCGCCTTTGGCGGCGTTGTACAATCATCTTCCTTACACTCGCCGACCGCAGGGAGGCATTAAACCAGACTTTCGAATAAACATAAATAGACTATGAAAACCGCAATCGGGCTACGTTTTATGCGGTTTTGCTTCTGCCCCAACCGTTATATTCACCGAAACCCTAAAACTAAATCTCGCTTCTGTTGGCAACAACCCTGCTGATTAAACCGTAAGTTACGGCTTCTGTGGCGCTCATCCAGTAATCGCGGTCTGTGTCTTTTTCAACCTGACTTTCAGGATTGCCTGTTTCATCGGCAATCAGACAGTTGATTTTTTTCCGCAGTTTTTCAAGTTCTTTGGCGTGTATCTCTATATCCGTAGCGACGCCTCGTATTCCCGACAGCGGCTGGTGAATCAAATAGTGACTGTTGGGAAGCCCTACACGCCGGTCTTTTGGAGAAGCAAGCTGAATTATCGCCGCCGCGCTCGCTACAAGACCCATGCCGATTGTCCACACCTGCGGTTTTACAAAGCGGATCATGTCGAATATCGCGTAACCTGCGTCTGCGTCTCCGCCGGGGGAGTCAATAAAGATACGGATGGGTTCTTCGCTCATATCTTCCAAAAGTAAAAGCTGGCGTATTGCTTTTTCCGCCAGTTCTTTATTTATTTCACCGGACAGTAAAATTGTCCGTGTTTTTAGCATTTTCCCGGCAAGTGGATCAAAGACTTGAGATTTATCTTTTTCCTGCCCTTCTTCATTGTCATCTTCTTCATCATATAATAAAGGATTCATTATAACCTCCGGTTGTTTATATCATAATAATAAATTTATTCAATTTAATCAATCACGTCAATTAAGACGTAACATACACCCTAGGCACTCTTTTATTGATATTACAGGTTATTTCGTACGGAATTGTACCAACTACTTCCGCCAAAGCCGCCGCGCTCTGCCTGATTACTTGAGAGTCCGGCTCTGTCGGGTAAATGTCAGAGCCAAAAATAATCGCTTCATCCCAGCGGCGGACATCCGGTTTTTTTCCCAGATTTACACAGCATTGATCCATGGTAACTCGCCCAACCAATGGATAAACTTTACCGCCAATTACTATCTGCCACCTGTTACTTGCAAGGCGCGGAAAGCCATCGGCGTAACCCGTTGTAAGAATACCGATAAATGTGTCCTTTCCCGCGCTCCATGTTCTTCCATAAGAAACAGATTCGCCCTTTTTAATTTTTTTTATCAATGATATTTTTCCTCTCAATTCCATAACAGGTTCTATTTTAAGAGATTTCAATCTTGATAATTTTTTTAAATAATCAAGCGGCGCTTCATATTCCTCTACGGTTTTGTATCCGTAAAGAAGGATTCCCGGTCTTACCATATCGAACCATGAAGCAGGATGCAAAATTATCGCGCCTGAATTAGCCGCGTGAACAATCCCCGGATTAATTCCCTCATTGCGAATGGCGTTAACCGCTCTCTTAAAACGGGATAACTGCGCCTTGGTATAATCAATGTCCCGCCTATTCGGTGAATCAGAAACCGCAAAGTGTGTGGCTGTTCCTGTCAACTTCAAAGCCTTGCGCTTTTTAATATGGCGGGCGAGAGCGACGGCTTCTTTCGCCGAACAGCCAAGCCGCCCCATACCCGTATCAATTTTAAGATGAACATTCAGCTTGACTTTTGCGGCTTTTGCCCGCTCATTCAAAACATCAGCAAACTCTGTGTCCGAGATAAATATGGTAAGGTTCGCCTTAATAATATCCGCTATTTCTTTAGGCTGAGGCTGAGAAAATAACAAAATCGGCGCTTTTATCCCCCCCCTTCTAAGCTCGCTCCCTTCCGACACCGAAGCCACGCCCAGGCAATAAGCCCCCGCTTCAATACTTGCCTTCGCTATTCTCAACGCTCCGTGTCCATAAGCGTCAGCTTTTACGGACACGCAAATATGTCTGTCCTTGCCGATTCGCCTTCTTACAGAATTGACATTTTCTTTGAAATGGTTAAGATGGATTATCGCCCTAGTTCGCATATCAATATAATAGCAAAAAGTTGATAATTTGCCTATTTAGTGCTATATTAAAGATGGGTGAGTGTGTGCAGAATATTGTAAAAACGTGTTTTTTGCTTATTTTAACTGTTTTTCTCGGCTCTTGCATGGCGATGGATGCGATTCTTCCGTCAGGTAGCGCCTATAAAATAAATATAAAGATAAACAGCGCCCTGCTGGATGAATGTTCATTTGCCGGATCGAGAGACATTATACGCCCCTATTTTGAAGAACCAATCTCAGATGACCCTGATGTTACCGGTCTTATGCTCTTTTTAAAGGATGCCACCGG
The DNA here is from genome assembly GCA_031254315.1 of Treponema sp. Lineage (GTDB taxonomy): Bacteria > Spirochaetota > Spirochaetia > Treponematales > Breznakiellaceae > WQXQ01. The sequence continues at coordinate 20,451 of JAIRUQ010000006.1, forward strand.
AGGTGTTGTGGGCTGGAAGGTTATCTACAATATTGATAAAGAAGCCGTGCAAGAAGAGGAAGAAGAAGACACGACAGATGATACTGAACAAACCGCTACTGCAGAAGGCGAAGATGATGACGAAGTTTCCGCAAGCGCGGTTGTAGTTGAGGAAGTACAAGTTCCTGAAAATTACAAAAATGGCGATGAACTGATTATTCCGGTACGAAGCCTGAATAACGATCTGCCCGCCTTTCCGGTTCCAAGAGATTTGCCTATGGGAAGGTATACTATAGTTTCCCAAGTTATGAGCGAAAATGATGTTTTGCAAAAAACCGAAAAAACCATTTTCTATTTGGGAAGAAATGCTTTTTCCTATGAAGGCATAAAAGTATATATGCCCGGAATTGGGGACAACTCTCAGCTTATTCCAAGAGGAACAACTATAATGCTGTCAGCGGAACTGGATTTTGACAGCCGCTTGAATCCGTATATTATATGGTACGATGGAAAGCAAATAATAAGCGAAGGACAATATTCACAAGGGGCGGGCTCTTTGTTTTGGAAAACGCCGGAGCAGAGTGGTTTCTTTTCTTTGCGTGCCGAAGTATTTCCGGTAGAGGACTTTGAAGAGCTTGTAGGTTATAAAAAGGGAATTTCGCTTCTTATTTCGTCTAAAACAATAGATGTTAATCTTATTTCAGAAAATATTCCACAGCTCATACACTGGTATACGTTTGAAGCCGATTTAAGTGATTCCAAAATGCCATCTTCCGCTGAGCGAACTCTAAGTCCTTTAGCAAAAAATTCTCCTAAATGGATGGGTGCAAACGGAACTTATGGAGTTGTTACAGACAGTGAAAATATTTTAGCTCTGCCAAAAGTTTTTGTTAAAAAAGACGAGGCGGAAACATGGCAAACAGTATTCCGCTTTAAGCCCTTAAATGACGGCAGTGTTTTTTCGATACAGTTTGGTGCTGTAAGCGCCGCTTATATGAATTTATTTGTGGAAGGTCAAAATCTTGTTTTGACATTGATCTCTCCTCTTCGAACTGTTTCACAAAGATTAAATTTGTTTGCTTCTTCCGCTGAGCCATCCGAGAGCGTTCAGGCGGCAGAGCAGGAAAATTCTTTTATTACCGCAGGTATAAGTTTTTCAATTTTGCCCGGAAGGTTATCTGCTCAGATTAATATTATAGGAGATTTTTTAGAGGGCGAATTAGCGGCAAGACCAATCAGTATTAATGTAAACATTGATGATGAGTTTCAGATTATGCTTGGAGCTAATAATAACTATTCATCCGCCGAAGAACCATCTGACAATCCGCAGGCTGGAGCAGGGAGTACCGCGCTTTGGGATGAATTTGCATTGTACTACATGCCGCCAATGGAAATTATAATCGCGGATATAAAACCGCCGGTAATCGAAGAAATACCGGTCGTTTCCGCCGGACAGCAAAGTGATGTATCATCTGAATACAGTGGCAACTAAAAAAAGCCCCATTTTTTATATGAAAAGAAATCTATCGGCGGTATTCATTTTAATAGCGATAACTTTTTTTTCATGTAACGGTCAGAAGCCCGCCGCCTTTCTTCCCAATCCTGATTTTACTGTTTATGATGATGAAAAATCTATAACCATAGAGATTGGCGATATTATTGAAACAAGAAACGGAACCGCCACAAGAGGTTTACCGGACTGGCTGTTTTCTTATATTGACGGAGGAGCCAAAGCAATTGAAGCGCTTGATTCATACAGCGACAAATATGTTTTTATAGGTAACAATGAAGGGCTGAATTTTACCGCACTGTCCAAGTGGGCTGAGAATTTTGCTACAGTGCAGGATTTTCCCATACTGGCGGCGGCAAGGATTGAAAGAAGAATGATAGCATCAGCGTCATTGTATCCCGACGACGAATATGGTATATTTTTTGAAACGCTGATATATAATGCATATAATGGCGAATATCCGGGAGCGGTAAAGGAGGAAATATACTGGGTCAGAATAAGAGATGATGAGTCTCCTTCTTCGGGAAAGTATGTTTTTTTTATAATGATAAGTATTAATAAAATGACTATGCAGACCAGTATATCAAATATGATGGCAAGCACAATTGCCGCCGTTACGTTGTCTAGAACTCAAGCGTCCGCGGTTAACCGTCTGCGGCAGAATTTTTTTGAAGGTTTTTAAAATGGAATTAACATATTTATTTTTAATACCTGCTTTTTTTATTTATTGGTGTGTTAATGAAAAAGTAGGAATTCAGCTTGGTATGGTTGTTTTGCTTTCTATCTGGGCAAATTCAATTATTAAGGAACTGAACATACAACTGCCCATTCATATTGAATTTGGCTGGATAATTATCGCGGTTGTTTTTTGCGGTTATATTTTCCTGCGCAAAACAATCGAAACGCTTCTTTCAATGGGCGGTCTTAGGGCGTACATAATTACTTCAGCCGTTGTTTCATTTATTATGATACTCTACTGTCCGAGTTTTGAATTTGTCTTACCCGGCGGAAGCTTCCTTGGCTTGAGCGTTGGTTATTGCTTAAATAAACGCTATGTCGGTTTTAAAACAAGCGATGTTCTGCAAAGAAAAGGCTTGATAAAATTTCTCACCCTGTTTGCCCGTTTCCTTTTGGGAATAGCTGTTCTCGCGGCTATTATGTTTAGGGTCGAAAGTATTATTGAGCGTATTGCTGAAAGGCAAAATATAAAGTTATATATTTTTCTTTGTTACGCGCTTATCAGTCTATGGGTCTCTTTTGTGGCTCCTTGGATTTTTATAAAATTACGTCTTGCCGGCATTAGCAATTCTGATACAACGGAACAAAAACAATGATTGGCGAAAACGCAAAAGCTAGTTACGGCGATGAGTCTCCTATTGCCGCTTTTGCGACAACTCCTGCAAACAGTGCGCTTACATTAATCCGCTGTTCCGGCAAGGGAGCGATAGAAATAGTAGCTTCAGTTTTTACGCCGGATAAAATAAAAGACGCGCCGGGGAATACCGTTGTCCATGGCTGGATTGTTGATAAAGAGAAGAGAGAAAAGAGCAAAGAGAATAGGGAAGAAAGCAAAGAGCAAGGGCTAGATAATAAAATCGATGAAGTTTTGATTTCTGTGTTTCGCGCTCCAAAGAGTTATACGGGAGAGGACAGCATGGATATTTGCTGTCATGGCGGACTTTCAGCAGGAAGGGCAGTGATGGCGGTTTTGAAGAGTGCAGGTTTCCGTTCTGCGCTTGCGGGAGAATTTACCTTTCGCGCTTTTGTAAACGGAAAACTTGATCTTACAAGAAGCGAATCCGTTATGGAACTTGTTTCCGCAAAAACAGACGCAAGCCGTCACAAGGCTGTTATGCGCCTTAGCGGCTCTCTTGAAAAAGAAATCAACGAAATAAAGAAAACACTGGTAGAAATTCTTGCAGGCGCAGAAATTTATCTTGACTATTCAGAAGACGAAATCAGCGCGGACAGCGATGAAGCAGAAGGACGGCTTCCAAATCAGGACACCGCTCTTTTAGTTTTGTCGCGGCTGAAAAAACTCGCTTTATCATGGCAGATTGAACGCATTTATCAGGAGGGCGTTACGGTAGTAATTGCCGGAAGACCGAATGCCGGTAAGTCCAGCCTTTTCAACGCTCTGCTGAAAGAGGATCGCTCCATAGTTACCGAAGTTCCCGGCACAACCCGTGACTGGATTTCTGCGCTTGTTTCAGTTGAGGGAATTCCCGTGCGCCTTATTGACACCGCAGGGTTACGCGACACTTCCGATTCAGTTGAAAAAATCGGGGTGGATCGCAGTCGTAAACTTTTAGACTCAGCGGAGCTTGTTTTGTATTTGATAGACGGTGCGCAGGGCTTAACAGACGAGGATAGCGAATTTATCGGTAAGTTTGAAAACTGTCTTTCTGTTTGGAATAAGGCTGACATTGCGATTGCTCCGTCGTCGCAGAAGTTTGTCAGTGTCAGCGCAAAGACGGGCGAAGGTTTGTCTCAGCTTTATGTGGCGATTGGCTCTGCTATTCAAAAGCAATCTTCGCTGTCTGCGGCGTTTCAAGACGCGGCAACTCAAGAGCCGCTTGCCGCTGTCGGCACAGAGCGTCAAAAAAAACTTATTGATGCCGCATGTAATGCGATGGAAGAAGCCCTCATGCTGGCGGAAAAAGAAGAGCCGCTTGATTTAATCGCCCCCCTGCTAAGGGAAGCCGTCAATTCATTAGGCGAAATTACAGGAGAGGTCTCCACGGCTGATATTCTGGAAGAAATGTTTAGCAAGTTTTGTGTTGGAAAGTAAAAGTATTTGTTTGGAGTTAGGTGGAATTGGACTCAAACACACTTGACAAAATAACAGAAGAAATGGTATTATAAGAATATGGCATTAGAAAATTTTGAGTTAATTGAAGAAGATAAAAATTACTTGGAAAAATATTGTAAAGAATATCCCGGCTCATCCTATTCAAAATTAATCAAAGCAATGATATTAATTAATGATAATTATTCGCAGGCAGATATAGAAAATACATTATCTATCAATTTAAAATATACCCGTATAAATAGCCTCATTAAAATATATAATAAATTTGGTCTAAAGAAATTATTGGAAGGTGATGTCACAAATAGATATAAAATATATTTTAAAATGAAGGAAAATGGATGGATAGAATTATTTTTTGAATTTGATGGCTTAACAATAAAAATTAAATTAAGTAATGTATTTGATCCTATTCCTGATTTATTACAATTTATTAATGATATAAATAATAATAAAGAAATAATAAATGTAAATGTTAATGAAGAAGGAAGAGAAAAAAGGATACAATTGAACAGAATACACGAATTAATAGAAAATTTATACGAATTGACTGTTATTGCAGATCAATATCCATATAGTGAATACAAATTTATAAAAGTTATACATAAGGATATATTTTTATATAAATTTGTCGAGGCATTTATTGAATTAGCAAATGAAAATATAAATGCAAAATGGGTTAGCGGTTATAATTTTTCAGAATTAATACTTAACGAAATAAAGGATATAAATCATAAATTAATTGAAAAGAGGAACATTTGATGATTACGATTATGATTAACCTTAAAACAAATCTAACTGTTCCGTTTTCTTACCTTCAAAAGCGCCCATATATCTAAATAATTCATCATTATTACAAACAATGTTATGTTCTTTGCATATATCATAAAATAAACGTGATAATTTATCATTATTATCGCTGGTTATAATATAGTCTAACCTGTACTTTTTTTGATAAACTTGTTTCAGTCCCGGAAAATGTTTATCGAGTTTTGAATAAAAATACTCGCGGTTTCCTTCCCTCAGCGTCATGCCGATCTCCCAGAAAAAAATGCCGTAAACTCCTGCGTCAATACAGTAATCCAAAAGCCCGCGCAGGTTTTCTTCGGTATCGTTGATAAAAGGCAGGAAAGGAGAAAGCCACACGATTGTTTGTATGCCTTTCTCCTGCATGATTTTAAGAACTTCAAAACGATGTTTTGTGCCGCAGACATTTGGCTCGATAATTTTACATAGATTTTCATCAAAGGTTGTAAGAGTTGTCTCTACAATACACTTTGCCTTTTCATTTATGCTGACGAGCAAATCCAAATCCCTCAGAATTAAATTCGACTTGGTTTGTATCGCAATGCCGCATCCGTATTTTTCGATTATTTGAAGACATCTGCGGATATTGGCAAGATTTTCCGGTATTGGAAGATAGGGATCGCTCATCGCGCCTGTGCCAACCATGCACTTTTTTCGTTTCCGTTTTAACGCGTCTTCAAGCAGTGTCGAAGCGTTTGATTTTATATGCACATCTTCAAAATCATGTTCGATACGGTAGCACTTGCTTCGCGCATCGCAGTAAATACAGCCATGCGTGCATCCCCTGCTGATATTCATTCCGTTGTGTGCGCTTAAAATGCCTTTTACTTCCCTTAAGTGCATATATAATTTATACTACATTCAAAGCAAATGGACTACGATACAATTGTGATTGGAGGCGGACATGCGGGGATTGAAGCGTCCCTCGCGGTGAGCCGTCTTGGTTTTTCGACTCTCCTCATCACGCAGAACCCCGACAAAATCGGGGCGCTTTCCTGCAACCCTGCGATTGGTGGTCTTTCCAAGGGCAACCTTGTGCGAGAAGTAGACGCTCTTGGCGGCGAGATGGCAAAACTTACTGACGCGACAATGATTCAATACAGGGTGCTTAACCGCTCGCGCGGACCGGCGGTACAAGCGCCGCGCGCTCAGGCGGACAAACAGTTGTATCAGGCGTCTGCTCGCTCTGTTCTTGAAAAGCAAAAAAACCTTGTAATTTTTATGGATACGGTAACAGATTTTATAATAGAGGGAGACGCTGTGTCCGCAAAAATTAACGGAGTAATTACATGCCGAGGACATCGCATAACAGCGCACACCGTGATTCTTGCCGCAGGAACTTTCATGGAAGGAAAGATTTTTATCGGTGAGTATGACGCTCCTCAGGGGCGGCTGGGGGAAGAGGCGGCAATAGGGTTGGGCGCGTCTTTACGGCGGTTTGGGTTTTCGGTGGGAAGACTGAAAACAGGCACTCCCGCACGGCTTGCAGGACATTCAATTGATTATTCAAAAATGGAAAAACAGGACGGTGAAGAAATGCGCCCCTTCTCATTTGCCGCAAATACCGTTATTGAGAGGGAGTCTCTTCCCTGCTGGGTTACATTCACCACCGCAAAGACGCACGAGATCATCAGGGCGAATATTCACCGCTCACCTTTGTACGGCGGAAAAATTACCGGCACTGGAGCTCGTTACTGTCCTTCGATTGAGGATAAAGTTGTCCGCTTTCCACAGCGTGAACGTCACCACATCTTTATTGAGCCGGAAGGACTTTCAACTAACGAAATGTACATGAACGGCGCTTCCAGTTCTTTGCCCGAAGACGTACAACGTGATTTCATTCACAGTATTCCCGGTCTTGAAGAAGTACGCATTGTCCGCCCTGCCTACGCCGTGGAATACGATTATCTCGACCCACTTGATCTCTATCCGTCATTGGAGTCTAAACGCCTGACAGGTTTTTTTGTTGCGGGGCAGACCAACGGCTCATCAGGTTATGAAGAAGCCGCCGCTCAGGGAATAATCGCAGGAATTAACGCCGCAATGAAAATGTCCGATAAGCCTCCGCTGGTTCTTGGGCGCGCTGAAGCCTACATTGGAGTTCTCATCGACGACCTTACAACATTGGGAACGAAAGAGCCTTACCGAATGTTTACAAGCCGCGCCGAACATCGCTTAATGCTCCGCCACGACACCGCTGATACAAGACTTACTCCTAAAGGGCGTTCAGCAGGTCTTGTTGATGATAGCCGATGGGAGCATTTTCTTGAAAAGACAAAAACGTTAGACGAAATTCAAGAACTGCTTGCGCAGAGAAAATATTCAAGCGAAGATACGGAACTTTCCGCTTATCCTGCCGAATTGGTTGAACGTGTTTTTTTGGACATAAAGTACGCAGGTTATATAGAGAAGGAAAAACGTTTTGCAGAAAAAGCCGCTAAAATGGACGTTATCAAGCTTGACCCAAATACGGATTATTCTGCTATCAGCGGACTTTCTGTAGAAGCGAGAGAAAAGCTTCAATCTGTAAAGCCTCTTAATGTGGGTCAAGCCGCGCGAATACCCGGTGTTCGTCAGGGTGATATCGCGCTGTTGATTATACTCACGAGGAAAAAATAGGGATAACGATGAACTTTGTTACCATTGATTTTGAGACAGCAAATTATTCACGTAACAGCGCTTGCTCTGTGGGCATGGTGAAGTATCAGGGCGGCGAGAAGACAGATACTTTCTATTCACTGATACGACCGCCCAGACTCTACATCCGTCCTGACTTCACTGATATTCACGGTCTTACCATAAATGATGTTAAAGACGCTCCCACATTTGCGGCTATTTGGGAAAGTAAAATGCTCCCTTTTATTGGCGATCTTCCTATTGTTGCTCATAACGCCAATTTTGATATGGGCGTACTTAGGGCGGTTCTTGAATGTTATGAACTGCCAACTCCGTCGATACAATATTTCTGTTCGCTCAAAATAGCGCGTAAGACGTGGACATATTTATCATCTCATGCTTTGACTTCGCTTGCTAAAAGATTTGGCATTGAATACAATGCTCACAACGCCCTTGATGACGCGGAGACTTGCGGAAAAATGGTACAACTATCCGCTGAAGAATACGGAGCTGTTACTATTGATGAATTGTTATCCGCTCTTGGGTTAGAGATGAGTTTGCTTTAAGGGAAAACGAAAAAAGTTATTAAAAATAGACCTAAATTACACTTCCTGTGCCAAGTACAAATCTCTGTACAAGCCTTCTTCCCGTATAAGATCATCATGACTGCCTCGCTGAACGATTTTGCCTTCTTTCAAAACGAGAATGATGTCTGCACTGCGAATTGTTGAAAGGCGGTGGGCAATGGCAATGATCGTACGGTTGCCGCGCATTTTTGCAATGGCGCTTTGAATCTGCGCTTCGGTTTGCATGTCCACCGACGCGGTAGCTTCATCAAGGATCAGCACTGGTGAATCGCGCAGAACGGCGCGCGCAATGGAAATGCGCTGTTTTTGACCGCCGGAAAGACGTATTCCCCTCTCTCCGGTTTCTGTGTCAAATTGGGCAGGCATTTCCATTATGTCATCGTAAACCCCGGCGGTCTTTGCGGCTTCTTCAATCTCCTGCGCACCAGCGGACGGCTTTGCGTAAGAAATGTTTTCGGCAATTGTTCCGTTAAATAAAAACGTATCTTGCAAAACCAACGACATCTGATTCCTTAAACTGTTTTGTGTTACTTCACGCAGATCATGACCGTCAATGGTGATCCGTCCGTCTTTTGGATCGTAAAAACGCGCGGCAAGTTGAATTATCGTTGTCTTTCCCACACCGGTGGGACCCACCAGAGCGAGAGTCTGTCCCGGCAGTACCTCAAAACTGATGTCGTCTAACACAGGACTTTCATCGACATAACGGAAACTTACGTTTTCAAAACGTATATGCCCGCGCGCCGCAGGAAGTTCAGCCGCTCCCTGTTTGTCGGTTACTTCCGAAGCGGAATCGAGGATTTCCAAAACACGTTCCGCTCCGGCGAGGGACAGTTGCGCGTTTTCCAAAAGCTGAGCAAGCCCTGTAATGGGCGCATAAAACAGCGCAAGGTACAAAAGGAAGGCAACCACTTCTTCCGCGTCAATATTTGCATGGTAGGCAAGAAAGCCGCCGAAGCCAACGACAATCACCGTTCCAAGAGCGGTAAGAAACTCCACCGAAGGATGAAAGATCGCGTTGATTTTCAGCGCGGAAAGCATGGCGCGTGTAAACTCTCCTGCTTTTTCTTTGACGCGGCTACTTTCACGCTCATGCTGACCGAAAGCCTGTATCTCCCTGATACCGGAAATATTATCCTGCAATTGCGAGTTAAGTCCCGCGAGAGACTTCTGCATTTGGCGAAACTTCGGGCGCACTTTTTTCATCATCACCCAGCCCGAAGCGAGAATGAAAGGAATAGGGGCGCATGTCAACAGAGCAAGAGAAGAATTTATTGAAAACAGAATTATCACAACGCCGATGAGTGTTACCGCATTTGTGATTGTTTCGGGAATGACATGTGCGTAGAGCTGTTCAAAGGTCGCCGTATCGTTGACTACTCGGCTCATCAAATCTCCGGTTTGCCTGCGGTGAAAAAACGAAAGAGAAAAAGTTTGAATTTGATTGTAAACTTTCATTCTGAGATCGCGCACCAGCTTCCATGCCGCAACATGGGGAAGGTAATTCCCCAAAAAGCGGAACAGAACCCTCAGCAAATAAAGCCCAAGCAGAATCAACGCCAGAACAAAAATTTCTCTCATATCTTCGATTCCACGCTGGACGATTCCTACCATCCGCGCCAAAAGCCGTGGGGCAATCAAATTGAGAAAGGTCAGGAACAGGGTCGCCAGTCCCCCCAGAAAAAGAAGCCCGCGATATTTACGCGCCTCGACGGCGATTCTCCATAACAGGTTCATGGTTTTATTATAGACGAATGTTGGAGCGAGGCAAAGGGGAGGAATGGCTACTTGTATTGTTCTAAAAATCTTCTTGGCGTTACTATGTCTTTTTCATTTGGGTAGTGTTTTAAGTTTCCTGTTATTAAATACTGCGCTTTGGCGGATTTGTAAACTTCGTAGAATTTTTTGTCTGTTTCATCAATAAATTTTCTGTTCAGATGCTCTGCGTTTATGTATTCGCCGTCTTTGGTGATAAAATCAATAATCAGCTTAATTGCTTCTTTATTAATTTTTAATTCTTTTCTGTATAGTACGTTTATATATTCAGCCATAATACTATTATCATAAGCGATAGTAATGGTTTTACTTAAAATAAGATTTAGGATTTTTGCAGATAAACCCGATGGAGTCAACAGAGCCGAAACAATAACATTGGTGTCTAATACTATTTTCATTTTTTCCGTTCTTTTCTTGCTAACTTAATTACATTGTTTATTTCTTTTAGAGTCATTTTATCAGTCCCGTTTTTTATGGATTGTTCTTGTATAAACTTTACCGCGTTAATAGCCTTCGCTCTTCTTACAGCCGAAAGGGTTTCTTCCAGTGTTTCATCGGTTAATGGGGTCAGCAGAGCTATCGGTTTTCCGTTGTTGGTTATAACCATTTCCTTTTCAACAGGCAATCTTTTCCAAATGCTTGCCGAGGAAGTCCGAAAATCCCTTACAGTAACAAATTTCATGCCTATTCTCCTTACCTCCTTAATGGTACACAATTGTCACCCATTTGTCAACACCACAAAGGGGACAGCTATTTTGAGCGGTGGACAGTTGCCGCGCTTCCCTTGTTTTTTTCTTTTTTAACAGTGTGCCGAAATTTCATAACAGCGAAGTTAACCTCAAAAGTAGTTTCTGTACCGGACACGGGCATATCAGAGGCAACTAATTCAGAAAAAATTTCTCCGCTTTTTTGCATAAGGGACTGTTGTTGCGGCTTTTCTTTAACATCTGCCAGTTTTGCGATAGCATGAGACAATTCACGCAGTTTCGCAAAAGCCTCGATAATTGCGATTGTCGCCGCAGTTGCCTTAGGGCTTTTCAATATTGTGGCAAGCATATACATACCCTTTTCGGTAAAAGCCTTTGGTTGCACTGTGGAATGTTTTAGGTTTTTGAACCGGTCAAAAATTTTGACCAGTTCACCCTTGTCTGCTTCAATGATATAACCAGAGGGAAACTTTTCAGGATTATTCCTTACGGCTTGATTTACCTCTTTTGTTTCCACGCCATAAATCCTTGCCACATCGCTGTCTATTATGACATTTTGTCCATTGACTGATACAATGGCTTTTTCAATCCCTGAAAAGTCTATTGCTCCTGTTTGCTTTTTCATAATTCTCCTTCTTGATACTAAAATTATACCACACAAGTGTATAGGTGTCAAGTTAAGGAGGAGAGTCAACGAATTGTGCGAATTATACGAATGAAAACGAATGAAATTTTCGTGTTCATTCGCTGATGCTTTCTTTATAAGTTTATTGTGTTGTGCCTGTTACCCGTGCGAATAAGCGATAGAAGCTGTATAATTTAGTAGATGATACCGTTGCTTGTCCTCGAATAAGCAAAACCGCAGGTTTTGCAGGGCTTGCAAACCGTAACCCTAGCCGCTTTAGCGGCGTACTTTAACAATCCTGTTATGTGAAGTACGGGCGAACATTATATTCCTTGTTTTTTATAACTAAAATATTTTATTATCAGTATTAGAAATAATGAATTAATTTCATTTACATCATGTACATTAATTGCTATCGTGTTCTTATTTTCTATTTCTATATATATATTTCTATTAATATCTACATTTGTAACATCACCATCATTATTTTTATATTCTTTTATTGATTTAGTTGAATATATTTTCTTAATAAAGTTTATATCTATATTTTCATTTTTTTCCCCTAACCCCCTATATATACAAATATTATTACCGGAAAATACTATTTTGATTCTTTGAAACGTTGAACAGAATATTTTCCTTAAAGGGAAAGAAAGAATAAGAAAGCCTAAAATCACACATACTATCCCCAAAATAATATTTATAATATTAACTGCAAATTCATTAGAATTTATTATATATAAACTCCATATAAACGGTACCAAAAAAATAGAAAATAGGGTTAATATAAATATGGATAAAAATAAATAACTTATTTTGTTTAGATTTACAGGAACATGAACAATTATCAATCCCTTTTTTCTTTTTACCCGGACCATTTTTGGTGGTTGTAACAATAATTTTTCTGCTTTATCTATATCTAGCAAATCTGATAAATCTAGAATCTCATTACAATTTGAACATTTATATGTTACTTTTGAGCCATTTATAGTATCTAATGACAATTGAGTTTTACAGTTTGGACAAATAGTTCTCATAACTTTATATTATATTAAAATAATATTTATGTCAATGTCTCTATATTTTAGCCCGTATTTCACATAACTCTTCATTTTCCACAAACATCATAAACTCCAAAATGTTTGCAACAAAAATAAGAACTAGGAAAAAAGACATCTCTTTTTTCTCCTTAAAAATCAGTTTTTATGACACAATAATAATAGGTAATAAAATACCTAATATTATTAAGTGAAAGAACAGCCTAATAATATTAAATTGTCAATACTTCGCTATATCTCACGTTAAATCTAACCATTGGGGGGGCAAAAATCCCACGTAAAAAACTAACCATGGAAAAACTGAAATACTTCAAAAACCGATGTTTTTTGGAGGGAAAGGATGGGATTCACCATGGCGGAAAGAAAGAAAATCAGGGCAGAATATGCAAAATTTCAACCTTCTAAAAGTGTCAATTTGTTGCATTTTAGCTTGCTAAAAGTGTCAATTTTGACTATGATTAGAGCATGAAACGGACAATATACAATGAACTTTTAGTGTGGAAATCTTCTTCTCAGCGAAAGCCTTTAATATTGTACGGAGCAAGGCAGGTCGGGAAAACTTGGCTGTTAAAAGAATTCGCCAACAACGAATACAAAGATTCCATATACATAAATTATGAAAAGACTAATTGTTAGTAGTTTTCTTGTTATTATTTTATTCACAAATTGTATAAAAAATAAAAATACAGAACAGACGCAGGATAGTCAATCTAAAATAGGGCAAGAATTAAGTACAATAGATGAAATTCATGACTATATATTTAATGATTTGAGGTTAAAACATACATATAATAATTTGGATGAATTATTAGCGACTGTCAATATTTCCGGTGATTATACTATAAAAGAACGGACAGCGCCAAATATACTACATGCACTTAGCGGATTTCTATATATTTATGATGTTGAATGGGATCACTATGGAGTTTCAATATTTACAAGCGATCAAATAGATATATATTTTATTGCGCCTGTTAAAATAGAAATAAATGACAAAAACTATCTTCATTTATTTCCGTATGAAAAATTTGAAGAATACATGGCTGATGATGCTTTTGGCGAAAATAGCAGTGAAATAAGAGAGGTAACTGTTGAGAGTCCATTGGAAGATAACATTATATCATACGTTATAAGAAGCAATATTTATACTTCTCCTTATGATAATATAAGAGGATATTGTGATTTAATATTCAAAAACGGATTATTAAAATCTATAAGAATTGTGCCGTTTGCTCCATAAAGCACGCTTGCGGAAAATTTCATATTTGGCTATTATAAAACAATGTACAAGCCTGCCGGGGACAGCAAAAAATGATCAAACTTGCCGCTTTTCTGGGAAATCCCGGCTCGGAATATGAGCATAACAGGCACAATGCAGGGCGCATGCTCGCGCAGTCGCTCCCTTTCTATGCCTCCCTTTCATGGCAGAAAAAATATAAAGGGTTGTACGCTGTTCGTGAAGGGACTCACTTTATTATGCCTGAAACATATATGAATCATTCAGGTGATTCGGTTTTTGCGGTGGCGGCGTTTTTCAAAATCAAAGTAGAAGAAATAATTGTAGTCCACGATGAATTGGAACTGCCGCTTGGTTTCATTTCGCTGAAATTTTCGGGCGGACTTGGCGGTCATAACGGGCTTCGTTCCATGAAAAAAAGTTTTAACAGTGCGGATTTTTGGCGTATTCGAATTGGTCTTGGACGCCCTGATTCGCGCCTTCCCGGCGAAGGCGGTCGTGAAGGAAGCGGCGAGGGTGTGATCGATTGGGTGCTTTCGGACTTTATGAAAAATGAGCAGGAGACGCTTATCCCAACGCTCGATGCAGGGGCAAATCTTTTGACGCAGACTTTTGTTCAAGAACCGGAAACCATGTTAAAAGAATGGGCAAAAAAGAAGATTGTAATTCAGAAAGAGGAAACACAAGATGACGACAAGTGAGACTTTTGACGCGCTGTACAACACTATAATAAAACTGCGTGGTCCCGACGGCTGTAAATGGGACAAGGAACAATCTCCGCCTACGCTCAGAGGCGCGTTAGTTGAAGAAACTTACGAGTGCATTGAAGCAATCGATGAAAATGATCCTGCTCATGTCGCTGAAGAATTGGGGGATATATTTCTGCTTGCGACAATGATTGGCTATATGTTTGAGCAAGAGGGCAAGTTTACAGTCGCCGATGTGCTGACTGGAATCAACGAAAAGTTGATACGGCGGCATCCTCATGTTTTTGGAGACGTTAAAGTTAAAGACTCTGCGGAGATTCTTGTAAATTGGGCGGCGATTAAAGTGCAGGAAGGACGCAAGCCAAAGGACTCAATTCTTGATGAAGTAAGCGCCGGTCTTCCGCCTGTGGATCGTGCGTACAAGCTCCAGAAAAAAGCGGCGAAGGCAGGATTTGACTGGCAGGACATTGAAGGAGTGATTGCGAAGATTAGGGAAGAACTTGAAGAAGCGCAAGTTGCAAGTAACGCCGCTGACAGCGAAAATGCGGCAACAATCGCTCATAAGGAAGAAGAGTTGGGCGACTTGCTTTTTTCCGTGATTAACCTTTGCCGCTTTCTAAAAGTGGAGCCTTCTGTGGCTCTTCGCCGAACCAACAGCAAATTTATTGAACGCTTTAAGTATGTAGAAAAGATGATGAAAGAGACGGGGCAGGAGATGAAAAAGGAGAATTTGAGCAGTATGGACAAATTCTGGAATGAGGCAAAATCTCATCCTTAATACATTTTCAAAACTGAAATTTTGAAAAAGCCATATTGAAAAAAAGCAAGTTTTCCTATATAAAGGAGTTATGGCGTCTATTCGCAGTGTTACCAAGAAATTGGGGATTTTGACGGCAGGCGGCGATTGTCCCGGCTTAAACGCCGCAATTCGCGGAGTATGCCGTGCGGCTCATGGTTTGTACGGAATGGAAATTACCGGAATTGCCAACGGTTTTCGCGGTCTTATTTACGAGGACACAAAGCCGCTTAGCCCCGAAGATTTTTCCGGTATTCTTACGCGCGGCGGAACCATCCTCGGTTCCAGCAGGGAAAAACCCTTTGAGAATGACAACAAGGACGAGCTTGCCAGCGACAAAGTTTCAGCGATTATGGAGACCTACTCAAAATTGGAGCTTGACTGCCTTGTCGTGCTTGGAGGAAACGGAACCAACACCACAGGCTATAAACTTTCACGCGAGGGGCTTAATGTAATCGGGCTTCCCAAAACGATTGACAACGACATAGTCGGCACGGACAGAACGTTCGGTTTTCATTCGGCGCTGGCGATTTGCACGGAAGCGATTGACCGTTTACATTCCACGGCGCAGAGCCACAGCCGTGTTATCGTTATCGAATTGATGGGACACAAAGCCGGCTGGCTCGCTCTTTACGCCGGAGTTGCCGGAGGCGGCGATATTATCCTCCTTCCCGAAATCCCCTATAATATACACTCCATTGGTCGTCATCTTGAAAAACGCGCCAGATCGGGCAAGAGGTTTTCCATTGTGGTTGTAGCCGAAGGCGCGATGTCTCTTAAAGAAGCGGATATGGATAAAAAAGACCGAAAAAAATACCGTAACGAAAACGGTCCCTCTGTGGCTTATCGTGTGGCAAAGGAAATCCAAGAGGAGACTGGCATGGAAACTCGCGCGACCGTTTTGGGCTATATGCAACGCGGCGGTATTCCCAGCGCCTCCGACCGTGTTCTTGCAACCAGTCTTGGCACTGCCGCTGTCGAGCTTCTAGCGAAGGGCAAATACGGTCGTATGGTTGCCCTTAACGGCAACGACATTGATTCTGTCGATTTGAGCGTCCCCGAAGGCAAAGTAAAAAATGTCCCTATCAATCACTACATGATAGACACCGCCAAAGCAGTCGGGACTTGTTTAGCGGATTAAAACTGTCGTAGCCTGTATGGGCTAAAATTTCACACAAAGGCACAAAGATATAATAGCTGGTCAGCAGGCTGGGCGTATTCCTCATGCTTTTTTCATCAGAGAGTAATAGTTATTTTAAGCCTTCTTTCAGAGTGAAAGAAGGGCAGTTTGCGCCTGTCGCGCGAAAAACTTCAGCAGACGGCATTCTTGATGTTTTAATCGAAAAAATATCGCAAGCCCGTGGAAATGTGGGGTCCCAAGTAACCCTGAAATGACTGCATTTTAAGCAATTTGGCGGTCTTGAAGGAGGTTTTATTTCGGGAAAGATAGGGTCGCTCATGGTTAGTTCAAATTATTATTCCTCCTTGCTTATCTGTCAACCAATACTCCAGCAATAGCGAAAAACAACCGAAAATATAGCAGAGGTATGTGTTTTGCAGATTATTGACGATTTTAAGCATAAGTTTACAACAGACGGGTATTTTAAGTTTCGCACCATTGCCATTTCGTTGGCGGTTTTTTTGGGGCTTTGCGGGATTTTGCTGGTTTTTTCGCTGTTTTCCGCCCTTTTTGGGGTGGGCTTTTTTCCGGCGGCTCCCGGCAAGTTTTTTACGCGCTCTTTTGGGATTCTTTCAATATTAATCCCCGTGTATTTTGCTTATGCCGCTGTTATTCTTGCCGATCCGCGCTGGCGACCTGACAGGATTTTCTTCCTTAGCAGTTTTATTGTTCCGTTCCTGACCCTTGCTGTCGGGTTTGCGTTTATCCGTGATTTTGAAATTAGGTCGGCGCAGTTCGCGCTTTTAAGTTTTACGGGGAAAACCGGATTTAGCCTGCTTATTATTTTTATTACCGTGATTGAAGTTCTGCTTATGCAGATTTTAAGAAATGCGCTGTTCTTTAAGGAGAACGGGCTTTTCCGCAGACGTGCCGCTCTGCTTCCCGCGCCTGAAACTTCCGCCGCGCAAGAAGAAAGTAATGTCATTCCGTTTCCCGATAATTCCTACCGTGCGGAAACTAGCGGGATTTCACCTAATACGGAAAGTGAAGTTGAAGAGTTAGCTGTAAACGAAGATGATGAAACAGAGACAGAAGACGATCAGATTGATGAAGATATTGACGATACAGATGATATTGATGATGTTGACGACATTGATGATGTAACGCGCGTTTTAGAAGAAGCGACTGCCGCGGCGGCGGCGCACGGCGAGGCGGTTCGCAGGAAAGCCGCTCAGTCAAACAGTTCAAAGTATAAAAAGTACAGAGTTCCCATCGATATATTGAATGAATACCCCGACGGTGAATATTGGGTTATCGATCAGCCTACACGAGATGCGGCGATTGCGTTAAAAGAAACTCTGCAAGAGTTTAAAATTCAGGCTGAAGTTACAGGTATCAAAAAGGGACCTGTAATCACCATGTTTGAAATTCTCCCCGCTCCCGGAGTGAAACTTTCAAAGATCGTCGGCTTACAGGATAATATCGCGTTGCGCCTTGCCGCGTCTTCTGTGCGTATTGTCGCTCCAATTCCGGGAAAACACGCGGTGGGCATAGAAGTTCCCAACGCAAAACGCAACATTGTCTCTTTTAAGGAAATTATCGAAGGGGAGCTACAGCGTTCCGACGACAAAATGGGAATTCCCGTCATCATGGGAAAGGACATCACCGGAGAAGCGCAGACTGTCGATCTCGTTCAAATGCCGCACCTCTTGATTGCCGGGGCTACAGGATCGGGAAAATCTGTTTGTGTAAATTCAATGATTCTTTCGATACTGTATCAGATGCATCCTGCTGAGTGCAAACTAATTCTTATCGATCCTAAAATTGTTGAATTGAAATTGTATAATGACATTCCACATTTGTTGACTCCGGTAATTACCGAACCTAAAAAAGCGTTTCAGGCTCTTCAATACTGCATTTATGAAATGGAGAGGCGTTACGCTTGTCTCGATTCGATGGGTGTGCGCGACATTCGCAGTTACAACAGACGCATTAAAGAGAAAAATATCGCTCAGGAGTACATGCCCTACATCGTCGTAGTAATTGATGAGTTTGCGGATTTAATGACAACAACAGGCAAAGAGCTTGAGTCTACTGTGGCAAGACTCGCCGCGATGAGCCGCGCGATTGGCATTCATCTTGTGCTTGCGACTCAGCGTCCCTCGATTGACGTAATCACGGGTTTGATCAAAGCAAACATTCCCAGCCGCATCGCGTTCATGGTCGCAAGCAAGACCGACAGCAGAATCATCATCGACATGGTTGGCGCGGAAAAACTTCTTGGCAAGGGCGATATGCTTTACTCAGGAGTTGTTGATCCGTTCCCGATTCGTATGCAGGGCGCGTTTGTCTCCGAAGAAGAAGTTGAAGCGGTCGTTGAGCATGTTAAATCTTTCGGCGAGCCAGAATACATTGACGACGAGATTTTCTTTGAGGAAGAAGAGGAAGACACAGGCGTGTCGCTTTTCTCTGACGGCGGCGATCCCCTATACGACAAAGCGCTGGAAATTGTTTACCAGCAGGGCAAGGCAAGCGCGAGTTTCATTCAGCGCCGCCTAAAAATCGGCTTTAACCGCGCCGCACGCCTTGTTGATGAAATGGAACATCTTGGGGTAGTCGGTCCCGCTCATGGAAGCAAGCCGAGGGAGTTACTGCGCGGTCTTGGCGCGTGATGGTGTCTGCTTTGCGGATGAGAGCGGTTACTGTTAGGTGGAATTTAGTTAATTATTAACCGGGGACGTTGTTTTCTTACGTTCATTACTAGCGGCGGTTTTTATCATTGCTTTTATGGAGTCAAGAAGCTCACTTGGCAAAACTGTCAAATCATCCAGCACTTCCCTGAACTTTAGATACATCGAAACGCCTGCGGATTGCTGGTATTCTTTACCAGTTACCAGATATTCAACAGAGACTCCGAGAGCGGAAGCTATTTTTACTGCTGTATCGGCAGGCGGCATGGATTTTTGCGCCCATAAATAGGTGTCCAAAGCCCGTTTTTTTATACCTGCTTTAGCGGCAAATTCCTTCTGATTGGAAGGCGGGGGTTCATACCCCGCAACTTGCTACGCTTAAAATTCCAATACTTAGTATGAATTTTATAAAAGGCTAATAGGGTATGAACCTTCGCCAGAATAATAAATTTCCTCTCCAACGAAAATACCTTGTGGCTTGCCACGAGGTATTTTCATTAAGCCCTATATATTCAATTTCGGAGCGTAAACGCTGAGAAAAATCAGACATACATCAAAAATAACATAATTATGTTTAAAGAGGAGTTGAAAACTACATAATTATGTTTTATGGAACTTGTAATAGACGTAATTATGTTCTATAATACAATAAAAAGACATAATTATGTCCTTTTATTGTTTTTTTAATAGAGGATTTCCTTATGAAAAACAAACGGTTTTTTACAGAAAATCATGGACTTTTAAGAGTGCTCAAAAGCCTGATTGTGATTATGGCGGTTTTGGCTTTTGTAGCTTGCGATATGGGCAACGGCGAGACAGATAATTCCGAAAAGAATTTTACCCTTGCTACTCCCGGTGCTCCGGTATTAACGATTTCAGATAGTCTAATTTACGGTGCAGTGGACAGCGATAGAAGGCGCTGAAAGCTATAACGTATATCTCAGTACGGAACAGTCCCCGCCTACTAAACCGGCAAAAACCGTTACGGAAACGGTTACTGTATTAGACGGATTAACTAACAAGACCGTTTATTATGTTTGGATAAAAGCGGTCAGCAAATCCGGTACCAGCGATTTCAGCCCTGCCAGCCGGGGCATCCCTTGGTCGCCATACGACCCTCCCGCAACGCCGGAAAGACCGATAGTCGTTTCCGGAATATACCAGCTCACCATCAGTTGGGAAGAATGTGGCGGTGCTGTTTCTTATATGGTGTATATCAGCCCAACGCCGGACGGATGGGGAGTAGGAACCATTACCACTAGCACTACCACCACAAGCGTTGTAATTCGAAATCTGGAAGGTGGTAATGTCTACTATGTACGGGTTCGGGCGCAAAACAGCCGGGGGCAAGGAAGCGAATACAGTCCCATTGAGGTCGGTGTACCTAAATTACCAACAGCGGTGCCTGCTTCTCCGGCAATGCCGCTGATAATTGTGAGAGATCAGGAACTGTCCGTTACATGGCAAGCAGTTGAAGGAGCGAGAACCTATCAAGTATGGCTGGGAACAACAGACAATTCTGCTGAAGCGCAACAGCGTGGCTTTGATTTTACCGCCGATATGTTTACATATTCTATTTATACGAACGAATGGGTATATGGAACCACTTATTATGTTTGGATAACGGCGAAAAATGATCTTGGGACGAGCGGCTTTAGTCCGTACGCAAGCGCCAAACCCATTGGCAATATGGGTACCGTTACGGTAAATACCGGAGAGCAAGAGCTTTTGTTAAGCTGGTCTGCCGTAGCAGGGGCGGATCAATACGAGGTCTATTACAACACAACCTATACAAGACCGGAAAGCCCGGCGCAAACCATTGTAGAAACAACGACTACGATTAGCGGATTAACCAACGGCACAACGTATTATGTTTGGGTTAGAGGGACAAATGCTAGTGGCGCAACTTTCTTTAGGGAAGCAAGAGGTACACCTGTCAGTACTTCCGCTCCGACATTGATTGCGGGTAACACCCAAATTACCGTAGGCTGGACATCAATACCCGATGCGAATCATTATGAGATATTTTACGGAACCGATGTGAACCCGCCGCAGACAGCGACACAAACGGTAAACGCCCAGACAACATCGGCAACCATTACCGGACTTACAAATGGTACGACTTACTATGTATGGGTAAGGGGTGTAAGCTATTACGTCACTCTGAGCGATCCCGCAACCGCAAAACCTATTGGCAATATGGGTACCGTTACGGTAAGCGCAGATGGGCAACGGCTTGTGTTAAGCTGGTCTGCCGTAGCCGGAGCGGATCAATACGATGTGTATTACAGCACAAGTAATACAATGCCTGGAAGCTCCGAGCAAACCGTTGCGACAACAACGACAACGATCAGCGGATTAACCGCCGGCACAACGTATTATGTGTGGGTGAGAGGGAAAAATGCTAATGGCGCAGGTGGTGTAAGCGCGGTCGCAAGTGGTAGACCGATAGGGAGTACTTCCGCTCCGATGTTAGTTGCGGGGAACGCCCAAATTACCGTAAGCTGGACAGCTATAGCTGAAGCGAATCAATATGAAATATTTTACGGAACCGCTGTAACCCCGCCGCAAACAGCGGATCAAACAGTAAACGCCTCTACAACAACGGTGACAATTACCGGACTGACAAACGGCACGAGTTACAATGTGTGGATAAGAGGCAGAAACTCAAGCGGAACCGGTGCTTACAGCGCTCCCGCAAGCGCAAAACCCATTGGCAATATGGGGGCAGTTACGGTAAGCGCAGATGGGCAACAGCTTTTGTTAAGTTGGGACGCTGTAGCAGGAGCAGATCAATACGAGGTTTATTACAGCACAACCACTACAATGCCGGAAAGCCCTGTTCAAACTGTTTCAACAACAACGGCAACGATCACCGGGTTAACCAATGGCACAACGTATTATGTGTGGGTGAGAGGGAAAAATGCTAATGGCACAGGTGGTGTAAGCACAGCCAGCGGTAAACTGATAGGCAGTACTTCCGCTCCTACGTTAACTGCGGGCAACGTCCAAATTACCGCAAGCTGGACAGCCATAGCCGGAGCGGATCAATATGAGGTATTTTGCGGAATCGGCGCAACCCCGCCGCCAACAGCGGCTCAAACAGTAAACGCCTCTACAACAACGGTGACAATTACCGGACTGGTGAATGGCACGACTTACAATGTGTGGATAAGAGGCAAAAACTCAAGCGGAACCGGCACTTTCAGCGATCCTGCAAATGCCAAACCTATTGGCAATATGGGAACCGTCACGGTAAGCTCGGGGAATCAACAGCTTTCGTTAAGCTGGTCCGCTGTAGCCGGAGCGGATCAATACGAGGTTTATTACAACACAACCAACACAATGCCGGTTAGCCCGGCACAAACCGTTACGACAACAACGGCAACGATCAGCGGATTAACTAACGGCACAACATATTATGTTTGGGTTAAAGGGAAAAACGCCAATGGTGAAAGTAATGTAAGCGCG
The DNA here is from genome assembly GCA_031254315.1 of Treponema sp. Classification (GTDB taxonomy): domain Bacteria; phylum Spirochaetota; class Spirochaetia; order Treponematales; family Breznakiellaceae; genus WQXQ01. The sequence goes on from JAIRUQ010000006.1 coordinate 42,946, forward strand.
ACCGCAAGCGGTAGCCCGATAGGCAGTACTTCTGCCCCGACATTAATTGCGGGTAACAATTGGATTTCCGTAAGCTGGACAGCCATAGCCGAAGCGAATCAATATGAAGTGTTTTACGGAACCGGTGCAAACCCGCCGCCAACGGCGGCTCAAGTGGTATACGCTCCGGTGACATTGACGACAATTACCGGACTGGTGAATGGTACAAGCTACAATGTATGGGTAAGAGGTATGAACTCAAGCGGAACCGGTGCCTACAGCGATCCCTCAAACGCCAAACCTATTGGTACCATGGGAACCGTTACGCTCAGTGCGGAAGGGCAACAGCTTTTATTAAGCTGGTACTCTGTAGCAGGAGCGGATCAATATGAAATTTATTACAGCACAAGCAATGCAAGACCGGAAAGCCCGGTACAAACCGTTTCAACAACAACGGCAACGATCGGCGGATTAACCAGCGGCACAACATATTATGTTTGGGTCAAAGGAAAAAATGCCAATGGTGAAAGTAATGTAAGTACGGTCGCAAGCGGTAGACTGGTAGGCAGTACTTCTGCTCCGACGTTAGTTGCGGGAAACTCCCAAATTTCCGTAAGCTGGACAGCTATAGCCGATGTGAATCAATATGAGATATTTTGCGGAACCGGTGCAAATCCACCGCAAACGGCGGCTCAAACAGTAAACACTCCTGCGACATCGGTAACGATTACCGGACTGGTGAACGGTACGTCTTATAATGTGTGGATAAGAGGCAGGAATTCAAGCGGAACCGGCGCTTACAGCCTTCCCGCAAGCGCGAAACCCATTGGCAATATGGGAACCGTTACGCTCAGTGCGGGGAACCAACAGCTTTCGTTAAGCTGGACTGCCGTAGCAGGAGCGGATCAATACGAGGTGTATTACAACACAAGCAATACAAGACCGGGAAGTCCTGCGCAAACCGTTGCAACAACAACGGCAACAATTAGCGGATTAACCAACGGCACAACGTATTATGTTTGGGTTAAGGGAAAAAATGCCAATGGTGAAAGCAATGTAAGCACGGTCGTAAGCGGGAGGCCGTTGGGTACACCGGGAACGCCGACGGTAAGTCCTAGCTATAGTACGTTATCGGTAACATGGACTACCGTTGCCGGAGCGGATGAATATGAGGTGTATTATGGAACAGGCACTCCAACAACACTTGCGACAACGACTTCCGGGACTACAGTAACCATAACCGGACTGACTAGTGGCACGACTTATAATGTCCGACTACGGGCAAAAAACGCCAATGGGATTTCGGATTATGGGCCGAGTGCAAGCGGTATGCCAGGCAGTCCCGGATTGTATCGTGGAGATGTAAGAATTGACAATCAAAATCTTGACGCCTCTCTGACCTATATTTCAGCCAATGCGGTAAGCGGGGATAATTATTTCATTGTACTGGGAGCGGACGAATCTGTCGCTCCAAAAAATTTAAGTTATTCCAATAGAACCGTGG